>CAKVIS010000001.1 GCA_934754415.1 uncultured Bulleidia sp.
AAAGGACGATTATACGCACTTTGGACGATGCTTTACCTATTTTTAGCTAACATGTGTCAGATGGTCTATTATATAAAGAAATGTATTGATAGTTTTAGTAATTATTTAATGAAGAAAGAAGACTTGATTTATGGAATTGAGAGTAATAAGTGATGACTTTATTAAAATCGGTAAAATTTCTGTTTTGTTACGCAAGACAGGAAATGATGTATACGATTTTAATTTTAGAAACCACTTTGAGTGCAAGTCAGTGGTGTCTGGAATAGATGAACCGGTTTTATTACATATAGGTGCAATTGTAGATTATGCTTCAGTGGAAGAAACACTCAAAGAAATTGGGATGGTTACTTTAATCTCAGAAGAAGAACACCTTCGATGCAGTACTATTGAATGCTGGTATCCTCTTATTAAAGATAGAACTCCGTTTACGAAAATATATGATGAACTTCCTTCAACAGATAATCTATTACAGGACTTTTCTTTTCCTGTATTTATAAAAGGAAATCGTCAGACAAATCACCATAAAAAATCACAATGTATCATTGAAAATGTGGAAGTATATGAAAAACTAAGAGAGGAATGGAAATCAGATGATATACTCTCATGGCAGAAAGCTGCAGTTCGTGAGTATATTCCGTTACAAATCATTGATGAAACATCTTTTCCTGATATGGTGCCATTGAGTTATGAATTCCGATTCTTTTATTTTGAAGGGAAGTGTATGACGTATGGTCCATATTGGTATATGGGAAAGAAATACGCATTACAGAAAGAAGAACTTGATAGTGTCTTAAAACTTACTGACTGGGTTTCAGATCAGTTGGATGTAATCTTTCTTGCCATTGATGTTGCAAAAACATTGTCTGGAGATTGGATTGTTATTGAGGTGAATGATGCTCAGGAGAGTGGCTTTGTTGGAGTAAATCCAATTGTCTTATGGAATAACATAATCGAGGCTATGCAGAACTATGAAAGAATTAGACATGAAGTTCTAATTCCTGAAGGAACAGTTGTCATGTGCAAAGAGCCTCTTCCTGATATTTCACCTAAAGAAATGTGGAGTATCTGTAGTCAGTTGAAAAAGACACAAGAAATAGTCAATGCCTTTGCTGTCGCATCAAATGAGTTCTGGTGGGTTGAAGATAATGTATATGATTATGAAGAGGGTACAGAGGAATATAAAAAAGCTTGTACAATAACAGATGAATGGAAAGAGCTTTTGGAGTATTTGGAAGACAAAGTTGTTCAAAGAGCTAAGGAAGAGAAGCTCATGAAACAAGATGAAAACCACCCTCGTGCTATAAGTTCACTATCGTCAATTATGGAAAAGTATGGATATCAAAACAAACAAGGCTGGTGGGTGAGAATGCCAGGTGATTGAGTTGGTATCTGATTATTCTTCCTTATAGATTCTGGATAGCTGTTCCGGAATCTTTTTATATATTTCAAGATGTAAGCCCTTCCAAATAGTGAGAGCACTCACACTCTTAGTGTGACTAATTAATAAATTAACATGCTAATATATTAACAAGTAGGAGGGAAAATATGAAAAAGTTATTTTCTATGGCAATGGTATCTGCACTCGTATTAACTGCAGGATGCTCGGCATCTAAGGGTACAGATTCCTCATCCGGATCTTTAAAAGACGGTACTTACACAGCAAGCAAACAGGGGATGAATGCTGATGTAGAAGTCGAAGTAAAGATTGCTGATGGAAAGATTGATGCAGTCACAGTCACAAGCAATGAAGAAACACCAGGTATTGGTGGAGAACTTCTCAATGCTAAGGGCGAAGTAAAAGTAAATGGTGGTGAATCACCAATTACCCGTATTCCACAGGAAATCGTTGATGGTCAGACATTGAAAGTAGACTCCGTTACAGGTGCTACTATTACAAGTTATGCTATTATCGGTGCTGTAGGTGATGCAATTGAGCAGGCTGGTGGAAGTAAAGATGATTTCCAGACACCATTTACATCTGCTGAAGCTCAGAAAGACGTTACAAGTGATGTTGTTGTGGTTGGTGGCGGAGGCGCAGGTCTTGCTGCTGCTATTGCTGCTGCTGAAGGCGGATCCAGTGTAACAGTTATTGAAAAGAACGGTGAAGTCGGTGGTGACACATTGGTATGTGGTGCTATTTATAATGCTCCTGATGAAGCACTTCAGAAAGAAGTCACAATGACAGATGCTGTTAAAACAACAATTGAAAAAGCATTAAGTGAAACACCTGTAAGTGATGAACACAAGGAATTACAGGCTGAAGTACAGAAACAGTGGGATGACTATAAGGCAGCTGGAAGAACCGATCTGTTTGACTCCAAAGAATGGTATGCATTACAGACATGGATCAATGGGGATAAGGTTGCTGACTTAGATCTTGTTAAGAAACTGTGTTATGACTCTTATGAAGACTATGAATGGATTAAAGGTTTAGGCATGGGCTTCTCCGATAAGATTTCTCAGGGTGCAGGATCTCTGTGGCAGAGAACTCATACATCTACAATGAACATGGGTACAGGTTTCATTTCTACATATTTAGATAAGATTGAAGCTATGGACAATGTTCAGATTATTACTGAAGCTACAGCTAAATCTTTAGTAAAAGATGGTGATAAGGTTACAGCTGTGAAATGTGTAGATCAGCAGGGTAATGAATTTACAGCTACAGCTAACCAGGGTGTTATTCTTTCCACAGGTGGATTTGCTGCTAACTCCAAGATGGTTCAGGAATACAACACAAGCGGTAAGTGGGATGATTTAAGTAAAGTTATGACAACTAACAGAACATCCTGCTCTCAGGGTGATGGTATCACTATGGCAGCTGAAATCGGTGCTTCTTTAACAGATATGGAACAGATTCAGTTACTGTACTTAGGAAATACTAAAGACGGTCAGCTGACAAAGTATCCACCAAGAGACGTTAACGGAACTGACCAGATTATCTTTATCAATAACCAGGGTGAAAGATTCGTAAGAGAAGACGGACGCAGAGATGAAATCTGTTTAGGTGTTCTTGCTCAGCCAGATGCTATGTTCTATATGCTTGAAAGTTGCGATGGTGCAGGGTATGTAGACATCAATGATCCTGACTGGAGAAGTGCTGACGGTTTTACATTACAGTATCTTGAAGATAACGGATATATCTTAGTAGCTGACACATTAGAAGAAATGGCTGAAAAGATTGGTTGTGATCCTAAGACATTACAGGCAACTGTTGATACATTCAATGGATGTGTAGATGGAAATACGGATGAATTCGGACGTACATTATTCTCTACTAAGTTAGAAAATGGTCCATGGGTTGCTACAGCAAGACAGGCTTGTGTACATCATACAATGGGTGGTGTTACAATCGATACAGAAGCACATGTATTAGATGAATCTGGTAATCCAATCCAGGGCTTATATGCAGCTGGTGAAATTACAGGTGGTATCCACGGTGCTAATCGTTTAGGTGGTAATGCTGTTGTTGATACAGTTGTATTCGGAAGAACAGCTGGTGAACAGGTAGTTGCTGACAACAAATAAATGTTTACTTTGAGTCACTTCTTTATCTGAAGTGACTCTTTCTTCTGAAAAAGGAATATACTATACCTATGGATATTAAGCAGTTAAAAACATTTGCAGTTCTTGCAAAAGAAAAAAATTATATTAAAGCTGGGGAAGTCTTAAACTATGCTCCAAGTACACTGGCAAAACATGTACATGCTCTGGAAAATGAATTTAATACCACTCTGGTGGAATTTAGTAATGGCTCCATTCAATTAACGCCTCAGGGCACAAAATTTCTGGAGTATGCCCTGGAAATGCTGAAAGTGTATGATGCATGTGCAACGGAATTTGAAACCAATACGGACAGGAATAAAATTCTTGTAGCAGGTGGAGAACTGATGGTAGCTTTCAGTTTTGGTCCCTTCTTTCAAAACTACCAGAAAGATCTTGAACATGTTTCAGTGGAAATCAATACCATTTGCTGTTCTAAGGTGCCTAAATGGCTGGATGCACATGAATGTGATATTGGCTATGTACAGATGGTAGACATGAGTGAAAGTGAAGGGGCTAAAGTGATTCCTTTATTTCAGGAAAAGTTATGTGTCATGGCCTCGCCTGACCATCCTTTAGCTCATCAGGAAAGAGTATGTCTTGCCGATTTTGAAGGATTCAGTTTTACCTATACCTATTCTGAATGCTGTTTTACTGATCTTTTCAGAAAACAGTTAAAACAGGCAGGAATTCAATTGGAAAGCGAACTGTTTTTAGGCTCTGTCACAGCAGTCGTGGACAGCTGTCTGAAAAGAAATAATCTTTGCCTGATTCCTTATGTGGCAATAGACAAGATCAAAGAACTTGGTTTGGTTCCTTTACATTGGGTGGATTCCTTCAACATCTTCGACTGTATTCTTACAAAAAACCCAATCCAAAAAAATGATGGATTGTATCCTTTATTGCAGGCTTCAAAGGCATATTGCCAGTATTTGAAACAGGAAGAACACACAAAAAATATCGTATTATTGTAAAAGGGCACAATTTTGTGCCCTTTTATATGCCATACTGCAAATGGGATGGATAACATCAGAAGTACATAGTGTGGGGCTATGTACTTAATGAAGGATTTTTCTCAAGGAGGACAACATGGGTACAATACAAATAACAGGAAAAGCTGCAAGAAAGGTAGAATGTGATCTTCTGGAATACACATTGACTTTTACAAGAACAAAAGGCTCGGTTTCACTTGCCGTAGAGGCTGTAGAAAGGGATATGGAAAAAACACTGGAAGCTTTAAGGAATTTTGGTGTTGCAATAGAACACATTCATGTGGAAAAAGATGCTGTTGATGAAGGCTACAGTCAGAAAGATATAGCAGTATTCGAGTGTGAAAGAAAAGTGAGATTTCGGATAAAGGCGGATAATGCTTTTACCAACAGAGTGATGGATATTCTGAAAAATAAGCAGATTTCAGCTCTTGTGGATACAAATTATTACTATTCTGAAGAACAGAAACTTAGAAAAGAATTATTAAAAGAAGCTCTGCTGGATTCGAAATCTAAAGCAGAACTTCTGGCTGAGGCTAATCAACAGATATTGCAGGGGATTGAAAAAATAGAAGAAATCGGAATACACGAGGATCCTTTGGATTTCATGTGTATCGGGCAGGCAAAATATACGGAACGTAAATCTTTGTCTGACCAGCTGGGAAATAAAGAGTTAAATATTGAAGCAGAAATCCTGGTGACATGGAATATTCAATAGGTAAAACGATATCCTTGTACACCTTTGACATCAGACAGGATGATAAAAGCTTCAGGATCAATTTCCTGTACGGATTGTTTGACAGCATTCAGTTTTTGAATAGGGATGGCACAGAGGATTACTTCGGTATTCTGCTTTGTGTATCCCTGTTTTCCATCCAGCAGAGTGATGCCGACATCATTCACTGTTAAAAGTGCATGCTGAAGTTTTTCTGTCTGTTTTGAAATGATACATAATTGTACAAGGGAAGTGCCTTTTAATAAGATTTTATGCAGTACGACAGTACTTACAAAGATAGCACAGATACCATAGAGTACTTCTTCTTTTGTGTGAAATGGCACCTGTAATGCCAAAACACAGATATCCACACCATTGACCGCATAAGACAGCGGAACTGGTGTTTTTTTATGAATGAGTAATGCAAGAATGTCCAATCCTCCGCTGCTTCCGTCATTGCTTAATATCAGCCCTGCACCGGTACCTAATAATGCCCCTCCGACTATGCTTGCAAAAAAGATATCTTCCACCATAGGATGTAAAGCGCTGCAGTCATTGAAGAAGGAAAAGGCTATTGGAAACACAATGGAAGACACAAGAGTTTTAAATGCAAAGTTTTTTCCAAAACATACATAGCCTGTAATGAATAAAACAATGGTTAATCCATACACGTAGGCATTTAAAGAAATCGGAAACAGGTTCTGCAAGACTGTGCATAATCCTGAAACCCCTCCAAGTAATACATGATGGTCTAAAAGAAATACGCTCAGACCAAAGGCGGTAAGAATATTACCAATAATGATTTTGATGACTTTCTGCATACATTCCTCCTCTTTTTACAAAAAAGAAGATATACTACTTTATACAGAAAGAATGTAGCAGAAACTACAAAATGGTGATTTGAATGACATCTTTGAATACACAATGGCTTCATGTGCTGGAATCTTACTCCATAGAGAAAGCTTTACCTGCTGATACAGCAATCTACAGAACCAATGAAAAAGCAGATGTGCTGTATATTGTAAAAAAAGGCAGAATACGTGTCTACGCCATTACCGGTAATGGAGAAGAAATCAATTATGAGGTTCTTGGAAAAGGGAAAATCTTTGGTGAAACCTGTCTTCTGGAAAAAGGAATCCGTCCTGTCAATGCCAGTACTGTTACGGAGACAGTGTTACTGATGCTTTCAAAAGAGAGCTTTGAAAGCCTTGTACAGGAGTATCCTTCTTTAAGTATGCTGTTGATGAAGATGATGGCAGAATCCAACAATACGTTATGTGATGCCTTACGTATTCACAAAGAATATAACAGTTTTCAGAAAGTAGTCTATTTTCTTCTGAAAACAACAGAAAAGGAGGTACCTGAAAATGGTATCCGTGATGGCATTTTGCCATATACCCATCAGGATATTGCCAATAGTCTGCAGATGCACAGGGTAACAGTCTCAAAAGTTCTGGATACATTGCAGAATAAAGGATATATTCGCATGAAATATAAGTGTATACAGGTAGTGAAGAGAACAGAAATGATGCAGGAATATCTCTCATGAAACAATTTTCATGAAAAATATCTGTAAAATATGTTGACATATGAAAACAATAGAATTAAACTACAGACAACTTCAATGAACAGAAGAGTAGCTGTACAGGAACTTATAGCGAGTCAGAACAGAGTGGAAGTCTGACAAGGGAAGGTATAGTGAAGCGCATCTGCCAGAAGTCTTCATGAACTTACCAGTAGTGAAGAACGAATAACCTGCGTTAAAGGTAAGAGTGATCAGGTAGAGTCATACCTGGTAACCAGTGTGGTACCGCGATAACATGTCGTCTCTGGATATTTCAGAGATGACATTTTTTATTTACCGGAGGTGAGTGCAATGCTTGAACGACGAAGATACAGAGTACAGATTCAAAAAAGTTTAAAAAAGGAAAAAGGAGAAAACGTATATGAAATTCACATTTAAACAATTAGGCATTGCTGCCATGGCATTAACACTTACAGCCTGCTCTTCAGGTACAGCTTCCACAGATACAACAACTTCTTCCGCAGATCCGGATGCTTCAGCAAGCACATGGGTATATGACGGACCAGGTTATGATGCGTTGTATGAAGATCTTGGAAAGGCAGATGTTGATCTTTCCAATGCGGATGGAAAATTAAAGGCAATTATTGATTCAGGTAAACTGGTGATGGCTACCTCTCCTGACTTTCCACCTAGTGAATTCGTAGATGAATTAACAGGGGATGTCAAAGGATCTGATGTCATGCTTGCACAGTATATTGCTAACAGTCTTGGTGTTGAACTTGAAGTAGAAACAATGGACTTTAATGCTGTACTGACAGCTGTAGATACAGGGAAAGCAGATGTAGGTATTTCTGGTTTTGGGTATAAGGCAGACAGAGCAGAACAGTTTGAACTGTCTATTGGCTATGAAGCAAACTCTGCAGCTTCTCATCATACCCTGCTTGTAAGAACAGAAGATGCGGATAAGTATAACAGTCTTTCAGATTTTGCAGGTAAAAAGATTGATGCACAGGCAAACAGCTTACAGGAAATGTATGTGAATGATCAGATTGCTGATGCTGAATTAACACTTGTATCCACTTTGGATCAGGCATTACTGGAACTGCAGAGCGGTAAGGTTGATGCAGTAGCATTACCTTCCACAACAGCTAAAAACTATGCCGAAGCAAAGAGTACAGGTGGAATGTTCACAAGTGTTTATGAAACAAAGGGGATTGAATTTGATCTTTCTCAGTATAAGGAAACAGCAGGTAATGTTGTAGCCTGCAAGAAAGGTGAAACAAGTCTTATCAATGCCATTAATGAAATTATTCAGCAGATGATGGATAAAGGTCTGTATGCAGATATGTACTATGCTGCATGTGATGCTGCAGGAGTACAGCCAAGTTCTGAAGAATGATGAAACAAAACTAGGAAAGAGAGGGAACTATGAGCATTATTGATGTCTGGTTAGAATATTATCCAATTTTCTTAAAAGGTGCTTTAGGTACACTGGAATTTGCCGCTATAGCAGTATTCTTTGGTACATTGATTGGTACATTCATTGCCATCATGCATTTATCCAAGTTTAAGGTATTACAGTGGATTGCAAAGATTTATACTACTGTACTCAGAGGTACACCATTATTAGTGCAGATGTACATGGCATATTTCTTTATCCCAATGGCATTTCCTGTGCTGGATCTGCCTAAAGAAGTCTGTGTAGTACTTTCCATGGTGCTTAACTCCAGTGCTTATGTTTCTGAAATTATCCGTGGAGGCATCTTATCTGTAGATAAAGGGCAGACAGAAGCCGCAAGATCTCTTGGAATGAGCGCTTCACACTGTATGACAAAGATTATTCTTCCACAGGCAGTCAAGGCCATCCTTCCATCTCTTGCCGGTGAATACATTGCCATGATTAAAGAGACATCTCTTGCTGGCACATTCATGCTCTATGAACTGATGTTTACAAGAGTGCTTCTTGCCAATAAGTTCTTAATGTGGCAGCCGTTATTCATCATTTCCGGTATGTATTTAGCAATGACATTAGTACTGACTGCTTTGGTCAGTCTGTTAGAAAAGAGGTTTAGTGAACGTGACTGAGAATAAGAAACCATTGATCGAAACAGTCGATCTGAAAAAGAACTTCGGTAAATTAGAAGTATTAAAGGGAATTAATGAAACTATTTATCAAGGCGAAGTCGTTTCCATCATCGGTCCTTCCGGTGGGGGAAAAAGTACATTCCTGCGTTGTTTGAATCTTCTGGAAGAACCTACTTCCGGTAAAGTGATTTTTGAAGGTGAACAACTCGATGCAAAAAGTACAAACCTGGATAAACACAGACAGAAAATCGGTATGGTATTCCAGCAGTTTAATGTCTTTCCTCATCTGACGGTTTTAAACAATATAACGATTACACCTATGCTTGAAAAAGGCGTTTCAAAAGAAGATGCGGAAAAAGAAGCTATGGAATTATTAAAACAGGTTGGTCTTGAAGATAAGGCACAGGAATATCCTCGTAAATTATCCGGTGGTCAGAAACAACGTCTGGCTATAGTACGTGCTATGGCCATGCATCCGGATGTGATGCTGTTTGATGAACCAACCAGTGCACTT
This sequence comes from uncultured Bulleidia sp., assembly GCA_934754415.1. GTDB lineage: Bacteria > Bacillota_I > Bacilli_A > Erysipelotrichales > Erysipelotrichaceae > Bulleidia. Next base: position 9,372 of record CAKVIS010000001.1, read on the forward strand.
GATCCAGAAATGGTAAAAGGCGTATTATCTGTTATTCAGACTCTTGCCGAAAGTGGCATGACTTGTGTTATTGTGACACATGAAATGGGGTTTGCTAAAAAAGTCAGTGACAGAGTGTTCTTTATAGATGGTGGTATTATTGCTGAAAAAGGAACACCGGAAGAAGTCTTTGATCATCCACAAAATCCACGTACCCAGGAATTTTTATCTCAGGTACTGTAAATAAGAAAGAAGGGAACCTATGAAAACAACATTTTCTTATGATCATTATTACAAATATGATGAAGTAAAAAACAATCTTGAATACTTTGCAGATACGTATCCAGATCTTGCAAAACTGGAAGTGAACTGTGTCAGTGAAGAAGGAAGAAACCAGTATGTTATCACTTTGACCAATACAAAAACAGGAGATGCTTTAAGCAAACCTGCACTGTATATTGATGGAAATATTCATGCCGGGGAAGTGACTTCTACCATGTGTGCCATGCATACTGTAGATTATCTTCTGACAAACTACGGTACAGATCCTGAAGTAACAAAGCTTCTGGACACAAAAACTTTCTATGTTATTCCAAGAGTATCTCCGGATGGAAGTGAGAAATACCTGACTTCTCCATATACCTTACGTTCTGCTCCACGTCCATATAATGTAGAAAAAGGCGGTATGGTATCAGAAGATCTTGATGATGACGGAGTCATTCGCATGATGCGTATTCCAACTCCTTATGGCGCATGGAAAATAGATGCTGATGGAGATATGGTCTTCAGAGATCCAGGAGATACAGACGGTACTTTCTATGATATTTATCCTGAAGGGTATCTTGAAGCCTATGACGGAGATGAAAATCTGAAAGCTAAAAAAGCAGTATGGGGACTGGATTTTAACAGAAACTTTCCATTTGGATGGTTCCCTGATGCAAGACAGCCAGGCGCAGGTAAATATCCTTTAAGTAATGTGGAAAACAAAGCACTTGTTGATTTTGCTCTGGCTCACAACAATATTGGTGGAGCTGCTATTGGTCATACAAGTGGAGGTCTCTTATTATATCCGCCTGGAACACGTCCTTCCACATCTGCTCCATCTCAGGATATCAAGGCATTTAAAGCCATTGCACAGATGGGTGTTGAAGAACTTGGATATGTTCCTATGAATATCTTTGATACTTTCATGAGTGATCAGGTGAATTATGATTCCGGTGCTTTTGATGACTGGTTTTACCAGTCTCAGGGTATTCCAGCCTATACGATGGAATTCTGGGATGTATCTTCCAAAGCAGGTAAACCACATGTATATAATGGTAAACCTGAAGATCCATATGTTCAGCTTGAAAGATTCAATGCTGTCATGAAATGGGTAAAACAGAATGCCCCTCAGTATTACAGTGACTGGAAATCTTATGAACATCCAACCTTTGGCACAGTGGAAATCGGCGGGCTGAACTGTAAGTTTACTTTACAGAATCCACCTGAAGATTATCTGCTTGCAGAATGTGAACATGATACAAAGTTTAATATTCGTTTTGCCAAAGCATTGCCACAGTTAACAGTGGACAGTGTAACAAGTGAGAAAGTATCTGAGGATGTGTATAAGGTGAGTGCAGTTATTGGTAACCTTGGCTATCTTCCTACCCATCTTACAGATGAAGCAATCAATTTACATACTGCTGTTGAAGTAGAAGTAAGCATTGATAAAGAAGTGGTAGAAGGACATGCGGTAAAGAAAATCGGACATCTTTCCGGTTATTCCCGTACAGCAACAGGGGCTATTTATGGCAATCTGACTACTTATGCTTCTGCAAAAGCAAAGAATAAAGTTACCTGGATTATTAAGGCACATCAGGGTGAAACAGTCACAGTCAGTGCATCACAGGAAAAAGCAGGCAGCTGTACAGCAACAATTACTCTATAAACAGATGGATTTCCATCTGTTTTTTTACTATGATGTAGGCATGAAATATGCAGAGTGGTACACAAAAATAACTGAAAATTTACGTACGCCAGAAAAGATACATTGTATACAGGTTTTGGATAAAATGCTGACAGGAACCATGTATGTGGTATATCCTGCAATGCTGGTCTATGTGTATCTGTATCATAAGGTGTTGCTTGTAAAGGAAATAAGTATTCCTGCAGTTTCCTTTCTTCTTGTATCGTTATTCAGAAAACTGTACAACCGTCCAAGACCCTATGAAAGCGGCATAATTCCTTTGATTACAAAGGACACTCAAGGCCAATCCATGCCAAGCAGGCATATCTTTTCTTCTGCAGTGATTTCTATGGGTGTACTTGCTGTAAATATTCCTCTAGGAGGAATATGCTGGATGATTACGATTTTAAATGCTGTTGTCAGAGTGATTGGCGGTGTGCATTATCCGAGTGATGTTACAGCAGGGATACTTATCGGTTTTTTAGCCGGTCTTTGTATTTTGTTTTAGAAGGGCAATCCTTCTTTTTTTGTAGAGCAAGTAAAAAAACCAGTACATGAAGGATGTACTGGCTGTAAACTACCATAATCTATGAATTACCATATTGCCATTGGTAATCCACCAGATAGGACATTCATAGATGCCCCAGCTTGGATCCATGGCATTGACTACATAGCCATTACCGGCATAAATACCACAATGACCATACCAGGTAATAAGATCTCCCGGTTGAGCCTGATCATAAGAGACGACAGTACCGCAGTTTTCCTGCTGGAAACTTGTTCGTGGAAGCCAGATACCAAACTGTCCGTAAACATATTGCGTGAATGCGGAACAGTCAATACCATTATATGGATCAGTTCCACCATAGACATATGGATTTCCTAAGAACTGACGTGCATAATTGACGATTCTTCCACCGATAGTAGAGGTATCCACATCTACAGAGCTTCCACCACTGCTGGAACCACCTCCACCAGAAGAGCCACCACCATTGTTGTTATTGTTTTTGTTAGCTTCTTCTTCCTGACGACGTAATTCTTCAAGACGAGCTTCTTCTGCTTTTCTTTTTGCTTCGGCAATGGCAGCCTGAATGGATTCCTGAGAGCTGTCTAATGCACTGGATAAGGATAATGTTTCGGTTTGCTGCTGTTCCAAAGCATCATCCTGTTTTTCATATTCCTGCTGGATGACCTGAGCTTCATACTGTTTGGCTAAGGCATCATCCTGTGTGGTTTTCAGATCTTCCTGATTTTTGGAAAGTTTTTCCTGATCTTTCTGTAATTCTGTAGTGATCGTAATTAAATCTGTCAGGTTTTTCTGAGATCTGTTAGTGATGTCTGTAAGGCCGGCATAGATTCTAAGAAAATCTGTGAAGGTTTTAGCTCCCATGAGAATATCTACTTCTTTTGCAAGACGCATGCCGGATTGAGAATTAACTATCTGTTTATTGACTTTTGTTTTGAGTTCTTCCTGTTGTTGCTGTTTGGTTTCTATCTGCGTATTTAAATCAGCTATCTGTTCAGTAAGATCATCAATTTTGACATTCAGATCATCAATCTGTGTCTGGTAGTCTTTAATCTTTGTTTCGTACTCCTCAATGTTAGCGGCAATCGTCGTTCTTTGAGATTCAATATCTGTCAGAGTCTTACTTAAAGTGCTTGACTGCTGAGAGGCATAGGATAAAAACGCTGTACAGGCATCGCTTTGTGCGTTATTGGTATCCGTACAGTATTTTGTCCAGTAAGTGGTGTCTGAATAGTCCGGATCTGCTGCGTAGACTGCAGTAGGGAATAATGCAAAGACAAGGCTTGCAATGGCAGTTGTTTTAATCAATAAATATCTTCTGTTTTTCATACTTTCGTATTATACCATCTTTGTAAAGAGCTGTATGTGAAGAAAATCAATATTTATATTCCGCTTTATATCGCAGAAGAAAGTATCCCGAAATAGTCATGGCAAGGATTTCTGCACATACAGGGGATAACCAGATGCCATCTGTATGCAGAAGAAGAGGTAATAGCAGTATAGATGCTGTCTGAAACAGCAAAGTTCTGACAAAGGAAATACATGCAGAGATTGTGCCATTATTCAAAGCTGTAAAAAAAGCACTGGTCATAGTATTGAAACCTGAAAACAAAAAAGTAAAACAATATAAGGAGAAGGCATGCACGGTAATTTCTGTAAGCTCAGTAGAATATCCTACGAAAAGGCTTGCAAAAAAGGGTGAACAGAATCTGCAGACTGTGCACAATACCACTGAACTGACAGCTATTAAAAGATAGCTTTTTTTCCTTAAGTTACGGACTTCCTTATAGTTTTCTGCTCCGTAATGGTAAGAGACGACAGGACTGATTCCTACGGTATAGCCTATAAAAATGGCAATGAAGATAAACTGTACGTACATGATGACTCCATATGCCGCTACGCCGTTTTCTCCCAGATACTTTAATAACTGCATGTTAAACAACATGGACACAAGGGAAGAAGAAATGTTACTCATAAACTCAGAAGCACCATTGGAAGCTGCGCGCAGTATAGGAGACAGTTCCAGTTTTGTACGAACAATATGTAATAAAGATGTATTTTTTCTGGCAAAATAGAAGACAGGAAAGAAACCGCCGATACATTGAGAAATACCAGTTGCCAGTGCAGCACCGGTAATGCCTAATGGAAATACGGCAATAAGGATATAGTCAAAGAGCATATTGCTGATACCTGCCACAACTGTAGTATATAATCCAAGTTTAGGTTTCTGTGCCGTGATAAATAAAGACTGAAATAATGTCTGTAACATAAATGGCACATTGAAAATCATGTTAATTTTTCCATAAAGTACACAAGTAACCAGCATAGCAGGGGTGGCACCAAGCAGAATGGCAATTTGTTTCATGAAAAGAAAGCCAAAAACTGAGGTGACAGATCCAAGAATAATGGTTATGGCAATCATCATGGTGAAGTATCTGTTTGCTTCAAGATTTTCCTTTTTACCAAGGTGTAAAGAGACTAAAGCAGAGCCTCCAGTACCAAATACAAAACCGATGCCTGAAGTTATCATGATGAAAGGCATGATCAGGTTGACAGACGCAAAAGCAGTTTTTCCAACATAATTAGAGACAAAGAATCCATCCACGATACCATAAATGGAAGTGAATATCATCATGATAACGGAAGGGAAAGTAAATCGAAGGATTCTGGAAAAGGTAAAGTGATCTTTTAATTGGATGGCCATAAGGTAGTTTCCAGCTCCTTTTTATATGTTTCTTCCATAGTGAGATAAACCTCAGTATTTTCCAGTGATTGCAGTGCTTTTTCTTCTGCCTGCATGATATACGGGATAAAAGAATCTGTAAAAATCATGCCTTCTTCTGTAAGTTGAAAATATTTCTTCTTTGTGGTGGATGGTAAAAACTCCACATAACCTTTCTTTTCCAAAGCGTGAATAGCAGAATGAATTGTCTGTTTTGGAAGAAGGACATACATCTGCATATCTGATTGAGTAAGAGGTTTATTTTCAAGACGAAGATAATAGAATATCCAGAAATCGGTTAAAGAAAGTTGGTGTTGTTTTGCATAGGTATAGTAAATCAGATTTGTCTGTTTGAAAACCTGATTGAATCTGTATAAGTTGTTCATATTTTCAACCTCCGAAGAGAATGATAGTCTGAAATCGGACTATTGTCAAATGAAACAATATGACGGTCTGCATATGCTAATATTTTATGCGTAAAAAAGGGGATGAAGGGTATGTCAGCTAAAGAGTTTCTTGGTTTCAGTCTGATGGATGGTATCTATTGGGGATTTTATGCAGCATTTGGTGGTTTTGCGACTACCTATTTACTGGAGTGTGGTTTAAGCAGTTCTGTTTTAAGTATCATGTTGTCGATATTTATGCTGCTATCTTTTATAGGTGCTTTCTTCTGGGGATCTAAGTGTGATAAGGCAAAAACAAATAAAAAGGTATTTATTCCTCAGTTTCTGATGACCGTAGCAGTAGCAATGGCTATCTATTTCCTTGCAAAAATCAATATCTGGATTTCCACCTGTTTATATCCTGTATTCGGGTTTCTTTCTTCTTCTTTAGGCTCTAATCTTGATACATGGATGCTGAGATCTTTTCATAAAGATGCCGGAAGATACGGTAAAGCACGTTCCATAGGTTCTATGGGCTATGCAGTAGTTGCACTGGTTATGGGACAGCTGATTCAGAAGTTTGGATACAGTATGATCCCTGTCGGAGCTGGAATTCTGGCTTTGATTGTGTTTGTATTTGCTGTTGTTATGCAAGAACTGCCTATGGAAACAGCTGCAGAGCATCTGCATATGGAGGATATGTCTCCAAAGAAGCTGATGCATATTCCAAGTTACGTGTTCATGCTGGTGGTTGTGTTTCTGACAGGACTTGCCATGGCTCCTGTGAATAATCTGAAAATAGTTATCCTGCAAAGTGTAGGAGGGGATGTGTCTGTTCTTGGAATTGATTCCTTCCTTGGAGTTTGTGTACAGGCCGTATTGATTTTTATTTCCGGTAAGCTGAAAAGAATACCAACATATCTTCGTTTATTCCTGATGGCTTTTGCTGTGTTACTGACACAGGTTTCTGTGGCAATGGCCTTTACACCGGCTCTTGTGATTCTGGGAACAGTCTTTGCCAATATCAGTTACGGTATCATGTTGCCAACACAAAGAGAAATCGTGGAAAGTGATGTGCCATCTTCTTTAAAGAATACTGCGCATAGTCTTTCTGATGCAATGTTCGGTAGTTTCTCCGGTATTCTTGCGTTAACCTATTCTGGTGTGTTGATGGATGCTTTTGGTGCAAAGTTTGTAGCTGTACTTGGTATTGGTATTATGAGTATTGCTTCTGTACTGGCATTGGTGAAAATGCTGAAAGTGAAAAAAAACAGCTGAATAGTTCAGCCGTTTTGAATCGGGTTGCCCATAAAGGTATTGTGCATATACGAACTGTCCTGTTCTTTGAATAATACATAGGATAATTCCAGGGCTTCGGAATATAGTTCAGGAAATGATTTGGAGATGGTTTTATTTTTGTCCCAGAAACAAGGGTAATGTATCTCTTCAATATTAATAATTTCCTTAGGACTTGATCCGTGCATGATCATATTTGGTACTCTTGTCGGAGAAACCACAAATTCAAATCCAAAAGTAATGGTCTGACCTATGTATCTTGGACGTATCAGAGGATTCCATAAAATCAGTTCTGTAAGAGCTGTGTAAAATTTATGTTCTTTGATAGGTATGTTATATACCTTTTTAAAAAGTTCATGGTACAGCTTTGAAAGAGCGAGTTTATCTTCTGTACTCAAAGATATGGATTTCCAGATATTTTTATTTTTGTGTCTGCCTTTCTGGTTGCATACATAGGCATCAATTTCTGCTTCCATACGAATGTGTGTTCTGCCTTTGGAATGTCCATGGGCATCTTTTTCGTATTCCGCAATGGAACAGATTAATCCATGTGCTTTGCAATCCAGAGCATAATGACATAAATATCCTGTCAGATAACTTTCCAGAGAGGGATTTTGTTTGCAGTAATCAAATAAAAAATCAAACTGTTCATGTATCTTTTCTTCATGGAGCATATTTCCGTATTTATGAAGAGCTCCGGGAAGAAAAGACATGTGATGAAAATATAAAATATCAGGTCCCTGTGTTCCCATCCAGAACATAGGTAAATCAGTAATCTGCTTTCTCATTCTTTTTGGAATGGCATCCAGAAAATCCTTACCAAATTCAATGTGTGTAGCTGCAGCTGGCATTGTTTCACCTTCTTTAATATATAGTGTAACACTTTAATGACACAATAGACAGGTTTTTAAAAAACCCTTGAAAGAGTGATGAAAACCATATATCATTTACATAGAGTAAAAGGAATAAAGCTTATGAAGAGAAAATTGGTGGCAGATACAGGTTGTGATATATTTGAAATGCAGGATGTGGACTATACGTACTGTCCAATGACCCTGTCTTTAGATGGTAAAGAGTATGTAGATTCTCCGGATATTTCCATTCCTGATTTTGTACAGGAAATGGCACAGGCAAAAGTATCTCGTTCTGCATGCCCTGGAACAGGGTTGTGGCTTTCTGCTTTTGAAGAAGCAGATGAATCTTATGCTGTAACTATCTCCTCCAAACTGTCAGGTTCCTATAATGCAGCTGTGACTGCAGCAGATACATGTATAGAAGAAAATGAGGGAAAGAAAGTACTTGTTGTGGATTCTAAAAGCGCTGGACCTCATGAAAGACTTATAACGGAAAAACTTGCATCTTTAATACAAACAGATCTCTCTATGGAAGAAATAGAGAAAGAGATACAGCATTATGTGGATCATACACATATTCTGTTCTGTCTGCAGTCTTTTTCCAACTTTGCCAAGAATGGTCGTATTTCTCCTGCAGTCGCAAAAATTGCGTCAACTTTAGGGATTAAAGTTATTGCTGCAGATAACAGAGAAGGAGAAATCAAGGTTGCGCATAAAGTGCATGGTAACAGAAAGGTGATTTCTACTATTCTGAAGGAAATGATAAAACAGGGATACAGCGGACAACGGGTGATTATCGGAGATTGTGAAAATCCATCTATGACTGCTGCTATGAAAGAGGCAATCCTTCAGGAATTCCCCGATGCCGATGTTTTAACGGAAAGAATGAGTATTCTTTGTGACTTCTATGCTGAAAATGGTGGAATGCTTGTAGGCTATGAAGATGCAGGGGTGAATGAGTGACAATTAAGTGTCTGCAGATTTGCCTTAAAATACGAGAAAGAGAAAAAAAGATTGCATATTTAGTACCAATTGGTGTAATTGGAATACTAATACGGCAATCTTTTTGATAATATGTTGTATGCGCAATACATCACTTTGTTATAGAAAAGTGTACACAGATTTATGGGGAAGGAGTAATGGAGATATCTGCGGATATCCTGAAAATAAAATATGAAAAATGAACAACTGAGAAAAACTGGTGTAAGAGTAGGAAAAAATGAATCTGCCTTAACAGCTTTAAAGAATTCTGTTCCACACTGGATTCATCATTCTGTAGATGACCCTAACTATATCGGAGGTAAAAAATATCTCCCGGCATGCGATTGCTCGGAATGCGGATATACATCCAATGTAGAACATAGCGTCTGTCCAAAATGTGGTGCAAAGATGCATCAAATCTGATAAAAACACGAAAAAAGTCTATACATTATCGATGAAATTTGGTAATGTTGCAGTGTAAGTTTTAAGGAGGCAATCACTTGAGCAAGGAAGATACAATTAAAATCGAGGGAATCGTTGATGAAATCGTTCCTAACGCTTTCATGGTAAAACTTGAAAATGGTCATGTTGTACGTGCTACTTTAGCAGGTAAGTTACGTATTCACCATATCAAGATCCTGCCAGGAGATAAGGTTACGGTAGAATTATCCCCATACGATTTAAGCACAGGTAGAATTACATATAGATATAGATAAGATGTCAAAGTCTTATCTTTTTTTGTGGTAAAATGATTTGCATCAGGAGAAGTTAAGTATGGTAGAACTGGTTATTGCAGATATAGATGGCACTTTACGAGGATTTGAAAGAACCTTTGGAGATATGAACAGGAAAGCTTTACAACTGTGCCATCAGAAGGGTATTCGTCTTGCTGTAGCAAGTGGAAGACCCTTATGGCAGGAACTGGAAGATCATGCAAAAGAATGGAATCTTGGATTTCAGTTTGATCTGATTATCGGGATGAACGGAGGTCAGATTTATGATACTGTTAAAAATACAAAGAAAGAGATTCATCTTCTGACACCGGCACAGCTGGAACTGATTGTGCATGCTTTACATGATTTTGATCTAAATCCATTTGTCTACAGAGAAGGGTATTCTCTTGTATTACATATGGATGAAGAGATGGTACAAAGTGGGAAAAGACATCATTCCAGAATAGAAATATGCCAACAGGAGAGTGATTTGTATTCTATTCCTACGGGAAAGATCTTATACAGAACACCAACTGAAAAGATTGCCCTGGAAGTGGAACACGTGGGTAAACAGCTTTCTGGAGAAATCAGTTGTTTCAGAACAGGACCGACCCTTGTGGAATTCCAGTCAGTATTCAATAATAAAGGAGAAGCACTTGCTCAATATTGCAGAGAAAATAATATTGACATTCGAAATACCCTTGCCTTTGGGGATGCGGAAAATGATATGGAAATGTTGCAGATGGCAGGTAAGGGGGTTGCAGTGAAAAATGCACTGGAACCTGTAAAGAAAATTGCTGATGAAGTAACCGCATATACAGCAGGAGAAGATGGTGTTGGCAGATATCTGCTCGACAGATTACATTTAGAAGGAGAATAAAATATGAGTGCAGTAGAATTGATTGAAAAAGCAAACCTTCCTCTACAGAAGGCATTACAGAATTACCACAGTGTACAGAATAACGATACTTTAAAAGAAGTGGTCAGATGTCTGGTAAATACAAGGCTATTTGTGCCGGGAGAACAGCATGATCAGCAGGCTACTTTTTCCATCGTGCATAATCCGGATAAAGAACCATTCTTTCTTGCTTTTACAAGCAGAGAAGAACTGCATAAATTCACGGATAAAGAGTTTGTACTGTTAACATTGAAACAGATGGCTGAAGTATTGCAGCAAAATCCGTCCATTAAAGGGTTTGTGATTGATATCAAGGGAAGTTCCTTTATTCTTCCTTGTAAACTGGCAGATAGAATCATCGCATCCTACGCTATGGCAGATCTTGCAAGAGGATAAAAAGAAGAGGTGACAAAGATGAGTCATATTGCAATTTTAGAATCCTTAGGAATCAGTGAAGAAGAACTTGCTCAAAGAGAAGCACCATTTATTGCGGAAGGACATACTTTTTCCCATTATGCAAAAACGGGGGATACAGATACGTTAATCAAAGAAGGACAGGATGCGGATATTCTGTTCATTGCCAACATGCCGATAAAAAAAGAAGTTATTGATGGCTGTAAGAATCTGAAATATCTCAATATTGGTTTTACAGGTGTGGATCATGTAGATCTTGATGCCTGTAAACAAAACGGAGTACATGTCAGTAATGCTTCAGGATATTCTACAGAAGCAGTCAGCGAACTGACAGTGGGTATGGCAATCGATCTCTTCAGAGATGTTTTTAAAGCTGATCAGAAAACCAGAGCTTTACAGACAAAAGAAGGTCTTGTTTCCAGAGAATTAAGAGGAAAGACTGTAGGCATTGTGGGCCTTGGTAAAATTGGTACAAGAAGTGCAGAACTTTTCCATGCCTTTGGCTGTAAGATTCTGTCTCATAGCAGAACTATACACGCTGATGCTCCATCCTATGTTACTCAGACAACTTTAGAAGAGGTATTACAGCAAAGTGATATTGTGGTACTGCATTGTCCTGCTACTGCCGAGACTAAAAATATGATTCACAAGGATACACTTGCTTTAATGAAACCAACAGCAGTGCTGATCAATACTGCAAGAGGACCTGTAGTCAATGCTTCAGATCTTTTTGAAGCATTACAGGAAGGAAGAATTGCAGCTGCTGCCAGTGATGTGTTTGACAAAGAACCCCCATTATCACAAAAGGAACCATTATTACGTGCAAAGAATATGCTTCTGACACCACATATTGGTTTTGCTACAGAAGAAGCCATGACAATACGTGCAGAAATCCTTTTTGATAATCTAAGATCCTGGCTGGATGGCAAACAGGAGAATGTTATCCTGTAAGCAAAGTTATTGACAGCTAACTCACACAGGTATACAGTTTCTCCATATTAAGGAGGTACTATGAACGTTCCTGTTTCCAAAGCGGATAGTATTGTTATCTGCTGTATAGTGATCCTGATAGGATATGGTGTAAAACTGGTATATGGATTCTTTCATGAAGGTAAGACAAAACTGAAGGCTTCTGAGTATTCCGGAAAAGGAAGAGTGAAGATATTTGTACAGGTGGATGGTATGATGTGCGGTCAGTGTGAAGCACACGTCAATGAAGCTGTTCGTAAGAACTGTCATATAGAAAAAGTGAGCAGTTCTCATACGAAAGGGTTGACTACCATCATTGCACCTGAGGATATTTCTGATGAAGAAATACGTTCTGCCATTGAATCCACAGGATATACAGTACAAGAAATTTCAAGAGAAAATATATAAAAGAAGAGTGCTTTCAAAGCACTTTTCTTTTACAATACATGTATGTCTATTACATTACCAGTCAGATTTGAAGAGAAAATGAAAGCTCTTCTTAAAGAGGAATACGCAGAGTATCTGTCTTCATTTGATACATCAGGATATTCCTGTATACGTATCAATACCAATAAAATCAGTGTGGAAAGATTCCAGCAGATTTTTCCTTATGCTTTACGTCCTGTACCATGGTGTAAAGAAGCTTTTTATGTGGATAATAAAACAGAAGTTTCCAAACATCCGTTTTATTATGCCGGATTGTATTATATTCAGGAACCAAGTGCTGCATTACCTGCAGAAGTGCTTCCCGTTAAACAAGGGGATAAAGTGCTTGATCTTTGCGCAGCTCCGGGAGGAAAGTCTGTAAGACTGCTGACAAAGCTCAACAATACAGGGTTGCTGGTTTCCAACGATATTTCTTCCTCCAGATGCCAGGCATTAACAAAGAATCTTGAAAAATTTGGGGCACGCAATGCCATCGTAACCTGTGGCTCTTCAAAGGATATCGCCCCTGTATTTCAGGAATATTTTGACTGTATTCTGGTGGATGCTCCATGTTCTGGAGAAGGTATGTTTCGTAAGGAGAAAGAGCTGATCAAAGCTTATGAGAAAAGAGATTCCTCGTATTATGTGCCATTGCAGCAACAGATTCTTATGGATGCTGTTGGTATGTTGAAACAAGGAGGCTATATTGTCTATTCCACATGTACATTCTCTAAAGAAGAAGATGAAGAAATCATACAATATGCACTTGAACACAATACAGATCTTCATGTACTTCCTGTATCGTATTGTGAGGGATTTGTTCAGAATGACTTCGGCACTAAGCTGTTTCCTCATAAGATTCAGGGAGAAGGACATTTTACCTGTCTGCTTCAAAAAGGAAACACACAACCTGTTACAGAAGAAACACACACACTGTTACAATATGATCTGGGGCCGATTCATTACAAGCAGCCAGATGCTGTACTGTATGAAAAGAAAGAGCATCTTTATGCCATGCCCGTTGTGGATAGAGATATCTCTTCCTTAAGACTGATGAGAAGCGGTGTCTTGTTGGGAGAAACTGTAAAAGGGCGTTTCAAACCCAATGGTGCTTTTGCTTTGACTCTGAAAGAATCCATGTGTACCAACTGTTTGAAACTTCATGTGGAAGATTCTCGGGTTCTTAAGTATTTAAAAGGTGAAACAATTCAGGTTAATGAAAAAATTGAAGATGGTATTGTGCTTGTAATGCTGGAAGACTACCCATTAGGCTTTGCAACATACACCCATGGAGTTTTTAAAAACGGATATCCGAAAGGATGGATTTACAGATGACATTAGCAGAACAGCTGGAAAAATATGCCTGCTTTAATGAGCAGGAAGAAAAAGATAAAGAGATACTGATGCACTTTGCAAAGGCAGATAATGCCTGGACACGTGACAATACCGTAGCACATTTTACTGCTTCGGCATGGGTGGTAAATCAGGATTTTACGAAGGTGCTGATGTGCTATCATAACTTGTATCATTCCTGGAGCTGGCTTGGTGGTCATGCGGATGGAGATAAGGATCTTTTGCATGTTGCCGTGCGCGAAGTGCAGGAAGAAAGCGGGTTAAAGAGTGTTACCCCTGTATCTTCTTCCATTTATTCCATAGAAGTTTTAACTGTAGACGGACATGAAAAAAAAGGGTACTATGTTTCAGGACATTTGCATCTTAACGTAACCTATCTGTTACAGGCAGATGACCATGCAAGCCTGTATTCCAAACCGGATGAAAATAGCGGTGTGCGCTGGTTTCCACTGGAGGAAGCTGTATCAGCATCCGGGGAAGAATGGTTCAGGGAACGCATTTATAGTAAGTTGAATACGAAACTAAGGGAGAGAAAAACGATACTATGAATCCAAATCACAACAAGATCCAAAAGCTGACAATTGCTGCTATTCTTGTGGCTATTGAGCTGGCTATGGCATTTACGCCTATCGGCTACCTGCCAATTGGAGCTTTATCCATCACAACCATGCATTTGCCGGTATTATTTTCCGGTATGGCATTAGGCCCTGCTTTTGGTGCTGGAATGGGTTTTCTGTTCGGACTGACAAGTTTTATCAGAGCTACATTTGAACCAGGTGTAACCTCATTTGTTTTTACACCATTTGTTTCCGTTGCAGGTATTCAGGGAAACTTCAGTTCTTTAATTATCTGCTTTGTGCCTAGAATTGTTTTAGGTTTGGGAGCAGCGTATTGCTTCAACGGTCTGAGAAAACTGTTCCATTCCACAAAGGAACCATTATGTGCTGCTATTTCTGCTGGCATCTTTACAGTGGTACATACAGTACTTGTGCTTGGAGGTATCTATGTTTTCTTTGCAGATAAATATGCACAGGCTTTAAATGTGGAAGTTTCCATGGTTAAGACTATTTTACTGGCTGTGGTATCCACAAACATGTTACCGGAAGTAATTCTGGCATGTATTGCAGTTCCTGCATTATATACAGCTTTACGTCCAATTTTGAAGAGAATGCAGATTTTATATTAGGTAAGGAAAAAAGAATATGCGTATATTTGCGTCAGATTTTGACAATACATTACATTTTGTAAATGAAGAAGGTAAAGGGTACTTTAAAAAGGAAGATCTTGAGGCTATAGAGAAATTCCAGAAAGAAGGAAATCTGTTTGGCTTATGTACCGGAAGACCTTTATATGGATTACAGGGAGATCTTAAAGGTGGACCAAAACTGGATTTCATTATTGCTTCCACAGGAGCTTTGATTACTGTTCCAGAGACAAAGGGATACAGAACACTGGCACAGGATGTGCTGTCTTTAAAAGATACAGAAGGTGTGTATCATCATTGTTCAGATAATAACGGTACGCTGTTTATTCATGCTGACGGTAATATCTATACTGTAAAGACATTTGCCAACCATGGATATCCTAATCAGAAAGTGATTGAGTCTTTTGAAGCGTTAAAGAGTACCTCCATTACAGGTATCTCTGTCTGGACACCATCCTTTGATACAGCTGCTACACTGACAAAATCTATCAATGAGAAATTTGGTATAACCCTTGCTGCATATCAGAATGGTAACTGGATTGATGTAGTAGCCCTTAAAGTATCCAAAGGGAACGCTGCAGTACATGCCAAAGAGCTCTTTGGTGCAGATACAGTGGTTGGAATGGGAGATAACTTTAATGATATTCCTTTACTGGATAAAGTAGATATCGGTTTTACATTCCATGCTTCTGCAGAAGAAGTGCAGAACCATGCAACCTATGTAGTGGAATCTATTGCTGAGGCAATGCAGATTCTTGATACAAAAAAATAATATTTGATGTATATTACGAAATCTGGTAGTTTGGAAACCGGATTTCTTTTTTTTCTTCAGATGTAAAATCTTTTGACATGAAAGATGATTGTGAGATGGCACTGCCTGTACAATACTTTGCGTATCTGATTCCTTGTATTTTATTGTATATGCTTCTTGCAACAAGTCTGAAAAAAGCTTATATCCGCCATTATGGTGAGCTACTTTGAGAAGGATGAAAGCTATGCGATGAAAAAAATCTCTGGCTGTTGTATTTTGAGATGACACAATGGATGGGGATCTGGGTATTCATGTTGTTTGTGTTAATTTTCATGCAGGTTGTTTTCTGGAAACTGCAGCCGCAAGTTCCTGAAGAAAAGTGAAGTGTTTGGCATATATACTTTGCATAAACTCTTTTGTGTATCTAAGATTACGGAAGAGTTTCATGCTATAGACATACAAAGCAGTATGTCAACAACAGGTCCAAATCTCTGTTCACGCAAGTCTGTTTCAAGTATAATATCTGTAACAGACTAGTGGAGGAAACTATGAACTACCAGGAAAATTATGAATATTGGAAAGAGCATCTGCCAGAGAATGATCCTTTATATGCAGAGTTGCTTTCTATTGAAAATGATGAGACAGAAAAAGAAGACAGATTCTATCAGGATCTTTCTTTTGGTACGGCTGGTTTAAGAGGAAAAGTAGGTGCCGGCACCAACAGAATGAATTTTTATACTGTAGGAAGAGCTACACAGGGTATTGCAAATTTTATCTGCAGTAAAGGGGAAGAAGCTAAGAAAAACGGGATTATTATTGCACATGATCCAAGACATTTTTCAAAAGAATTCTGTCAGCTTGCCGCAGGAATCTATGCTGCTAACGGTATTCAGGTATATGTATTTGATGATTTAAGACCAACACCTGAACTTGCCTATTGGGTAAGACAGTTACATACAACTTCAGGTATTAATATTACCGCTTCTCATAATCCAAAAGAGTATAACGGGTATAAAGCGTACTGGAGTGACGGATGTCAGGTATCCAGTGATATTGCGGATGGTATGACACAATGCATACAGGCATGTTCTTATTTTGAAGGAATTCAGAAGATGGACTTTGAAGAGGGCGTCAGACAGGGAAAAATCAAGGTTCTTGATGCATCTTATGATCGAAAATATCTGGATGCTATTGAAGCTCTGGCTATTCATTCCGGTGAGGAACTGGACCTTTCCATTCCTATTGTATATACACCTTTAAACGGTGCGGGTTCCATTCCTTTCAGAACAATGCTCAAAGACAGAGGATTTACCAACTGGTATATCGTTCCAGAACAGGAACATCCAGATGCCAACTTTACAACAGTTGGCTATCCTAATCCTGAAGATCCTAAAGCTTTCAGACTTTCTGAAGAACTTGGAAGAAAAGTCGGAGCACAGTTACTTATGGCAACTGATCCTGATTCAGACAGATTTGCTATTGAAATTCGTAATGAAAAAGGAGAATATATTCCTTTAAATGGTAACCAGACAGGCTATCTTCTTGTAAGTTATATTCTGGAAGGTCATAAGACAGCAGGTACGCTTCCATCAAACGGTGCCATGGTTAAATCCATTGTTACAAGCACCATGTCTACAGAAATTGCTGCAAGTTATGGTGTGAAGATGTTTGAATCTCTGACAGGATTTAAAAATATCTGCGGTAGAATTCCTGAACTGGAAGAAAAGGGCTATACTTACATGTTTGGATATGAAGAAAGTGTTGGATATGCCGCATGTCCGGATATCCGTGATAAAGATGGTATTTCCGCAGGTATGCTGGTGGCTGAAGCAGCTGCGTATTATGCAAAGCAAGGTAAGACATTATTCCAGGTACTGAAAGATCTGTATGCAACGTATGGGTATTATGCAGAACTTGAACCAAATATTATTCTGGAAGGTCTTGCAGGGTCTCAGCGCATTTTACGTATGATGTCCTACATCAGAACAAATCCTATCACTTCTGTTGCAGGGTATCCGATTGTAAAGACAATTGATTATAAGGAGGGATATGAAGATATTCCTGCAAGTAATGTATTACGTTATTTTCTTGAAGATGGCAGCTGGTTTGCTATCAGACCTAGCGGGACAGAGCCAAAAATCAAATTCTATTTCTATTCCAAGGGCAGAACGCATGAAGAAGCTCTTGAAAAGAATGGCAGAATTAAAGATGCTGTATATGACATTATTCAGTCTGTAGAATAAACTTGACGCATGAGAAATCATGCGTTTTCTTTATCATCTATGTTGACAAGTCAACAAGCAAAGCGTACTATACTTCCGTGTGAGGTTAAATCATGAACCAAAGATATCGTGAATTTGTAATGTGCATTGCACAGATCGAAAAAAATATTGAAAAAATCAAAGCATATGAAATGAAACCGTATGGTCTGTCAGGAATGGATGTGACTATATTTGCGCAGCTCTCTTTGAAAGAAGAGGGATATTCTGTATCTGAATTGTCCAAAGAATGTGAGATGGATAAGGCAGCTATTTCCAGAAGTATCAAAAAACTGGATGAAAAAGGTCTGGTGCTGTATGCAAAAGGGTATGGTTCTAAAATTACTCTTACTGAAGAGGGAAAAGCCATCGCCAAGACATTACTGGACAAAATTGATATGTATATCGCAAAAGCAGAAGTCAAAAATCTTGAACTGAGAAAACAGTTTTATACAGCTTTACATGCAATAGCATCAAATATAGAGGAACTTATGGAGGAATTTGAAAATGATTAAATTGATTACAGAATCAGGAAGTGACCTGTCACACGAAGAAGCAGCACAGCTGCATTGTGAAATACTTCCTTTACATGTACGTTTTGAAGAAGAGGAATATTTGGATGGTGTAACTTTATCCAAGCGTGATTTTTATGAAAAACTTGTAGAAAGTACAGAATTTCCAAAGACAAGTCAGGTAACACCATTTGCCTATGAAGAAGCTGTCAGTAAAGAACTGAAAGCAGGTAATGATGTTATTGTAATTACACTTTCCAGCAAACTGTCAGGCTGTTATCAAAGTGCCATCAATGGTGTCAGTGATTTTGAGGGGAAGGTAGCTGTTATTGATTCTTACAGTGCCTGTGTCGGAACACAGATTCTTATAAGAGAAGCAGCAAGACAGATTGATAACGGTATGCCGTTTGAACAGCTTGTGGAATATCTTGAAAAGATGAAGGAAAAGATTCGTGTCATTGCTCTTGTGAACACATTGGAATATCTGAAGAAAGGTGGACGTATTTCTGCTGCTACTGCCACTGCGGGCAAGCTTTTAGGTATCAAGCCTGTGATTACTGTGCGTGAGGGGGAAATCAAGCTCGAAGGAACAGCCAGAGGATCTAAAAACGGTCAGAATCTGTTGAGGAAATACATAGAAAAAAACCCGATTTCCTTTAAACATCCTGTAGCACTTGCCTACAGTGGTTTTACAGATGTACTGTTACAGAAATACTTGAAGGACAGTGCTTCTTTATATGAAGGAATTCCAGAAGAATTCTTCCATATTTCCTTTATAGGTGCCGCTATTGGTGCATATGTAGGCCCGGATGCGATAGGTATTGCTTTCTTCTGCGAAGATTAATGTTATAATCCTGATAAGGAGGTATGTATATGCCTAAATCAGAATTCCATTATGAAATCGAACAGAACTTTGAAGTATTAAGTCAACGTGAAACGACTACCGGTACAAAGTACACAAAAGAATTAAATCTTATTTCCTATAGTGATGCAGAACCTGTTTATGATATCCGCAACTGGACAGAAAACTCTGAAGGTCAGCGCAGAATGGGTAAGGGAATTACGTTAAATCTGGATGAAATCAGACAATTAAGAGATGCCTTGAATGATTTAGAGGAACTGAATGAAGAATAGGGTTTTGACACTGATATGCATGAGTTTACTTACCGGCTGTTCTTTTAGCAGTAAAGATAAGGACATTGCAAGACTTCCACTGGATATGTACATGGAAGTGGAAGTGGCAAATGCACATACTTTACGTGTGGAAATAGATAATCAGAGTGGCTACACAATGGACTTTCCTGAAGAATTTACTTTGACAGATGCAAAAGGTAAAGTTCAGGAAGGAACATTTATCTGTGAGAAAACCACACTGGAAGATCTTGAAACGGTGACGTTTACCATTGATTCCATCACATTGGAAAAAGGAACCTATACTTTGAAAATAGGGGATACCAGTCAGACATTTGAGTATTAAAAAATCGAAGATCAGAGAAATCTTCGATTTTTTCTATGCTCTTATAAAAACAGATTGAGAATACATCCAGTTATCAAGGAAACAGCTGTAACATACCCAACTATTTTCAGATTGTCTTTTGTGTTTGGATTGACTCTGAACAACACCAGCATTCCAATGCCTGAGTTTACCAGCAATCCTGCACATACTGCAGGAAAACTTAACAGATTTTCAAGATATAACTGTGTCAGCAATACACTGGAAGCACAGTTGGGAATTAATCCGGTTAACGTGCAGAGGAATATGGAAGCTTTTGGATATTGCAGAAGGAAGCTACGTAAAGTATCCATGCCTATGCATTCAATTGCGGTGTTCAATAATAGTCCAATAACAAATAACCAAATTGTGATAGTTAAAGTATGTTTTAGGGCAGAAATCAGAATTCCATGAGAACAGTCACAATGTTCTCTTTCACAGAATTCCTCTACATCGATAGCTGTATGTTTACTGTAATAATCTGCAAGATATCCTGCTAAGACTGCTACTATAAGCTTTACGATAAGAATTGGACCGATTTTATCCAGTCCTGCCTGGGAGCTTATCATGACCGGCAACATTTCATCACTGCTTGCAAGATAGACAGCCGCAAGGGTACCTGCAGAAACTACACCAGTTGTATATAAAGAACTTGCTGCGGAGCAAAGACCGCATTCCGGAATCAGCCCGAAGACAGAACCGGCAAGAGGGGCAATCTTTCTGTGGTTTTCCAGAAAGTGTTCAAACTTTTTACCTGTTTCATGTTCCATCCATTCCAATACCATGTAGGTAATAAATAAGAATGGTACGATTTTTATTGTATCAAGAAATGCGTCTGTTAAAAGATCAATCATCAATCCTCCCAAATAATAGAATCTTCAAGTCCATCGGTATAGGCGATAGTATATCCCATGTGCTGTTTCACAGGAGATGCTGTTTCAGTGTTGTCAGAAGAAAGAATCCATATAGCATCTGCATGATTACCGGTATCTTTTTCGTATTCCTGCAGTACTTTTTTTCCTTCTTCAATAGAAAGCGTAAACAGAGAGGTGCTGAGACAGTCAGCAGCAGAGCTGTCTGTTGTAATAATGGATACGGATCTGTATAAGGTGGAAGGGTATAAAGTGGAAGGGTCGATGATATGGTGATATCTCTTTCCATCATCTGCTTCATAATACCTTTCATAATCACCGCTTGTTACAAAGGAGCAGTTGCCTTCTTTGGAAACAATCATAAGCTTGTCGCCTCCATCAGGATTCTGAATGCGTACACGCCATGGAGCACCATCCGGCTTTGAACCGATGGTTCTGTTATTTCCTCCGGCATTGATGGCTACAATACCGATATCCTCTTCCTGCTCAAGTTTCTGAGCAATTCTTTCTGTAGCAAAGCCTTTGGCGATACCGCCCACATCCAGAGAAACATCAGGATTGTCTATATACACAGTGGAATTTTCTTCATCAATCTGTACATGTGACCATCCTTTATGCGTGCTTGCCTGTTCCAGTACGGAGTATTCCGGTACACTTCCTTTTTGTCCTTTTTCATTTAATGCAATACCTTTCTCTCTGTACAGGTGCCATACATGCAGTAAGGAACCAATGGTTATATCAAATTCACCTTCAGAATAGGTGCAGAACTGTTTGGCTTCCTTTAACAGGTCGATAATATCCTGATCAACGGTGACGGCCTGTTTACCGGCATTATCGTTGATAGTCTTCAGGTTATTGATACCATCATAGTTGTTATAGATATCAAAGAGGTCGTTATAGTGAGAAAACATATCCACTGCTTCGTTGAAATGCTCTTCACTGATAGAGTTGTCAGTATTCCATTCCTGATAGTACAGGACCGTATCGAAGCCTGCATCCAGGGAAACGTTGGAATACTGTTGTAAAGAATCTGTTTTTTCAGGACTTGAACAGCCTGCAAGAAGAGTGGCTGCAAGTGTTATATATAATAAGGTTTTACGCATAGCGCATTGATTATAGCATTTTTATGCAAATCTTGATAAAAAATTATAAAAAATCACAAACTATGTGATGTGAAACCGCTTTTTAGTGCTATAATGCTTTATGATTTTAGAGAAAGGATATGAGTTATTAGTATGTCACTATTTACAGGACAAATGCATCACCATTTGAACGGACATAAAGACTTGACTTTAGAAAAGGATGTCAATACTTCAATTGACCCTGATGTTGTCTACATTCCATTAGTGAATGGTAATGCGCCATGCACACCATGTGTAAAGGTGGGCGATGATGTGAAAGTGGGAACAAAGATCGCAGAGAGAAACGATCATTTCTATCTTCCATTGTTTTCTTCTGTTTCAGGAACAGTAACTGCAATTGAGAAGAGAATGACTTCTGCTCTGACTCCGGCAGACCACTTGGTGATTCAGAATGATCACAAGAACGAGAAGGAGCGTCCATTTGAGCCGCTCGATTATACTACGGCTTCCTGGGAGGAATTACATGCCTTCTGTAAGAATGCCGGTATGTTAGGCTTAGGGGGTGCAGGTTTCCCTACATATGTTAAATATATGAAACCTGAAAATGTTGAATATTTGATTATCAATGCTGTAGAATGTGAGCCTTATTTAACAGCAGACTACAAAAACATTGAAGCAAATATGGATCTGTTAAAAGCAGGTGTACTTGGTTTCTTCAAGTTATCCAAGGCTCAGAAAGCAGTTGTAGCTATTAAAGAGGATAAAGTAAAACAGATTGCTGCTTTAAAAGAGACATTCAAGGATACTGAAGTAGAAATCAGAGTAGTTCCAAATGTATATCCAATGGGATGGGAAAGAACTCTGGTTTTCCAGGTCAGCGGAAAACGTTATGACAAGCTTCCTATTGAAGCAGGTTGTATTGTAAACAATGCAACAACTGCTATTGCTTTCGGTAATGCGCTGGTTAACGGAATGCCAATCACCCATAAATATGTCACAGTTTCCGGTGACGGCATTGCAAATCCACAGAATGTATATGTACCTGTTGGTACAACAGCACATGACATTATCGATGCCTGCGGTGGTTACACAGCAGAGGATGTGTATGTCATTGCCGGCGGACCTATGATGGGAAGAACTGTTACCAAGGATATTTTCTCTATTGCTCCTCAGAACAATGGTTTAACAGTACTTGTTAACAAGCCGGTTGAAGAAGTTGCATGTCTGAGATGTGGTCGTTGTACAGAAAACTGTCCAAGCGGATTACAGCCAGTCAGAATTGCTGCAGCAGCTAAGACAAAGGATATGGATGCTTTGGCTAAACTGCATGTTATGGATTGCATTGAATGCGGTCTATGTACATATATCTGCCCATCTAAGATTTCTGTTACAGAAAATGTAAGAACAGGTAAGAGATTTATGATGATGCAGATGAAAAAGGGAGGTGCTAAGTAATGAAATTATCATTCCACGTGTCTCC
The DNA here is from genome assembly GCA_934754415.1 of uncultured Bulleidia sp. Taxonomy (GTDB): domain Bacteria; phylum Bacillota_I; class Bacilli_A; order Erysipelotrichales; family Erysipelotrichaceae; genus Bulleidia. Next base: position 32,485 of record CAKVIS010000001.1, read on the forward strand.
AAACTATAGAGACAGTAAATCTACAAGCGAGATCATGTTTGATCTGACACTGTGCTTATTGGCAGTGCTGGTTTTCTCCACAGTATGGTACTCTTTAGCATACGGTATCAACTATGGTATGAGAGTTGTAGGTCTTGCATTAACAGCAGTTGTTTCTGCAATTGCTACAGAAGCTATTTACTTCAAAGCATGTGGTAAAGATGTCACTACTTCTTTGAAACATTCTTATGGATGGGTTACAGCACTGATTATTGTATTAATTTCAAGAATCAGCGTCAGTTACTATGCTGTAGCAGTATCCACAATTATTGCTATTGTTTTTGGCAAACTGGTATTTGGTGGCTTTGGTCAGAACATTTTTAACCCTGCAGCTTTTGGTGAAGCTATCATCATGAACAGCTTTGCAGCAAGTGAATCTGCTGACTTTTCTACTGGTGCTACTCCAATGGCAGCTATGAAGTCCATGGGATGGATTGCTGATAAAACAGCATTTGATTCTTATATTTCCCAGTTTGGTGGATTCGGTAATATGTTCGTTGGTAACTTTACTTCTGTTATCGGCGGTTCCAATGCATTATTAATCCTGTTATGCTTTGCTTTCTTAGTATGGCGTAATGATATCAAGTGGAGAACTCCAGCTGTATATATTGGTACTGTAGCTGTTGTAAGCTTCATTGCCGGTATGGTTAACGGAGATGGATTCTGGTTTACATTACTCAACCTGTTAGGTGGAGGTATGTTATTCTGTGCAGTATTCATGCTGACAGACCCTGTTACTACTCCTGTAACGATTGCAGGCAGATATATGTATGCAGTAGGATGTGCAGCTTTAACATTGATTATTCGTTGGAAAGCTAATCTTCCTGATGGATGTCTGTATGCTATTTTATTAATGAATATGCTGACACCTGCTATCGATATGGCTTGTGACGGATCTCAGATTAAGGATATTAAGAGAATTATCAAAACAACATCTGTTGTCTGTGCAGTAAGTGTGATTATTACTCTTGCAATTGGATGCACACTGAAGAAGAAGGATACAGTTGCTGAAGGTTCCGCAGCTCAGGTTACTGAAACAACAGGTTCTGACAGCTCTGATGCTTCAGCATCTGCAAATAAGATTTCCCTGGCTGATGATTACAGTGATAACGAAGCAACATGTACTTCTACATCTGATGGTGTATATGCATGTAAAGCTAAGGGATTTGGTCTCATCAATAACATGGGTTCCGACTACTCTGAAAACGAAGTAGAAGTTACTGTAGAAAACGGCACAGTTAAAGCTGTGAAACTGGTTAACTTCGGTGATACAGCAAATATTGGTGAATTAGCTACTACTGATGAAGCACTTGCTGCTTATGAAGGTGCTACAGCTGACAGTGAAGTAGATGCTGTATCTGGTGCTACATTTACAAGCAAGTCTGTTGCTTCCATGGTAAAAGCCGCTCTGGAAAGTGCAGCTGAATAAAGGAGGATCATACAATGAATAAAGATTCTAATGTTTATAAGATGATACTTCTGGGTGTTCTTTGTGGAGTATGCGGATTATTACTGGCTGTTGTAAATTCTATTACTGCTCCGGTAATTGCTGATAATCAGCTTGCTAAAGTCAAGGACAATCTGGAAGTGATTTTCCCTGGTGGAGATTTCAAAGATGTTTCTGATACATATCTGAGCGATGATGAAAGTGGATTGATTGATGCTATTTATACTGCAAAAGGTGAAGGTACTATCTTTACAGTTCATGGTACTGGTTACAATTCCAGCGGTTTAACTTTCATGGTTGGTTTTGATACAGATGGTAAGATTGCAGGTTTCATGGCTCTTGAGCAGAATGAAACAAGTGGTATTGGTTCTGAAGTCTTCTCTGATGATTTCGCAAGTAAATATAAAGGTGTAGGTACTTCTGATGAAATTCCTATGAAATCTGGTGCTACACTTACTTCCAATGCTGTTAAATCAGGTATTCAGGCAGCACAGAAGATGCTGTCAGTTGTAAAGGACTAAAGGAGGGAACGGTATGAGTGAAAAGAAAAAAGAAAGTTTCTTTGGAAAACTATTAACACAGAACCCTGTCTTTGGGCTGTATCTTGGTATTTGTTCTACACTGGCTATTACAACAAGTATCAACAATGCTTTAGGTATGGGTGTTGCAGTTACAGTTGTCTTGATTCTGAGTAATGTCTTAGTTTCATGTGTACGTAACATTACACCTGATGATGTACATATTCCTGTTTACATCGTAATTATTGCTACATTGGTTACTATCGTAGAAATGTTCATGCAGGCATATACAGCGAGTCTGTTTACAGCACTTGGTGCTTTTATTGACCTGATTGTTGTTAACTGCATTATCTTAGGTCGTGCAGAAGCATTTGCTTCTAAGAATCCTGTTGGTAAATCTGCTGCTGATGGTCTGGTAACAGGTATTTCTTACACATTATCCATTTTCACAATGTCTTTAATCAGACAGATTCTGGGTACAGGTGTATTAAGTCTGTCCAATCCATTTACAAATGCTGAAATCTTCTCTTTAAGATTAATACCTGAAGGATTTGAAATTGGTCTGTTTACATCTCAGACAGGTGCGTTCTTCACATTCGCTGTTTTAGCAGCAGCTGTTGCTATATACAAGGATCATCAGGAACACCCTGTAAAAAAGGAGGTTAAGAAATAATGGGAAGCTTATTTACACTATTCATCAGTGGAATGCTTATCAATAACATCATTCTTACCAAGTTCCTTGGTATGTGTCCATTCATGGGTGTTTCCACAAAGTTAGACTCAGCTGTTGGTATGGGTCTTGCAGTTGTCTTCGTTATCTTCTGTGCTTCTATTGTTTCTTATGGTCTGTACTATCTTGTACTTGTACCATTAGGCCTGGAATACATGGAACTGATCTGCTTCATTCTTCTGATTGCTGCATTTGTACAGTTAGTAGAAATGTTTGTTAAAAAGACATCTCCTGCATTGTATAAGTCTTTAGGTATTTACCTTCCTCTTATCACAACAAACTGTGCTGTATTATACGTTGCAATGGATAACATTACTCAGGGATACACATTAGTAGAAACAATGGTGAATTCCATTGCGGTACCATGTGGATTCATGCTGATGCTGGTTATCTTTGCTACAATCCGTACTCGTTTACAGAGCAGTGATATTCCTAAGGCATTCAAAGGGAATCCAATTGCTTTTGTCATTGCTGGTATTATGGCACTTGCATTTGGTGCTTTAGCTGGTCTTGTTTAATTTATGAAAATTGTTTTTGCTGTCTTGATTGCAGTAGCTTTATTTGCACTGGTAATTTTGTCTTATAAGTGGAATAAGAATACTCCTGTTCCGGAAGGATGCGAGAATCTTAAACCTGACTGTAAAGCCTGTGGTATTAAAGACTGTGCACTCAGAAGTGAAATGTTACAGAAAATAGAGGAGGAATTAAATCATGGCAATCGTTAGTGCCTTAATTCTTATGCTTGTACTTGGTGGAGTTATCGGTCTTGGCTTAGGCTTTGCAGGTAATAAGCTCCATGTAGATGAAGATACAAGAGTTGCGGATATCTTAGCTATGCTGCCTGGATACAATTGTGGTGGATGCGGAAATCCTGGATGTTCCGGTATGGCTCAGTCTCTGGTTGACGGCAAGTCCAAACTTGCTGATTGCAAACCATGTAAACCTGAAAACAGAGCAAAGATTGAAGCTTACATGAAAGAACACAATTTATAAGATTTGAAAACTCGGGAAAATTTTCCTGAGTTTTTTTTGTATATACATAGTGAGGTGATAATTATGAAACTGAAGGGTCTAAAACAATGGATTGTTGTAGGAGTGGTGGCACTGTTAACAGGAGGTGCTATCCTGGTAGCTATACAGGTGTATGTGAAACATACGTTAAATCTTCAGACAGTGTATGTGGCAAGCCATACCTTGTCGCCACGCACGTTAATTACTGAAGAAGATATTGTAAAAGTCGATATACCTGAAGCATATATTCTTGAAGATACGTATACAGGAAAAGAGAACATTATTGGAAAGTATACGGATATTCAGGGGACTATTCCTGCGGGTTCTCCGTTTTATTTTTCCATGCTGCACCAGGCCTCTTCTTTGCCTGATGCTCCAACCTTACAATTGAAGGAAGATCAGGCGGTATATACCTTGTCCTGCAATGGAATCAATGCATCGTTTGAAAGTGGAGAAAGGGTAGATTTATTTCTACAGGTGGAACAGCGAAATGATACAACTGCTATCAGTGGGCCATTATTAAAAAATGTACGTATTCTTTCCATTCAGGACCATAAAGGAACGGATATCAAAAACAAAGAAAGTACAAAAACGGCAAACTGGATTCTATGTGCAGTGAATTGTGAAGATCTGGAAGTGTTAACCTATGCAGAAACTTTAGGATCTATTCGATTGTATTCTACAAGTGCAAGCTATGCTATGGATACTGAAGCGACCAGAGCTGAAGACAGTGTAGCTTTGTCTTATGTGCTACATTGGCTAAAGGAGGCAAAACAAACAATTCAGGATACATTACAGGAATAAAAAAAAGGAAACCACAATGTGATTTCCTTTTGCAGGGCGACTAGTGGGAAATGATTTTAGGTGTTTTTAGCTTATTTTAGATGCAATAAATCCTTTATTTATCGTGTTTTTTGCATATAGCTTTTTATAGTTTTTTAAGATTTTAGTTCCAATTTAGTGCCACGGATTTTCAATTATTTGATGCCAATTTGTTTATCTTATTCATCATTCCTTCGTTAGTATCTTTCAATAAATGAGTATATGTTTTTAGTGTCTGTTCAACAGAAGCATGACCAAGTCTTTTTGAAACGGCAACAATATTTACTCCATTGTTAATAAGTATAGTCGCATGACTATGACGAAGATCATGCAGCCTTATTGGCTTTACTCCACTTTTCTTGATGGCGTCTTTGAAATATCTGTCGATTGTAGTCACACTGAGTCCTGTTTTTCCTCCAAACAAGTACCCATGCTTGTATTCTTTTTTTAACTTAAGCAATTCCTGGTACAGATTTTTATCAAGAGCTACCCTTCGTTTCTCTTTCGTCTTTGTAGGTGTTATTCCTTTATTCTGGTTTCTCTGTGATCCATGAATGTAAATCTGACAATAATTTAAATCAGAACATTGCAAGGCAATGATTTCACCACGACGTGCTCCAGTCCAGAACAACGTTTTAAAATAGATTTTGTACAGTTCATTGTCTACTGCTTCTATAAATGTATTAAATTCCTGGATTGTCCATACCTGCATTTCATGCATTGCTTCCTGATCTGTCTTCTTAAAGTTCTTCAGGCATACAGCAACATTAGGAAGACTGTATACTTCATTGGCAAACTTGAATACAGAACGCACGTATGACATTGTTGTGTTCTTTGTCTTTGTGCCATAGTCTTTTTTGCTCAAATCAGCTCGCCACGCAATCAATTGTGGTTTAGTGATACTTTTTATTGGTTTATCTAAGAAGTCGCTAAAACGTATGTCAAATGCTTCTCTGTGATGTCTTCTGGATGTTTCTGAAGATTCAAGGTTATCTTCCCACTGGTTGGCAACTTCCTGAAATGTAAGACTTCCAGTGATTCCAGAATCTTTAGAGTTATTTGCTTTGATTTTTGCTTCATACTCTGCTGCTTCTCTCTTATATTTAAATCCACGCTTTTTTGAAGTTCTCCATTTTCCTGTTAATGGATCTTTGATATTAAATTGTACAAAGTATGTTTTTCTTTGCTTATCATATCCAATCATAGGCTGTCCTTTCTTTTTTGCTTGATTTTGTACTTTAAACCAATATAATATTGATGAAGATAACTTGAGAAGGATTAACACTGTGTCCCAAAATGGGGTAGGTACAAAGTACTGAGCAATCATATGTGCCTGGGGTTATCTTTTCTTTATACTTTTTTTAAGACTTTCAACAAAATGTTGAGGATCTTTTTTTATAAAATTAAATCTTTCTATTGCAAAATATTTGAAGTAGTGGTATGCAGTTATGTTAAATTCTCAGGCTTAAATACTTGTAAAGTCTTTTTTTATATGATATAAAATATATCGTAAATTGACCGGTTGGTCGGAAGAAAGGTTACATCAATTTGGTGTAATCTTTTTCTTTACTGAGATACTTAATCATTGATACAAATCTCTTTCTATTAGTTCTATCTCGCAGAGTTTTGGTCGTTGGATTATAAAATCGAACCAAGATTTCAAGACTATTACAATGAATAACACAATTTCTAACAGATACTAATGTAAATACTTTATTGATGAAATCCGGCGTTTTATCTACGCCAAAATGCATGTTGAAATTTTTGAAATCTTGAAATATAACATCTTGTTCTTCATTAGGTAATCCTATGAAAATGTTTAGACTTTCACCTAATGTCAATCTATCAAAGAAACAGTAAATATCATGATATTTTGAAATTGAATTTTTTAAATTAGCTATGGATTTAAACATATGTTCTTTACGTTGCTCATTTAGCGATGAATTATTACAAATGGATTTATCAATTTTACTCAAAAATGATTCTAAATCCTTGTGATTCGAGATTTTATTATTAACTAAAATTCTATAAGCAAGAATAGCTTTAAATTGTGATTCAAAACTTATTACATTTTTTGCAATAGTTGGATACACCTGTCTCTCTTTTTTATAAAATCCGTAATAATTACTAAATTCTATATCGTTTTGATAAATGTGTTTATTTTCAACTTTCACAACATTTCCATTGGAATCTTTTTGTGCAAATTGGTGTTTAAATGGAGTAATTACATTTATATAGTTGTAACGAAATAAAATGTTTTTTGCTTGTTCTTTGTCTATAACATTAAATCTGACTCTTTTTGTTTTTTCCAGGTATTCAACTTGTTCACTTAATGTTTTAGCTGGTTTGTATTCTTCCATATTCATCTCTCATCACTTTCTCTTACACGTTTCTTTTTGATTGCCATATATTCAATATAATTTATCAATTCTTCCATATCCTGCTTATTAAATTCTTCTCCATGTAAAGCATTGCTTATTTGATTAATATATACCTGGAATTTTACGGAAAGCTTCTTTTTAGGTTCATCAGCGTGCTCCATCAAGTTTGAACCTAAAATCATGGAAAAAGGCATGTTGTACAAATGGCAGAATTTTTCAAGAGTAGAGTAATCAGCCTGTTTTTCTCCCATTCTGATCAGATTATAATCTTCTAAGCTAAGTCCAACTGCTTTACATACTTCATCATCTTTAAGACCAGCCATTTGTTGCAAAGCTACAATGTTGTCATTTACAGGTACAGGAATGCCACCAAAAGTAAAAAAGTCTGTCCATTTCTTGTCATAAAAAGCGGCTAACTTACACATCAGGTTTGGATCCAGAATGTGATTGACGCCGTTCTTCACATCATGATAATGATCGAGTGATATTTTCATTGCATCAGCTACCTGCTGTTCTGTATATCCGAATTTCTTTTCTAAATCAGTTAGCTGCTTTCCTACTTTTACAGCTGTAGGAGATAGTTCTTTTGATTTGATTTCATTCTGTAAACTATATTCAGGATCATCAGTCCATCCCATTATGTAAGATGGTGAAGTTTGTAGTACTTTTGCAAATTGAATAATCTGCTCTTGATTTATATCAGTTTCTCCTTTTTCTATTCTTGAAATGCTTCCTTTAGTTTTATAACCACATAAAGTTGCAAGATGCAGCTGTGAATATCCGAGTTGCATTCTTCTTTTTTTAATTTGCGTTCCTACTATTGTGCTCATGTTTCTCCCTCTTTTGCAAATTTATTGTAATTTACAGTTGACATATTTTCAACCGCGTTTTATCATTTAGACAGTTGAAAAATCTTCAACCATGAAAGGAGAAAATAATGACAAACAAAAAGATGTTTAAAATTGCATTACTAAAAAGAAACTATACATTTGGAAAACTAGCAAAAGAAATCAATTTATCACGCCAATCTCTTTCTTACAAAGTAAATAATGTTCGCAAGTTCACTGCAACCGAAATTGAAAGAATAGACAAAGTTCTAAATTTGTCATCTAAAGAAAAAGAATGTATTTTTTTTGCAAATAGGGTTGAAAAATAAACAACCATATATAGCTTCACCTTTGCGACCTAGACATGAGATGTCCTTTTAAATCAAGTCTCCCCATAGCAAGACTATTAATTACTCATTTTATCTCATGTCTAGGTCGCAGGGGTGAAACAACCAAAAGAAAGGAGGAAATATTATGTGTCAACCAAAGAAAACCCGTAGGCAAATAGTCCAGCAAGCCTACCTTACAAAAAGTGATATATCCAGACTATTAGGAATATCACAAGCAAGAGCAAAGCGTATTTACGATGAAGCAGTAAATAAGATTGATGGAAAGATGGAATTTCGTGTCGAACCTACAAAGATTAAGATAACAAGTCTTTGCAAGGTGACTGGATACACAATCAAAACACTTCAGCAGCTGATTTTGAATGATGAAGTAAGAAGTTAGTAAGTAAGGAGGATAAGTATGGAACAGAAAAAAGAAATAGATCTAACAGGATTTTTGCTGAGAGCTATAAGCATGACGGATAAAGCACTGGATGATGCCAAAATAGCCATCATAGAAACTGAAGATATGAAAACATATGCTGAAGCAGTTAATAAGATGGCATATGCAACAGGGCTTATAGATTTAAATCAAGAATTAATTGGCTACATGCTCGATTCAGGCTTTGAAAAAATAATGTCTGGTATCGTTCAAAACTGGGATTCTAGATTGGCTTTTCTGGAAGAACTGTTAGAAGAGCAAAAGCCAAGTAGTTCAAAATCTGCGGAACCAAATGGAAAGGCTGAGGGTTCTGATAGTTACAAGTTTATTAGTGATGTGCGTGTATTCAAGAAACCTGATGTAGATGTAAAGCCAGGCATAAAAATTGCAGTGTATTCTAATTCATCTGCAGATGGAGAATCTGTAGAAGAAATTGCTGAGAAAATTAGCAAAATGTTTTCGGAAAAACTTCAAAAGAAAGGAGAAACACATGAACCACGATGAATTAAAAAAGGAATATGGTTATTTTGGCACTGACAAAAATTACAAGAATACAAGATTTTATCAGCAAACTACTGAAGAACAGAAAAAACTTTTTGACATGATCATGCAAGAATTTAAAAACAACCCTGCTTTGACAGGCAGGGATGTTATGAGAGTAACAAATAATGTTCACAACTATCTAGAATGCCAATTAGAAGTTGTGAAAGAATCACTCATTATTTGATCTCTCAATATCTTTGAACATTTCATATACATGATCAACGTTTACCATGAAATCAATTGGACTAAACTCTTCTGATTTTCCTGGCTTATAGTCGCGATCATGATAAAGAACAAAGCCAATTGCGAGTTGGTATAACTGTTCATCTGTGTGTTTCATGAGACTTACCTCCTTTCACAGGAGATTATATCAACAGTAAAAAAATGAGAAAACAAACATGTTATCAACAAACAAAAAAAGGTATTGCTTCCAAAGACGAATAAGTAAGCAATACCAACAAAATAAACGTCTTATTTTAAAGACGTTTCTATTATACAGGAGAAACATATGACAAACCAAGGAATGATTGAAATTCTTGAAAAAGAAAACACATTTTTAAGAGGAGAAGCTGAAGAATGGAGGATTAAGTTCCAACATTCCGAAGACACTATTGCTTTGCTAGAAAAACAAATTAAAGAAGCTGCAAAGCTGAATAATAGATTATTCCGTGCAAATCAGCACCTGGAAGAAAGAATTAAGAATTTGAGGGAATACGAATGTCTGACAAGAGAAAATCATTGATAGAAACGCAAGACACTGTATGTGCTCTGATGTTTGTTCTATCCATCGCATTATGGCTAACAACATGGAATGTTGCTGGATATACATTAACAGCATTATCGCTGATTTACATGGAGGTGAGTAAAAGATGGCGGAGAAATTAATGTTGATGGGAATACTGATACTTCAGGTAATGACAATAGGAGCTATTGTCGAGATTGCTGATGATGTTAAAGCAATAAGAAAGACTGTAACTTATCTAAAAGAAAAAGAATCTTCTGTGGATGATAAGTTTAATTACATAAGGATGAAGCTGAATCATCTTTATGGAGCACTTCAGAATTTACTTGATTTGAAAACATCTATAGAAGCACAGGTGAAAACAATTAATGAGTATTTAAACAAAGAAAGTGATGAAAATGTCTGAGAATAAAAAATATTATTGGTTGAAGTTGCCTAAAGACTTTTTTGAAGATAAGGCAATTAAGAAATTAAGGAGTATTGCTGGTGGCGATACATATACAATCATTTATTTAAAAATGTTGCTTAAAACATTAGAAGATGATGGCAAATTTGTATATGAGGGTATTGAAGATAACATCATTGATGAAATAGCACTAGATATAGATGAAAAAGAAGAAGATGTATCAGTAGCTATAAATTATCTAATCAAAAAAGGTCTCATGATTTGTGCAGAAAACGAGGCAGAACTAACAAGAATGCACGAAATGATTGGTAGTGAAACTGATAAAGCAAAATTGATGAGAAAAATGAGAAGCTTAAAAAACGGAAGTAACAATGTTACTGAAATTGGTAACAATGTTACCTACTTGTTACCTAATGTTACCAATTGTTACACAGAGAAAGATATAGAGATAGATAAAGAGAAAGATATAGATACAGATATAGATAAAAAAGAAAAAGATAAAAAGAAAAAAAGGAAAACTGACGTTTTCCAAAAACCATCCGAAGAAGAAATTCTGGAATATTGCAATTCGATTGGACATGGAGAATTTGACGTACAGAGATTTGTTGACTATTACGATGCAAATGGATGGAAAGTAGGTAAGAATCCAATGAAAGACTGGAAAGCCACTGTGCGTAATTGGATACGTAACTCTAAAGATAAAGATTCTAAGCAATCACTTAACAGCAAGAAGGAAGAACTATGGTTTTAGAAGAAACAAGAAGAATCCTGAACATTCTTAAAGGTGAATACCCACAAAGTTTCAAAACTATGACAAAGAATGAAATGGATCTAAAGCTGAACATATGGCAAAAAATTCTTAGCCCGTATCCTAACAATATTGTTGAAAATGCAGTGCTAGATATTATTGCCAATTCTAAAAGAGATTTTGCACCACAGGTGTCTGAAATAAAAACTGTTATTAAAAGACAATTACTTCCAGACTCCGAAATTATTGCAGAGCAAGAATGGCAAAGAGTTCGTGAGTTCATGCAGACTATGAGCGGTGATAGAGATATCGACAGCAAAAAGTATTATGCACTACACGATGTGACAAGACAGATTTATCCTTACAGTCTGCTGCGAGAAATGAGATGGCGTAGCACCGTATCTATCGACTGTAGAGAAAAGTGGTTTGTTGAGCGCTTTGCGGATATTAACGAGCGCAGAACAGATGCTCTTCTGCAAGAAGGAAAACTGGAAGAACTAGTAGGTACGCCACAGTGGCAGATGCTTGGCACAGGCAATTTGCAAAAGGAGATTAAAGAATGAAATTTATTGCACACGGTGGTATTAAACCACCAGTCAGAGCTACACAAGGTAGTGCTGGGTATGATTTTTACTCACCAAGAGAGATATGGATCATGCCACATGAAATCTATGAGTTTGACACATGCGTAAGTGTGGATATTGATGATCCAAGGATTGTTTTAAAACTGTATGTAAGATCGTCTTTAGGACGTAAAGGCATAACTCTTACAAACTCTGTAGGCATCATAGACAGCGACTATAAAGATCATATACATGCATTTTTAATCAACACAAGTGATCAGGCTGTATGTATAGAACAAGATCAGAGATATATGCAAGGCATCTTCGAAAGATACTATCTGACTGACGATGATGACGTTAAATCCGTAAGAACTGGCGGCTTAGGGAGTACAGGAAAATGATTAAGCTGAGAAAGTGTCCTAATTGCAAAGGTACCGCAAGAATCGAAACGGACTGGGAGCACAATGATCCTGTAACAAATAGCTTTCTATACGTTGTCAAATGCACAGACTGTGGCATCGTGTCAAAGTCTATGCCTACACAAGAAGAAGCAGCATTTGAATGGAACGACAAAGGAGCTATTCAACAGCTCAGTCTGTTTGAAGGTAGTTGGAGAGGGAACAACAATGACTAAAAATCAAGAATTTTCAGATGAACTCAAAAATGTTCTGAAGGCTATTAAAGCATTAAAGAAAACAATAAGATGCAAAAAAGTTTGCTATGACAATTGTGCTAACAAAGACATTAAGGCAAGGTTTATTAGGACTTTACAACTAGATTTGTTAAATCTGGATGTTGCCTTAGATAAATGGAAAGATAATAACTTTCTTATAGTAGAGGAAAAAGAAAATGATTAAATGCGAAAAGGGAACTGTAACGATTATTGGGAAAGCAAATGATGCTATTGCTGAATGGGCTGCATTAACAGCACACATGGTTACAGTGCTTGAACAAGAAGTGAAGGAAACCGGAGAAGTCACAACAGAAGAAGCAATTGAAATAGTAGAAAAGAAATTTAAAGAATGTTTCAAACGTTCGCTTATTGTGGCTGAAGTGGTGAGCGGCGACAAACTTTATGTTGGACTAGATCTAACAACAGAAGAAATTGTAGATTTGATGAAAGAAGCATGGAAGAGGAATAACTAAAAAAACGGAGAAGAACAATGAATTATTGGAAACAATTTGCAGAAATATTAGGACTAGAGCTGGGACAAGAGTTCGAACTAACAAATGCTGATGGCAAAAGAAAAGATGGATATACGTACAAAATTACAAAAAATGGAATTCTATATAAGTCACAAATAAATGATGATTGGTACGGTGAGAGATCAGACACCATTGAAAGACTTTTAGAAGGATACGATAAAGCAGTGCCTAAGCCATGGAAGCCTAAAAAAGGAGACATATATTGGCACTACTCAGGAGTCTCTAAGGAAGAAAATGCTGCTAAGTGGGGAGGCAAATTTATTGATTTGCTTCTTTGGAAGTGTGGAGACTGTTTCAAAACCGCTGAAGAAGCAAGAACAAAAGGAAAAAAGATTATGGAACAGATTCAGAAGGAGTTTGAGGAAGAATAAATAAATAATGGCAGAGTACTACAGAAAGAAAAAATCAAAGACTAAGAAAGTCCCAAAAAAGATGCCAAAAAGGCTGGATAATCCTTTGGATGACTACCAGCGTAAGACAGCCAGCAAGCTTGGTAAACAGACTATGTGGTACATCAAGAAAGAGGATTTTGAAAAGATGCAGCGTGAGCAGTTAGTGCGCTGTCAGAAAGCAATTCCTGGTACTGATAATGCTTACAGACAAGATCGCAACTACATGCTGCTGATGCTAGGTGTTAACCTAGGATGCCGTACAAACACAATACTTGAAATGACACCCAGAGACTTCGCCGGAGGCTGTTTCAGGGTTAAGGAACACAAGACAGGTAAGGTACAGCAATTTGAACTCAGAGACAACCTGTATAAGCTACTTTTAGACTACGTGAAGAAGTATGAATACACACGTGATGAATTTATCTTCAGAGCGCATCTATCAAGCCCAAACAAGCCATTAACAAGGCAAACAGCGTGGGTATTCACATCTGAACTGGCAAAAGATGTCGGCATTGACTATATCGTTGGAGCTTACTCGCTGCGTAAAAGCTTTGCAAGATGGCTTTATGACGAGTGTCACGACATATTTAAAGTAATGCGTGTTTTAGGACATTCCAGCGCTGTTGTTACAGCAAGGTATATTTGTCTGGAAGAGGACGAAGTGATGAAGATCAGAGCATCAATTGAGTACGGATTTGACAAGTTCCACTGATAGTTTCTTACATGGCTCATTATGTAAGATTCTAAAAACATGAAATTGTAAAAACATTCGATGAATAAAAGGCAGAATGTTAAAAAAAGACTCTTTTGAGAATCTTACTTAACTTAAATTCGGTTAAATTGCGGAGGGGTGGAAAATGGATAGAAAAAACAGTGAAAATGGTGTGCGAATACATGCAAAAAGGAAAAGACGTAAAGCAACCAGAACAAAAGAACAGATGATTCAGGAAAGACAAGATAAGACAGAAAAAGCAATAGAACTATTTAACACGGGAATGGCAATGAAAGATATTGCTATCATGCTTGGAGTTTCCAGACCAACGGTTGGAAGAATGTTAATGGAAGGTCGAACTGATGCAGCAGTTATTAACAAGTATGTTGATAAAGGCAAGGTAAAAGCATTATATGATGCCAGAAGTAGAAATGTTTACTGGGATGATTTAGATCATATTGCTAAAACCTGTGCATGTACGGTTGAACAAGTTAAACAGATTCTGATGATTGAGTGCGTAAAGAAAGATTGAATAACATATGGAAGAAATAACAAGAGAGATAATCAATGCAATTGATCACATGATAACCAGTTCTTTTGAGATGGCCTATCATGTATTGGCTGTGTTTGGTGGCCTATGCTTGGTATCCACAATAATTATGATCATAGTGATTGTGAGGGATTCAAAATGGAAGAATTAAATTTTGATAGAGAAGAATTTCAAAGAAGTAAAGTAATTGCTGGCACAAGAAGATTCAAATTCAAGGATTTAATTTGTGAAGTTTGCAGCCAGAAAATGAAAGTTGAAGAAGACAGATGCAACTACAGATTGATGCACTGCACATATTGTGATGACTACAAGATACAAATTGGAGAAGAACAAACAATATGAAATATACAGAAATATATAGACTCAAAGATAAATTGCAGAAGAGAAAAATACCTTTCGAATTTCAAAAAAAGTTTGATGGTTTTCAAATAATCGTTAATTATGACGGAATTTACGTTTCAATTATTGAACATTTTGGGTCATATGGAGCACAAACGAATCTTCTGGAAATGTGGGACTATCATAGTGATCCTGTAGGATGGATGACAGCAGAAGATTGCTTGGAAAAGATAGAAAGTCTTCAAAGAAAAGGAAAATAAAAATGGACGGAAAATACGAAGTGTTGGCTCACAATTATGGTGTAGGACTGTACAAAGAATTTATTTTGGTGGACAAAGAACTAGGAGATGTGTATAGATGCAAATTTACTAGTTATGAATTATTGATTTGGGATGGAGAACATTGGCAATGTGATCACTGGCATAACATTTTAAACCGTATGATTTCGGGGAAAATGTATGTTCGCAAAATAAAAAATCGATATTGAGTTACTTAATAAAAATGTTAATTAAAATAGGATGACGATGAACGAAGAGTATAACGAACGATTAGACTTGAATGAACAAAGGAAGGCAGAAGAATCTCTGCTTAAACTGCTTTACAAGTGGAAAGATAAAGAAGTACATCTAAGGTACCTATCTGGGTACAAAGCAATAGAGGTTACTGTAACCGATAAAGATTGCATAAATCCTGACGGGAAAATTGTGCGATCTAAACAGACAACTCTTATTTATTGTGGAGATTTCTTTGGATACGGAGTTGATTTTGAAGATATTAAACTAGTAAATATCATTTCGAAAATGATGGCAGAAGTGGAATACAGAACGATGAAAGAAATGTGCTCACAGATTGATGAGCCAGAACATATTGGAGGAAAAAAATAAACATATGAACAAAGAAACAAACTTAGAACATTACAAAGAAGAATTGAAAGAGATTTTCGGTTCTATATATGGTTACAAGCCTAGAATAGCTTCTGTAGTTAAATCTGCAAATGGTAAAAATAAGATTTATATTCCTACATCTGGTGACAGCAACTTTATAGGTGACATTCTGGATTGGATGGCACAGCCTTATGAAGAACCAATTTTGGATAATGTAGAAAAAGCGTATTTGAGATCAGTCATTAAACCATTTAAAGACAAGACTTTATATATTTATAAGACTGAAATACAAAATGAAAAGAACCATTACATTAGAATTGTTGTGAAATCTATCTGCGATGGTCTTGACGAAGAGGAAATTGCATTTCCGCTATTTAAAAAAAATACTATGTACAAAG
This sequence comes from uncultured Bulleidia sp., assembly GCA_934754415.1. Classification (GTDB taxonomy): domain Bacteria; phylum Bacillota_I; class Bacilli_A; order Erysipelotrichales; family Erysipelotrichaceae; genus Bulleidia. Next base: position 48,511 of record CAKVIS010000001.1, read on the forward strand.
GAATGGAGCTGGATAAACAATATACACTTAAGGAGCTTGGACTATAATTATGAAACCTGTAGTAAATCCATGGATATTTTATTTTGCGAAAGTGTCTGACAACATCAGGCTCTTAGCATCGTCTGCTTTGTTTATTGTGGGTGTTTCATCCGTAGTATCTCTTTTCGCGTATGCCTACTTCAAATCTGAAGATGGTTATGATGAAGTAAGCGACGAAGATATAAAAAAATTAACATCAGTTTTTAAAAAAATAGGTTTAAGCATTATTGTGTTTTTTACTTTATTTGTTTTCACTCCAGATAAAGAAACATGTTATCAAATGATTATTTCTTCTCAAGTTACCACAGAAAATGTTCAAAAGGTAGAAGAAGTAATTAAGGATTCAGTAGATTATATCATTGAAAAAATGAATGATAATTGAGAAAGGAATAGATATGAATAAAGAAACAAATTTAGAACATTACAAAAAAGAGCTGAAAGAAATTTTTGTTGCTGACTGCGATGTTCCAGTGGCTATGGCCACTCAAATTATGAAAAGACTTGATGAAAATATAAAATTTGGTGCTCAAACTCGCTTTATAGAAGACATTTTAGACTGGATGGCTCAGCCTTATGAAGCACCAATCTTAGACGATGTAGAAAAATCATATTTAAGATCAGTTATTAAACCATTTAGAGGCAGGGTTAATTATATATATAAAACTAGCTGTGGTGAAAAAGCATATTTTATCAGAATTGTTGTGCGTTCTACTATATTGCCACGTGGGTTAGATTCTATGTTTTTTCCAGTATTTGCAAAAGACACAATGTATAAAGGAATGGAGTTAAATAAGGCTTATACTCTCAAGGAGCTAGGACTATAATGATGAAATATAAAGTTAAAATAACAATAGCACTATCAATGTTATTTATAGTATTAATTATGCTGTGCGGATGTCAAAAATCATATAGAGTTAATCATAATCTAAGAAATGATGCTAATAACTTCAAAGTTAGAAGAAAAGTAGTAGCTCTAAATACAAGAACGAATGAACCGTTATTCACTGTTGAAGGATATATTTCGCTAGAAACGGACAATGATGGAGATTTGAACGTAACAATCAAAACTGGCGAAGATGAATACAAATTATTTTATGCGCATTTGTCAGATGATGTCACATATACATCCATTCAGCTTGAACCTAGAAAGACAAACCAATATGCATATGAAATATCTTTCTTCCCAGTTAAAGAAATGATTATGAATGGATTTACTGAGAGAAATTCTACAGAAGGAGAATAAAATGCTGAATATTGAAAAATACAAAGACGTTATTCCGAATATGAAACAAGCAAATATAGCTTGTTGTGTTAGAAGCTTAATTAAAGGAAAATGCATTGCAAATTGTAAAGAATGCAAAAAAGAAGCTTTGGAATGGCTTACAGAAGAATACAAAGAGCCTATTTTAGACGAAGCAGAAAAGGAATACTTATCATCAGTCATTAAACCATTCAGAAGCAGAGTTACTGGTATTGCTTTATGTGGTTGTCCTGGTGGAAGAATCATCAGAATTTTTGTTAAACGCTTTGATAAAAGAAAATATATAGAACGTGTAGAACTTCCTTGTTTTAAGACAGGAACAATGTACAAAGGTATGGAAGATTATAAAAGCTATTCATTAGAGGAGCTTGGATTATGAATCCATACACAATTGAATTTTTGGAAGAACTATACAAAGGGTTTTCTTCTAATAAAAAGAAAATACGTAAAGAAACACTAAAGAAGCTAAAAGGCGCAATTGCACAGGAAAGAGCTAAAACTGCTGTTACGTTAGTTGTTAGTAAAGATGGTATTCGTTATTTAAACGCTGATGGTAAATGTATTATTGAATTTGGTCCAAATTCAAAAAAAGATTATCGTCTTCCATATGATTCAGAAAAATTTCGAAAGGAAGAGTGTATTAAAAATGATTAACAATGTAGTACTTACAGGAAGGATCTGCAAAGATGTGCAGATTAAACAGACTCCAAACGGTCACAGTGTATGTGGATTTACAATTGCTGTAGACAGACCAAAGAGAAAAGATGGAACAAAAGAAGCAGATTTTATTATGTGTGTTGCCTGGAACAGCACAGCAGACTTCTTAGTAAAATATTGTGTGAAAGGTGATGCAATCGCACTACAAGGCAAAATTCAAACCAGAAACTATAAAGATACTGATGGAAAAACTGTGTATGTTACAGAAGTGATATGTGATCATGTTGATAAACTATCATTCAAGCCTAAGGATACACAGCAACCAGAAACTAAAGAAGAAACAGAAGGATATGCAGAGTATGGAATTACTTCGGAGGATTTACCATTCTAATGTACAAATACGGATTAAAATACAATAAGGAAAAAATACCGGTTACATTTCCAAGAAATAATTGGGTCAAAACAGTATATACAACACAAGATGGGTACAATGCTTTTATATATTATTCAAAGCCGTTAAGTGCCACAGATGAACGTGTATATAATCTAAAACCACTTGGCAGAGAGATTTAATACAAAAACAAAAGAAACTATATAGTGCATTATTTAATTTGAATGAAGAGTTATATAATGAACTTATATATGAAGGTGTAGACCAGGCAAAAATAGAGAAGCTAATGAAATCTTGCTTCTGGCAAGGATACTATTACAAATGGTTGGATATACAAAGAGCGAGAGGAGTATTTAATGGAGAAGAACGAAGCGAGGAAAAGAGTTGTTAATGGTAAATTGGCTGAGTTTTTCTTTACCATACCTTTAAAAATTGAAACTGTAGATATGGAAATTAAAGAAATACGTCAAAGAGTAACTGGAACTAAATCTATTTCTTATGACAAACAACAATCTTCTGGTGGACTATCCAATGATGAAAAATTAGCCAATATGATAGTGAAAATTCAAAAACTTGAAAAGAAAAAGTCTATGCTGCATAAACAACAAAACAAAATAAAAAAAGACTTGTGCTTTTCTGAATTGACAGACACAGAACGCAAGACTCTTGAAGCGGTATATTCCACTTCCAATTATGAACAAGCTGGAAAAAAGCTAGGATATTCTAAAATCCAAGTTTACAGGATCATGAGCAGTGTATATCAAAAACTGGGAAGAAGTTTATAACCAGAGTAGTGTTTTTCTTCTTATGTTGCAGTTTGTTGCAAAAATATTGCAAAATTGCATAGAAAAAGCATCGCAAGTTATGCGGTGCTTTTCTTCTACTACTCTCAATGATACTTGCTTCACTCTGGTTGTGACCTACGCGTAAATTCCAGTCCATTATCTAATAAGTCTTTAACATCAGAAATTGGTAAATTTATCGGTGTACATAAATCGTTTGTTAATGAAAAGAGTGCTTGTCGAATATAAGGATAAGATGTTCGCAACATCAACAATAGGAATGATTTGTTTTCTTCAGTTAATTCAGTAGTATCATCTTCAATTTTTTTGATGAAGTTATCGAAAAAGGGTTTGTTGTTTACATCAAATAGACAGATGTATTGTACAACAGATTTATTTTCAGATTTAGAGATCAACTGGAACTGATAGGTAACTGTAAACTGGTTCGTGTTTTTGTTTAAGTTTAAATTAAGTATTGAAACATTTATTTTTATAATGTCATCATCAGGTGATCTGTTCAAGTCACATTTAGATAGCCAACATCCTAAATAAGCCAAACTATTAGGCAAATAATTTGTTTGTTCCATTTATGTTATCCCTCAATCTATAAAAAGTATTCGATCTAGTTAATGAAGGCACATTTTCAATTTCATTTGTGCACTCAAAAGTATATTTAGTTGGAGCAATTTCATTTCTTTCATCAACTACGTTGTATAGTTGCTTCATTAGATGCGTGTTGTTTTCTAATAGATACAGCAATTTTTTTGCTGTGCCACTTGGATCATTCGTTCCACATTCCCACGCCTCTATAGTTTTCTTGGAAACTCCTAAAGCAAGTGCAAATGAAGATTGAGACATATGGAAAATATCGTTTCTTATTCTTTTGATATCATTTGCTGAAATTTCTTCCGACTGTGCAGTTTCCAAGACAACACCTTTAATTGCTTTTAATTTAGAAATATCAAACATAATTTTTCCTCCAAATTTAGTTCTTGAAATAATTTACTATTTGTTTCATTTTGTTTTTCTCTGTATCGGAAATATTGTCTTTCCCATTTGACCCATTTTTAGGATAAATATCAAATAGAATTGCAAGATTTTGATTTGATATGATGAGAGAATAAGTTCGATAACCAGAGCTTTTCCCACTTTTTTGCTTAAGATTTCTTATTCTTATTTTTACAATGCAAACATCATTAATGTTGCCGGTTTGAATGTGTTTCTTAATTCCATTTGAATTAATTAGGAGCTTTAATTCAGCGAGAATCTCTTCCATTATTTTTCTTTGCTCTTTATCATTGATTCCAAGTTTTTTCCACTCGCTTTTAATGTTGAAACCTTTATCCCTAAAATAAGTGAGAAGTTCATCATTATCTGATGCACTAATAATTTTCATACTTTCCATAAATACCCTATTAAATAGGGCATTTACATATTAAGACACAATTTGTTCAATGTAAATACCCATATACCTTCAAAAATTAAAGTGAAAGATTTTAGTTTTGCTTGTTTTTCTCAATGTCAGCAAGTACCAGCTGTTTGATGTACTCTATTTTATTTGGAACAGATTCAAATTTTTCTATAATCTTCTCATCTTCTTTTTTCTTCAGAGTTACACAGAACTGATAACGTTCATGTGCTATATCCATATCTAATCCATCTTCTCCAAATATAGAAACAAGTAGTTCATGTGCTTTCTTTCCAGATTCAACAGATTCTTTTCTTAGTCTTCTTGCTAATTCTAAAGCGTCTTCCATTTTAAAATTCCTCCATTACTTTGCACTGGTTTGCTTTGTCTATTAATTCTTGCTCAAGAGAATAGTATTTGTGACTCTCAATGTATTTGCCCATTGCTTCAAAGAACTTCTGAGCTACAATCTTGTCCATTTCATCGCTTTGTTCAAGTTCTGTGCATCCAACAGAAATCACCGGCTTTCCAAAGTCTGTCAGGATCCAGTTGTACATTCCAGGCAGTTCAGTTCCTGGTTCCAATCCCAGAATGGGAGCTGTTTCTGCAGAAATGCGAATAGGCTGCTTAAAATGCTTGTAATCATGTTCTAATAGTTTTGCCATCGTATCCTCCTATACGTTTAATAATTGGTGTCAAAGTTTTTGATTTTCCTTTGTCTTCTGAATATCCGCAAGTATTAGTTGACGGATGTAGTCGTTCTTATTTCCAATAGAATGTAATTTTTCAATAATTTCTTTGTCGTTAATATTGTTGAATTTTAAACTGAATTTTGCACAATTTTTTTTATTAAAGTTTAAATCATACTCAGCTTTGTTGAACTTCTTTTCTCCGGACATTGTATTACCTCTTTCTTACATAACTATCATAACATAATCAATAGGGGTATACCTTTAAAGATTACCCCTAAAGATTTGAAAATTGCTTAATTCTGTAATATTTCAAGTACTTTTTTAGCTGCGTACTTTCCATTACTGGTAAGCTGTCTTTGCCATGCACCTTGAGATGGTGCCCATCTAAAGCCCCAGTACTTCAAAAGAGATCTTGTTTCTTCGTCTGGCTTATCATCGAAGATAAACTGTACACGCATTTCCTCTGTATTTTCCACATAGGTGAAACCGTCATACTCTGTTTCTATTGGTTCTGATGCTTTGGCTTCTTCTAATTCTTTGATACGTGCTTCTGTAGCTTTAATATTAGCGTTATTGTTTTGCAATGTATATGATGCAAATGGTTTTCTGCCTCCCCATCTTTCCATATCAGATTTAATTCTTGAAATCTGTTGATCAGTAAGCAATGTGCAACCATCCAAAGTGTGATTCTTACGATAATAAGCATTCACACCTTTCATAATTTCCTGGCTGGATTTCAATTTTGCTAGTTTTTCTTTCAATGCGGTAAGTGCTTCTGGATCATTGCTTTGAATGCCTTGACGGTATACACCTTTCATAAGGTTCAAATAGTACTCAGCTTTATTGAAGTTTTCTCGGTTGGAATTCCATGCTGCAACCTGTCTTTCTTTCTTCTTTGTTGGAAAGTTGGAAGGACCTGCAACCATAATAGAAGCACACATGCAACCAATTCTGTTTTCTTCATTAATTGCAAAAGCTAAAGTTTTGCAATACTTATCAAATAATTCTTTCGCACGGTCCTTCTGGGCTTCTGTTTTGCATTTGCTTAAAACAATGTTCAGGCTTTGTTCTGCCTTGTCTACCTGTGATCTGTACTCGTTTGTTGTACTGTTTGCTCCATAATCTTTATAACTCATTAGATCATGAGCACGTCTTGCACTATCTTCATTAATTTCATAGTATGCCATATATTTTTTCCTCCTTGGAGCTTTTCGACACTCCTATAGCATCCACACTCTGCATTTTTCCAGGCTTGTGACTGGCAACGGCTGCATTATGGAAAGGGGATATACCCCTTAAAATTGAGATCAAAGATTTCAATTTCACTTAATTTTCTTCTTTTTCTTTTCTTTTTTTGGAAAGTCTGATATACCTCTTAATTCATATTCTAATTCGAAGAACATATCACATAATGCTTCGATATGTCGGTAGGTGTCACCGTTTAGTGGTTTGTAACTGAGCAATGCGCTTGTGATAAGTCCACAGTCAAAAGCACTTAAATCGAGTTTTTTTATTTTTTTGAGATCATTTTTTTTCATGTCTTTTATCCTCCTGAGCGGATGCTTTCAGGTGATCCGCTAACCTATACGTTTACTAATTGGTTTCAAAGATTTGAAAAATGCTTGTTTTTACGCGCTGAGCGATGGACACATGGAATAATATCCAAGTGGGAATACAGTTTCAGCGTCCAGGTTCTTTGACCATTCTTTATTAATTCTCTTTTTGATTGTCTTTCCTTCATCTGTAAGCAATGTAACTGTACATGCTGTTCTGGCAATAACTTTGTAGAACCATTTACAATCTTGATTACAAATTGATGAGCAATAGTAGATTTTCCCGACTTCAAATTTTCGCATGATATATACCTCCTAATTTTCAAGTGAAAGATTTAAAATTTGCTTATTATTTGAAACTTATTAAAGTGGCTGTGTAAGATCCGCGTGATTCATATTCTATATTTGCGTATTTATTTAGCAGCTTGTGCAAGTCGTCAATGCAATTCCACGCTTCATTTGTTACATATGGTCCATAATAATCATGACTTATTTTTATGTGCTTTTCTGGATCAATGAAATTGCTGTCTTCGATTATTTCCATGCCGCAGAACTGATCTGTTTCAGGATGATTTTTTTCTAATGCATATAGCTTTTTTAAAAGCGTTTTACGTGTAACCAACATATATACCTCCTAAAATTAGATTGAAAGATTTGAAATTTGCTTGATTTTTTCGATTAATTCCATAGGTGGGAAATTGCAATCCATCAAATAATCGATAATTAAGTTAGGATCTGCCATTAATTTTTCTTGTACATAATCGAAATTTTCCTCATATTCTTCTTCAGACATTGCAATTTTTTTCGTGTCTAGCATGAAATCAATAATTTCATCTGTAAGCTCAATACATAAGTCTTTCATAGTTTTTTCCTTTCTGCGCTCTGCATTTCTCCGGGCTTGCGACCGTCTACGGCTGCATTACAGAAAGCCGGTTTTCTCGGCTTTTGTTTATAAGGTTGAGTAAATCTTGGTGTATTCTGCGTATTCTGGCAGTGTCTGCAAGTATTTTTTAAAAGCTTCCTTTCTCTGGTATGACATGCGTTTATATCCATGTTCTGCCTTGTATGAAATGAGTTCCTCATTTTCAATTTGTTCCATGGCGTTAGTTGTTGCGCATTTCATTACTTTCTGGAATTCGTATGATTCCCAAGTGCGGTTATAGTAATAACATGTAGCCGTTGCTACTTCTCTACCGTCAATATAAAGGGTTGAAGTATGTTTAAATCCGGTGCGTGTTCCTGCAAAGTGGTTTTCAAATGTGTGTTTCATTTTTCTGTTCTCCTTTTTCTAGTGCTCAACGTTTAAGGGCTTGCAACCTTTACCGCTCCAGGCGGTAGCCGTTTTACTAGATCCGCCACAATGGGCGGATACGTATATAAATTGAGTGAAAAGATTTGAATTTTGCTTGATTTTCAATCATTGCAATATATGCAGCGGTTTTCTTTCCAGCTGTAAATGGAAATTTGTTCCCAGCGTTTACCAAGATCCAGCGCTTTTTCTAGTGTTTTGATGTGGTGGCTATGATCTATGTAATAGATCCCATTTTCTAGCCATATGCCACAATTACCGTTATTTTTTTCAATTGTTACAGCTGCTAAAACTATAGACCTAGTTATGATCATGCTTTTGCTTGCTACCTGGTAGCCGTTCCCATAATGTACAGGCATGTTATTCTTAAGAGTGGCACCGTCTAGATCTTTCATTGCTGCCAGTGTCTGAATGTTCTTTAAAATGTTTTCTTTGTTCATGGTTTTAAACTCCTTTTTCTTTCTCTTTCTCTTTGTTGTGTGGTGGTGTGTGTTTTGCTTTTTATCTTTCTTGTTTCTATGTTTGAGGGCTTGGAGTAGGTGGGCTAGCAGTTGCTAGCCCGTTCTACTGGATGCCTACAACACAATTAATAGTGCGCCTATTATCTGGTCTTCTGTCAGTCCTAAAGCTAGTAAATAGTTGACAAGCTTTACAATCTTTCTTGCTTTCTCTTCACTTATTTTTTTGCTCCTTTCTAGCACTGTAGTACCGTGCTTGCACTCTTAGAATAGCACACTGTAGTACAGTGTCAAGTGCTTTTTAAAAAATTTTTTTTGCAAAAAGAAAAGCTTTCTTTATTCCTTAATAGGGAAAGAAAAAAATATTTTTAAAAATAAAAAAACTTTCTGATCAGCAAACTCAGAAAGTTGAAAAATAAAATTATTTCACAAAATAAAAAAATAATTTTGTGAAGAAAAAAAATGGAACAGCTCACGAAAAATTTTTTTAGTCACATTTTTATGCCTGAAGCCATACGTTGTTTTTGAAATTGGTACCCCGGGGTCAAATTAGGGAACGGCGGTGGGTCGCGACAAATCTGCCTCTCTCACATGTGCGTGAAATAGCGCCATGGAGGCATCAAAAAAATCAAGATGAATACGCGTTTCACCAAAAAACATGCTATAACAATATCGTAGATTGATGGGAAGATGGCTTTTTCCGGACAGAAAGTCGTCTTTTTTTATATCTACTCGGTGTAATTTCAGTGCTTTATTGTTGGTTTTCGGTTGTTATTGCAGGGTGTACCTCCCACCAAAAATCTTGTGATAGGATTTACCTTTGCCTATTGCTTATTTTTTTACTTATAGAGTTATGGAAAGAAGAAATAAACCGTATAAAACTAAAGAATGGAAGGAAGTCAGAGAAAAAGTTCTGAAGATGGACAAAGGTTTGTGCCAAAGATGTTTAGGAAAGTACAAGCCAGTTCCTGGAAGACCTATACGAAGAACTAAAGCTGTTTTAGTTCATCACAATTTTGAATTATTGGAGTACCCGGAATGGAAGTACTCTATTTTTGTTACTGTGAATGGAAAAAAAGAAAGAAATCTTGTGTCTCTTTGCAATGATTGCCATGAAGAGATTCATGAGAGAACACATAGATCAAGATCTTTTAAAAAGAAAGAAGAATTCACTACTGAAGAGCGATGGGATTGAGGAGGAATCTTTATGGCTAAAAAAATAGTAAAGCAAGACTACAATAAGATGTTTGAAAACTTCAGCAGAGTTATTGCTGAAGATCCAGTTTTGAGCAAGGATGCTCTATTGTTTCAACAAATGACAGATTTTAATCGAATGGCTGAAATGAACGACAATCTCTGGGCAGATATTAAAGAAAATGGGTATATGTCAACCAACCCTCGAACAGGTGCTCCGATTGTAAATCCTGCTGTAGCCGCATTTAACAAAAATGCTTCTATGCTTTTAAAAGCGGCACAATGGATACAGGAAAAAACAAAAGGAATTTCATTAGATGGTGAAGAAAAGGGCTGGTAGTCCTAAGCCTACAATTAAAATTCCTAGAGATGTTGAAAGATATCTGAAAATGGTTGAGTCTGACAAGCCAAAAAAAGCTGGTAAAGATCAACATAAATTAGCAGCATTAGTTCGAAAAGCTTTTGCCACGGGTGATATTTATGTAGACACAAAACAGTACAATGCCTACATAAATATTGGAAAAGCAATGTTCCCGACATTGTTTCCATGGCAGAAATACTTATGTTGTTTATTTCTATGCACATATTATGTTAAAGATGGTAGACCACGTTGGAATCATGCATTAGTAATGCTTGCCAGAGGAGCTGGCAAGGATGGCATGATAGCGTGGTTTTCTTTATGCCTGACCTCCAAAAACAATCCTGTAAAAGACTACAACATTGATATCTGTGCAAATAACGAAAGGCAGTCTATTCAGCCTGTTGAGGATGCGGTGCGGTTTCTGGAAAATCCAAAATACAGAGAAGCGAACAAAGCTTCTTTTCACTGGACTAAAGAAACGATCAGAGGACTGCAAAACGGAGGAAAGATTACAGGACATACAAATAACGCTGCAGGTAAGGATGGATTACGTTCTGGATGCGTTATTTTAAATGAAATTCATGCATATCAGGAGTATGCAAATATTGACGTATTCCTGACAGGCTTAGGAAAGGTAGCTAGTCCTAGATCTATCTATTTTTCAACAAATGGTCATGTAAGAGAAGGAGTTTTGGATGATGAACTGGCACAAGCAGAAGATGTTTTGAATGAAGAAACAACCGATGTAGGTTTTCTACCATTCATTTGCAGAATTGATGATAAGGCAGAAGCAAATGACGAGTCATGCTGGTACAAAGCAAATCCATCTTTGCAATACTTTCCGAATCTTCTGGATGAAACCAGAAAGGATTACAACAAATGGAAAGATGCTCCTGCAACTCTGCCTGGCTTTATGGCAAAGCGTATGAATCTTCCGTCTTTGCAAAGTGCACAGGCAGTGGCTGAATACGATCTGATTAAAGAAACTAATGTGCCTATTCCTTACGAAAAGTTGAAAAGGCAACGTTGTGTTGTCGGAATTGATACAGCTCAAACAACCGACTTTGCAAGTGTAAGTGCATTGTTTAAGATAGATGGAAAGTTCGTTGTTTTGAATCATACATGGATATGTATGCAAAGCAAAGATATGTCACGTATTAAATTCAAATCGCAATTCCCTAGATTGGCAGAAATGGGGCTTGTCACATTGATTGATGGACCAGAAATACCGCCTGTGTTGATTATAGACTTTATAGAAGAGTTGAAACGCAATTATCTTGTTCAAAGTGTTGTTTTAGACTCATTTAAGTTATCTATTTTCATGGAAGGATTGGCAAACATTGGATTTACTACGAAAGTGAAAAATCTAAAGGTAGTTCGTCCGTTAGATGTAGGCAGAACACAGCCTGTTATATGCAGTGCCTTTGTAAATAAAAAATGGGTGTGGGGTGATAACCCTATGCTCAGATGGGCAACTAATAACACAAAAGTTACTCCGTATGGCACAAAAGGGCTGTATTCAGAAACTGGAGCATATACGTTTGGGAAGATAGAACCAAAGTCCAGAAAAAACGATCCGTTCATGTCATTAGCTCATGCAATGACAGAAGAACCTAACTTACGAGAAAACTCTAAGCTCAATCCAAATTTATTTAGAGCTGTAATAGTTTCATGAGGTAATAGATGGGAAGAATAACAGATTTTTTAGAAAAAGCACTTTTTGGAAATAAACCGACAGTTTCATTGAATGACTGGGCTTCTGAAGAAGATACGTCAGAAACTATACAGGAGTTGTGGTCTTACAGGCTCGCACTGGATATTGTTGCCGAAACATTAGGGACATTGCTTTCAAAATGTGAATTCAAAACATATAGAAAAGGAAATGAGATTAAGGAGAAGAATTACTATCTACTGAATGTAGAAGCAAATCCGAATCAGAGTGCTGCAGAGTTTAAAAAGCAGTTAGTCAGACGTCTGATTCTTAATCCAAACCATGATGCGTTGATAGTGAGTCTGGAGGTGTTAAATTCAAAAACTGGACAAGGATTATATGTAGCTTCTGATTTTCAAAGGGACCCTACTCAGATTTATGAAGCGGCATTTAAAAATGTAGAAATTGATGTTTTTGATGATGGCGGTATTCCATTAAAAGGCGTATTTGTTGGAAGCAAAGCTATTTATATAAAATATTCAAACAGTGAATTATCTTATATTTTCAAAATGCTCAGAGAACAATATGCAGCACTTATTGAAAATGCTATTCGTTCAGGAACATACAGGCAAAAATATGTATTAAGTCTTGATCAGACAGCAACTGCAGAACCAGATTTTGAAGCGCATATTCAGCAAATAACAAATGATAGTTTCAAAAATTTTGTTGCCGGAAAGGAAGCAATCATTCCAATTTATGCAGGAATGAAATTGACACAGACTTCAGCTGGTGCGGATTTAGGACAAAATGCCTCTGTAGCAAATAAAAGCGTGAATTCGATTAATGACGAAGCTCTTTCAAAAGTTGGAAGAGCTTTTAATATACCAAAATCCGTCATGCTAGGAGATTTTGAGAAAGATGATCTGGAGAATTTACTGACATTCTCTTTGGATGGAATTTCTAGCTTGATCAGCCAAGCATTTAACAGAAGGTGGTATGGATATGACGATTTTTCAAAAGGGTCATTTTGCAGACTGGATACCACAGGTGCAAGACATCTTGATGTTGTGAGTGTTGCAAGCATTTCTAATAACGTCATTTCATCCGGTGTGTATTCCATTAATGACTTGCGAACAAAGCTTAATGAACCACTTATCGATGAAGAAATCGGAGATGTGCATTTTATTACACGAAACTACGCAGTTGTTGGCGATTCTTACTTAGAGGATCCAGCGAACAGCATCAATTATGAAAGCGGACAGGTTGGAGACAACAACACTGCAAAACAAAAAACAAACGAAGAAAGTGAGAATAAAGAATGATTACTGCAAAATGCGAAGAAAAATCCTTAGTTGTAAATATTCATGGTGAAATTGGTCAAAGTTTTTTCGATTTTCCAGATTCAGAAAAAGAAGAAAATAGTGTAGCGAGTGTTAAAGACTTACAAGAAGTCTTAAGTAAAAACAAAAACATTCCTACCGTAAATGTTTATATTAATTCTCCTGGTGGATCTGTAAACGAAGGAATTGCAATTTATAACATTTTGAAAAGAACGCGGGCATATGTTCGCGTTTTTATTGACGGCTTTGCCTGTTCTATAGCCAGCGTTATTGCTATGGCAGGCAATGCAATATATATGCCTAAAAGTTCTATGCAGATGGTTCATAATGCATGGACTGTTGCAATGGGTAATTCTGAAGAACTTAGAAAGGTTGCGGATGATCTGGACAAGATTAATGAAGTAGTGATTTCTGCGTACATGTCTAAGTTCAAAGGAACAGAAAAGGAACTAAGAAAACTGCTGGATGATGAATCTTATCTAACTGCAGAAGAATGCCTGAAATATGGCTTATGTACAAAGATTGTGGATGATTCTGAGAACACACAATCAAATGTAGAAGATGGCTTGGATGCCACTACAAATATGTTCGAAAACAAGCTAACTAAGCTTGTTTCGATAAAAAACGCTATCAAAGATCTTGATGCGGAGATAGTTGAACCTGAGACAGCCAACGAACCGAAAGGGGAGGTAGTCAACGAAGGTGAAACAGTCAACGAGGCTGACACATTACAGATGGCACACACGAATGTAACTGAAAAAGAAGTGCGTGACAACGTAGAAAAAACAAAACAGACAGAGCTTCAGAAATTTTTTGGTTACGTTCCTGGAAATTGAAAGGAAGGAAATTAAAAAATGAATCCAGACAAATTAATGGAAACAAATGAAGTGCTAGCCTCAGCTATCAAAGATGGTAACACAGAAAAGTTTGTGGATGAACTTCACAAAGTCATGAATAAGGAAATCCTCGACTCAACAAAAGAAGAAGTTCTTCGCACTTACAAAGAATTAGGTTCAATCACAGATGAGAATGTATTAGCTTCCAGAGGAATCAATGCTCTGACAAGTGAAGAAAAGAATTTCTATAAGTCTTTGATTGACAGAGCAGAAGGAAAATTAACAGGTCCAGAAGTTACGATGCCGAAGACAACTGAAAATAAGATCTTCGAAGATGTAACAAGAGAACATCCTTTACTTGGAGCAATTAATTTTGTTAACTCCAAAGGTTTAACAGAATGGATTTTATCCAAGAACTTAGATTATGCGTACAAATGGGGAGATCTGAACGATCCTGTAACTGAAGAAGCAAATGCTGCTTTTGCAAAAGTAGAATTTTCTCAGTTCAAACTATCCTGTTGGATTCCTGTCCCTAAAACAATGCTTGATCTTGGCATGACATGGCTGGATCAGTTCGTAGTGAAGTACCTGTCTGAAATTATGGCACGTGCGATTGAAAAAGCAATTATTGCCGGCACAGGTCAGAAACAGCCTGTAGGCATGATGAAAACAATTGATATTGAAAATCAGACTACACCGGCTGAAGACAAGGAAGCAACAGCAATTACAGAATTGAATACTGTGACCATTGGCGGAATTGCTGCACTGTTATCTGATAACGGCAAGCGTAAAGTAGGAACAATTGATCTTATTGTCAATCCAATCGATTATTGGACAAAGATTTATCCTGCAATTTATTACACCGATGCATCCGGAAAAGTTTCTCTGACTAATTTACCACTCAGAGTATATCAGTCTTTAGAAGTTCCTTCTGGAAAGGCTATTTTCGGGCTTGTTCCTAATTACTTTGCTACAGCAGGATTTGGAGTACCGAATGGAAAGATCGAATATTCTGACCATTACAAATTCCTTGACGATGTGCGCGTATTTAAAGCACGTGCTGTAGTATACGGAACTCCAAAAGATAACACATCTTTCTTAGTTCGCGACATTTCACAGCTTGAACCAGCTGTCATGACTGTTAAAGTGAAGAATACTGCTGCAACACAGGAAACAAGTGCTGCTAAGAGCACAAAAGGCTAAGGAAACTGAGATATGTCAGTATTAAATGATGATGCGGTAAACAAGTTATTGTCTGAGATAAAGGCATATCTCGGGATAACTTGGAGTGATCCGGATGGAGAAAACCTTTTAAAAACGTTTATAAAACTATCTGCTAAAAGGTTGGAATCCATTTTCGGTGGAAATCTTAATTTTATCGATGGAGAAGAAGCTTATGAGCAATTAGCACATGAGCTTCTTTTAAATCGTGTCTTTTACCAACGTGAAAAAGCTGTAGACGATTTTGAAACAAATTATAGAAATGAGCTGCTTACTTTGCGCAATTACGGAAAGATTAAGCAAAAAATGGATAAAGAAAATGCTGAATAACAATAAAACGTATGACAATAGCAATCTTAGGGACCATTTAAAAGTCTTTAATGATGGAATTGTCCATTTTTACGAGTCAGAAGAAAGAGTCTTAGTTCGTGAAAAGGCTCATTTTTATTATTCAAGAGAATCTATTAGCTACGAAACCTATTTGAAAGCAAGTCAGAATACAAATCGTGCAGTGATTGCAATAGGCATCCCGGCTGAAGGAAACACTATTCTTCCTGGAGACATTGCAGAAATTGAAGGTAAGTATTACAAGGTTGACCATATTCAATTTAAAGATTTTGGCAAACCGAATTACTACAAAGTATATCTGAACGAAGCAACAGTTCCTTATATCAAGGAGAGCGAAAATGAAGAAATTTGAGTCGTATGAGACGTTTTGCAGAGAGTTGGAAAACGCTACAGGCTATCAGGTATATGACGAAAGAACTTCATCCACAGGTGTGAAAACACCATATATCGTTTGTCAAAGAATAAATTCTGTGAATTTATTCGCTGATAATAAGCCTTTTATCAGAAGAGATAACGTTGCAGTGAATCTTCATGCTTTTCAGAAAAACAAATCCGTAAATGGAGAAAAAAAGAAGGCAGAAACAAAGGTTGAATCTTTCCTGAACGATAGTGGATACATTTTCGATAAGGATACAGACTGGCTTGAAGAAATAGAACTATACAAAGTGACGTATGGAGTTGAAATATGGCTCACGGAATGAATGTTGATCTAAATGATTTTGCGAAAAGAATGGACAAAATGTTCAACGAGCTTGAGTCTGACAATCTTTTGAAAGAATGTCAGAAAACTGCAAAGAAAGTATGCAATGAGCAAAAGAAAGTTGTAAAAGCTTCTGCTAATGCAGATATCAAAAGAAACAGATATAACTATGTGAACAATTTTGTAACGCTTCCATTAAACAAAAAAGACGGTTCAAAAGGTGCAGCTATATGGAATAAGCAATACACGCTGTCTCACCTTGTAGAAGACGCACATAAACTTGCACCTTACGGTCACACAAATAATAACTATCACTTTTTCAAGAAAAATGTTCCTACTGCAAATGAGGAATTTGCCAAAGGATGCAGAGAGAACATTTTAAAAATACTTAGAAATATTTAGAAAGGAAAAAATAATGTCTAAAGTAAAATTCGGATTATGTAATGTAGCACTTGCACCAAGAACAGTTGCATCTTCTGGCGGAAAGATTACTTATGGAGCACCTGTAAAACTTCCTGGTGCAGTAAGTTCTTCAGTTGCAAGAGAATCCAGTCAGAATAAATTTTTTGCGGATAATATCCCATATTTTGTATCTAACTCCAAGTCTGGACAGACTATTGACTTAGAGGTTGCAGATATCCCAAGAGAAATTTTAAAAGAATTCTTAGGATACATTGAGGCAAAGGGTGGTGGAATTCTGGAAACAAATACTCCAGTGACACCAAGCTTTGCTCTTTTATTTCAGGTTGAAACAGATTCTAAAGCACGTAAGTTTTGTTTCTACAACTGCGTAGCGGTTGAATCAGACGAAGAATATGACACTGAAGAAGAAACTATTGATCCAACTACTTCCAAACTCTCTATTACTGTTTCTGGAGAACAGGTAGAAGATCTGCTTGTCTTCAAACAAGTGTCTGAACAGGGTGACGAAAACTACGAAACATTCTTCACAACTGTGACAGTCCCTGAAAAAAAAGCGGAAATTTAAAAAAATAGGAGGAAATTATGCGTACCGTAACAATTAATAAAGTTGAATATCCAATTATGGCTACAGGAGAAACAATTCTTATTTACAAAGAAGAACTGAAAGGTGATTTGTTAAGAGCATTTGGTTTGCTGGTTGACTGTGTTGCAACTGGGCAGGTGCCTTCACCAGATCTTGTCGCTAAGCTTGAGTATGCATTAATCAAGACGGCAAATCCAACAGCTTTTAAAACTTATCGTGAGTTTATGAAGTCTCAAAAAAATATGGGTTTCTTTTTCAATGAAGGAAACCAGAAATCCATTGCAGAAGAATATTCTGAATTCTTTGAATTAGGTAATGAAGCTGACAAAAAATCAGAAGAACCAGAATCCACGAAAAAAAAAGAGAACCAGTAACCTCTGATGAGCTTATTTTAGCGTGCTTATCTTTAAATCTAACTTTAACAGATATAAGAGGTTTAAGGATTAGCACGCTTTTTTCTTTCTTGAGGACAAAAGTGAAAATTAACGAACAAAAAAATAAAGAAGAAAAAGAACAGCAGGTTAGGCAGGCTACGCAAGCAGACATCGACAAACTTGCTCGTATATAGAAAGAGAGGTGAATTTTGGTGGCAAAAGAAACTTTAGGAATGGCGATTGAGCTTACAGCCAATGTGAGCAACTTTAATGAACAGCTCAGAAAAGCAAGAGCGGAAGTGCAATCATTAACTACTCAGTTTTCCAACTACAGCAAAGCCGCTAAATTAGATCCTTCAAATTTAAATAATTACAGTACAGCTTTAGAAAGATTAAAAAGTAAACAGCAGAGTTATCAAAACATTGTAACTACTTTAAAAGCTAAAATTGAAACATTAAATTCCGCAAATGAAGGTCAAAAAAGAATTATTCAGGAACTTGAAAGTGTTCAGTCAAGGTGTAAGGAAAAAGTAGAAAGTTTAACCGAAGCTTACGGAAAAAATTCTCCTATAGTTCAAGGTGCTCAAGCTGCATATGAAAAACTTGGTACACAGATTGATGAAGCTAAAAGCCATCAGGTAAATCTTGAAAAAGAGATAGATAAGTCAAATACACAGTTAGAAAATGCACAAAGCCAGTTGGCTAAGACAGATGCAGAATTAAAGAATTATGCTGAAGGCGCAGACGATGCAAAAGAAAAGTCTATGGCTTTTCAAGTAGCTTTGGGTGAATTAACCGCCAAAGCTATTCAAGAAGCAATTGAAGGATTAAAAAACTTAGTTACAAATGTAATTGAAACAGGTTCTGCTTTAGAAGATGCCACAGCAGGACTAGCAGCAGTATTACAGGAAAGCAAGGATTCCGAAACAATCAAAGACTTAAGTAGTTACTTCCAAGAACTTGCGGCTTCTTCCACAAGTAGCGCAACTGAGATTACGAAGTATGCTACAGTTTTGGCAAATGCTGGTTATAGTTCGGATCAGATTAAAGACAGTATCTCATCCATAAATGATCTTGCCGTAGGTACTGGAGAGTCTTTCGAAGAAATGGCAAACATTGTTGTTGATGGTCTTGCAGCATTCGGAATGGCTTCAGACGAAGCGGATCACTTCGCTAATGTACTTGCAAAGTCAGCTATTTCTTCAAATACCAATGTTTCCATGATGGGTGAAGCATTTAAATATGTAGGATCCGTTGCAGGACAGTTTGGCTATTCTGTAGAAGATGTTGGCGTTGCTTTAGGTACTATGGCAAATCAGGGTATTAAAGCAAGTACTGCAGGTACATCTTTAAGATCTATGATTACCAGACTTGCAACAAATACATCTCATGCCAGAGACACAATTGAAAATCTGGGAATCAGTTTTTATGATGCAGATGGACAAGCAAGACCTTTAAGTCAGATTTTCTCAGAAATGAGAGAAAAGATGAAGGACATGACTGACGAGCAAAAGGCAAATATAGAATATACTGTTGCCGGTCAGCGTGCCATGACAGGTTTAGCCGCCATTCTTGGTGCATCTGATGAAAGCTGGAATCAGTTAACAGAAGATGTTAATAACTATAACGGAACAATCGAAGGTATGGCAGAAACAAAACTGGATACCTATTCCGGACAGGTTGCACTTTTAAAACATGAATGGGAAGCCGTGGCAAGTGAACTGTTCCAAGAAGTTGAACCGGCTTTAAAAGATATCATCTCTTCCTTGAAAGACGTTGTGAAATCAGAAGCGTTCAAAGGAACACTTAAGGTAGCTGTAAAAGGACTGTCGGCAGTGTTTAAATCTCTTGCAAAAGTCATAGAGACAATTGGTCCTAGTGGCACGGTTGCGGCAGCAGGAATTGGTTCTATCGTTACTGCGGTAAAAGGAGTTTCTAAAGCAAAAGAACTGATTGGTGGATTTAATGCTGTTCTGAAGCAGGCTAGTACTGAGGCTAAAACAGCCAGTGATTCTACTAATTTATTATCAAAATCAATCAGTGTAGCTGGTGGTGGTTTTTCTAAACTTGCTTCTGGATTAGGTGTTTCAACTGGAACATTAGCACTATTTACAGCAGGAGCCGTGGCGGCTGGTGCTGCAACAATTTATCTTGCAGATACCATGCAAAAATCAAACGAAGCATATATTGAAAATTTGAATTCTTCTTATGGGCTTTCAACTGCAATGAAACGTAATGTAGAAGAAATTGGCAATTTGAAAGAGTCTTATGATGATGCAATTGAAACAACTAATTTGAATGTTCAAGCTGTTGAAAAATTGTATGCGAACTATGGAACTCTTGCTGAAAGATATGACGAATTAATTGACTCCAACGGAAATATTAAGCAAGGCTACGAAGATGAAGCAAATACTATTATGACTTCTTTAGCACAAGCTCTTGGCATGGAAAAAGATCAGCTGGCAGAGATAGTGAAGGAGCATGGAAACATGACTTCTGCTATTAAGGCAGAGATGGAAGTAAAGAAAGCAAATGCAATGCTGAATGCATATGAAGAACAGTACTCAGAGGCTGTTAAGAACAGCCAAACAGCACTTGCAGATAAGCTTCAGGCACAGCAGGCATTTGACGAACAGTTACCTGTAACTCAACAGGCACAGGAAAACTTGAGACTTGCCGTTGCAAAATACAATGCAGAAATGGAAAACTCTGGACAGGTTCAGCAGTCTACTAAGGATGCTATGTCTCAAGCAATGGCAGAATACGAGACTGCAAAATATACATTAGACAATCTGTCTGATGCGGTGACTACTGCTGATGACACATATAACAGTTATCAGAACACTATCAAGAACTATGAAGGTGTAAGCAGTGCCATTGTTGAAGGTGATGCTGCGAAGATCAGTGCTTCTCTGGATAACCTTACAAATAACTTTCAATATGCAGGAAATGCTTCTGTAGATGCTTTGAAAAAGCAGGTGGAAGACGCACAGACACAGTATGATTTGCTACTGGAAGCACAGAAAAACAATGATTCCAGTGTCACAAATGAAATGGTTACTGCAGCTCAAGACAGGCTTGAACGAGCAAAAGAAGAGTATTCTAAAGCAGAAGATTTGGCTGAAGAATCTGGACGTCAGGTTGGTGAAAAGTATGGTGAGAATGAAATCGAAGGTATCGAAAGCAAGGAACCTACATATTATGCAACAGGAAAGAAAAGTACAAAAAAGGTAAAAGAAGGTGCTGAAAGTATCTCTCTTAGAGAATCAGGGATATGGAGTGCGCTTGGATTTATTAAAGGCATTATATCAAAATATGGTGATGCGTATGATGCAGGTGCAGGACTCGGAAAACAATCTAAAGCTGGTACTAATGGATATATGGTGATTAACTCTCCTTCTAAGGTTATGGAAGAAAGCGGCGAATGGACTGGAGAAGGGTATGTTAAAGGTGTTGAAAATAAATTCAAAGCTGTTAGAAATGTTGGTGCTCAAATGGCAGCTGTTATGAAAGATTCGCTAAACGATACTGTTAGAGAAAATTTAGTTAGTACTGCGCAGGCACCTAGTAATACCTCGAACACTTATAACAACTATTCTTCCACTCCTAATGTTTCCATTACGATTGTTCAAAGAGAGGGAGAAGATTCTGATGCATTAGCAAGAAGAGTAGCCCAGTTGATAGATAGTGATGCATCAAGAAGGAGCAAAGCATGGCAGTAAGAAAAAAATTTATGTTTAACGGAGAAAGCTCTTTGGCGTACGGACTATTTATAACAGGATCTCAAACATATGGTTCTTCCGGA
This sequence comes from uncultured Bulleidia sp., assembly GCA_934754415.1. Classification (GTDB taxonomy): domain Bacteria; phylum Bacillota_I; class Bacilli_A; order Erysipelotrichales; family Erysipelotrichaceae; genus Bulleidia. The sequence goes on from CAKVIS010000001.1 coordinate 69,897, forward strand.
AAAGATATAACAAATTATTCAGTGCCTGGAAGAAACGGTGATCTAATTTTAAGCAATGACAGGTACACAAATCAGTCTTATACCATTAAAGTAGGATTTTATGACACAATTGGAAAGTTTGCAGAAAAAGCCAGGGATATTCGTTCTTGGCTTTTGTCTTCTAATGGATACTGTCGATTAGAAGATGACTACCATCCAGATGAGTATCGCTTGGCTAGTTATTCAGGTTCTTTTGATATAGATGTAACTGACCTGGTTGCTGGTGAATTTGATCTTATTTTTGAATGCAAACCACAACATTTTTTGAAAGTCGGAGAAAATGTCAAAACATTTACGAAATCCGGAGATCTATTAAATCCTACAAAATTTAATAGTAAACCGGTTGTAAGAATTTATGGCACTGGTTCTGTTGATATAGGAAGCGGACGTATTGAAGTGAAGAAACAAGGTACATCCTACGTTGAAGTTGACTGTGAAACATTTGATGTTTATGAAGGAGCTGAAAATAGGAATGATAATGTTGTTGTGTACAACAATGGCATTGAGCACCTTTTCCCTGAACTAGTTGCAAAAAAACAAAATAGCATAGTGCTAGGTGAAGGAATTTCTAAAGTTGAAATCACTCCTAGATTTTTTACGTTATAAGGAGAAATTATGATTCCAGTACTATATAACGAAGAGGAAATGGAGTTTATTACACAAGGAATAGGCGCATTATCTGATGCTATATCGTGTAAAGTTGTGGAAGAACTTAACGGATCATACGAATTGACTATGCAGTATCCTGTAACTGGACTGCATTTTTCTGATATTATATTGAATCGTTTAATTCTTGCCGATCATGCTCCAAACAGGCAGTCTGAACCTTTTCAAATCTACAAAATTTCAAAGCCAATAAATGGTATTGTAACAATCTATGCGGAGCATATAAGTTACAGACTTTCGTATGTTCCTGTATCACCATTTACCGCTAATACTTGTGTAGAAGCGTTGAATGGTTTAAAAGAACATGCGGATGAACCTTTTCAATTTACTCTTTATACAGATAAAAGCACAATAGCTGAGTATAAACAAATTATTCCACATTCATTTCGAGAGTTACTCGGTGGTGTGGAAGGCTCGATTCTAGATACATATAGAGGCGAATACGAATTTAACCGTTTTAATATACGTTTTACGCAGCATAGAGGTGTTTACAAGGAAAGTGCATCTATTAGGTATGGTAAAAATCTGACTGATCTTAAACAGGAAGAATCAATTGAAAACACTGTTACAGGAATTTATCCATACTGGCTAGGTACAAAAACAATAACAAGTACATCTTCAGATGGAGAAACTACTTCAATAACTGAAGATGTTGTTGTAACACTGCCTGAAAAAATTATTTATTCAGATAATAAAGATAAATATTCTTATCACAGAACAATTCCAAAAGACTTTGCTTATAAATTTCGAGATAAGCCAACAGAAGCACAATTGCGCGCGGCTGCACAATCATATGTAAAAGAAATAGGGGTACCGGAAGTCAATTTAACGGTATCTTTTCTTTCGCTTGCATCAATGGAAGAAAATAAACATTTTTCGGAAGAGACAGTGTACTTAGGTGACACTGTTCCAATTGAATTTATAAAACTTGGGATTATGACAGATGCCGAGATTGTAAAAGCAACATACGACACATTAATGGACAGGTATGACACTTTGGAACTAGGAACAACAAGTTCATCTCTTTCGAAGACTATCGTTGCTATGCAAAAGAAATATGAATCAGCTGTGCAGAAGTCACAATTGGATCAAGTTATCAATGAGCAACAATTGAAGATTTCTGGCGGATTGGGTGGAAACGTAGTAACAACCTACTCAAACAATGAACCATCAGAAACTGTTTATGGTGATACCAATGACGTAAAAACAATGCTGAATTGTATGAGGGTAAATAAAAGCGGAATTGCATTCTCAAACAATGGCTATTCCGGTCCTTATAACTCAGCATGGACTATTGATGGTAAGTTTAATGCCGATTTTATCCAGGCTGGACACATAAATGGAAATCTCATTACAGGAAATACAATCAAAGCCGGTGCATTAGATAAATCAATAACAGATGATATTGCAAATAGCAAAGAGAAACTGATTAATTTACAAGATCAGGTCGATGGATTGATTGAAACATGGAGCGGTGCAGATAAACCAACGCTACTAAATTATCCAGCCGTTGACTGGAATGAAAAAGAGAAAAAAAATCACATAGGTGATCTGTATTATGATGCCAATAATAAATGTTATCGTTTCATGCAAAATGATGACGGAACTTTTACGTGGAAATTATTAGCAGATACAGATGTCACTAAGGCAATAGCGGATGCTACAAAGGCACTTGACGCAACTAATAACAGTATTGCAGTAGTGACTACAGAATGGTACGCGTCGGAATCGCCAACAGAGTTATATGGTGGTACATGGAGTGAAGAAAAGCCTGAATGGAATGAAAACAACTATATCTGGAGTAGATCAAAAGCAGTAACACAGGCAGGGGTTATCTCTTACAGCCAACCATCTTGTGTACAGGGAAACAGTGGAAGCAGTGGAGATGATGCGATACTGCTCTATATAGATTCGAGCAACGGAACGACATTCAAGAACAGTGATGTGGCAACAATCTTTACTGTAAGCATCTATGTGGGTGGAGAAATTCTAGACACAAACGCAAAGATGAAACAGTACTTCGGCAGTCAGGCTTATCTGCAGTGGTACATCAAACGACATGGCGAAAAAGACTTTTCAAAAATCAGTTTAGAAGATACAAGGCTGAATGATGGTGGATTTATATTCACCCTTTCGCCAAAAGATATTAATTTCAAGGCAGTATTCAATTGCGAACTAAACATTTAGGAGAAAAAAAACAATGGCAATTAAGGCAGTCAATCAGATTGACGTAATCGACTTGACCGATGGTTATTCGGTCATTCTTACAAACGACAACTACACATTCTTGGGAACAACTAATTCCGTAAGTGGCACTCAGACAACTACCACAAAAGTAATGGCACTGTGCGGAAGTGAACAGGTGCCGTGCACAGTTGGAACTATTTCCTGTCCAACCGGTATCAGTGCTGTAAGTGATGGCAAAACTCCTGAACCAACTATCACGATCACAGCAACATCCGCATTAACTCAGAGCGGAACAATCACTATTCCAATTAACGTAGATGGTGATATTACTCTTAACAAGACATTCAGTTACTCCATCGCATTTAAAGGCGCAACTGGTCAAAATGGGACATCTGTAACTGTGAAATCTACTTCCGTTACATATCAGGTAGGCACTAGCGGAACTACAAAGCCAACAGGAACATGGGGTGCTGATGTTCCTACAGTTCCGGCAGGGCAGTTCTTATGGACAAAGACAGTTGTTCAATATTCCGATGGTAAATCCACAGAGGCATATTCTGTATCTTACAAGGGAACTAACGGGACAAATGGTTCTAATGGTACATCTGTAAAGATTACATCCACATCCGTAACATATCAGGTATCTACAAGTGGCACTACAACACCTACAGGCTCATGGGGCACAAGTGTACCAACTGTACCAAATGGTCAGTATTTATGGACAAAGACAGTCGTTAATTATTCCGATGGTAAATCCACTGAATCCTATTCTGTTGCGTATAAAGGCACGAACGGAACTAATGGTAAGAACGGTAATGACGCTATTGTCATGGCTATCACATCCAGTGGTGGAACTGTATTTAAGAACTCAGCCATTGCTACTACTCTAACAGCTCATGTTTATAAGGGTGGTGTTGAAATGACAGGAGCTAACTTAACAGCTCTTGGAACAATCAAATGGTACAAAGACGGTGGCACAACGTCAGTAGCTACTGGCTCTTCTTTCACAATTAGTGCAGGAGACGTGATTAACAAGGCTACATTTAGTGCTCAGCTGGAGGGCTAATTATGGCTGTTAAGGCAAGTGCTTTAATCAGCCTTATCCGAGTTGATGATGGTGCTAAGGGTGACAGAGGACCACAAGGCGCTACAGGTTCCCCGGGAAAAGACGGTACATCCGTCACTATCACTAGCCAAGCTATTACTTATCAAGCTAGTTCGAGTGGTACAACTGTTCCAACCGGCACTTGGGTAGCTAATCCTCCATCAGTTGCTAAAGGCCAGTACCTTTGGACTAGAACTGTGGTGAATTACTCAGATGGCAAGAAGACAACTGCTTACTCTGTAGGCTATCAAGGTACTAATGGTCAGAATGGTCAAAATGGAAGTCCCGGACGTGGTGTGAAGTCTACTGAGATTACTTATCAAATCTGGGCTAACGGCACTTCAACTCCTAATGGTACCTGGACTACAACCGTTCCAGACACAACCGCCGACAAGCCTTATTTATGGACTAGAACTGTAATTACGTATACCGACAATACGAAGAGCACGTCATATTCTGTAGGCAGCACGCTAAAGGGCGTGAATGTTGGGGGAAGGAATTTAATTCTTAAAAGTAAGGATTTATCTTCATTTCTGAACGAATCGTCAGCAAATGTTCAATTTTCGTCAGGTGTTTTTAAAAGATTAAACACAAATGATGGCTCCGCATATGGCATTTACTATTTTTATACTCCGGTGCTACAAAATACAGTTTATACGGCATCCATAAACATTAAAAATATAAATGGAACAATAGGATTTGGTATTGGTGGAAACAATGGTTGGAGAGATATTGTTCAAACATCTTTTACAACTAATGGTGTTCACACGTTAACTTTTAAAACAACAAGTAATCATTCTAAAATTAGATTTTATGTGTTTAGTGTACATGCAAACACAACTTGTACACTCTCTGAAGCTAAACTCGAACTCGGCAACGTTGCTACAGACTGGACACCAGCTCCTGAGGATGTGGATGCAGATATAAATTCTGTAAACAACGCTGCATCTGTTGCACAAGACACAGCTAATAAAGCCATGAACAATGCTATACAGGCACAAGGAATATCTGCCGATGCTTTTAATAAAGCTAACCAAGCTCAGTCAAGTGCTAACGCTGCATCTAATAAAGCTGAAACAGCTATCACATCAAGTAAAGAGGCTCAGTCTTTAGCTACGCAAGCTCAGTCCTTAGCAAATAAAGCTAACAGTGATGCCTACAATGCAATGGAGGCTATTAAGGCACAAAACCAAGTGTTCTACGCTGATAGTACCGGTGCTCATATTCGAAAAGCCGGAACAAACAACGAAACACGAGTAGTTGCCGATGGCGTAGAAATCATTGCAGATAATACAAAGGTTGCTGAATTTACGAAAACTCAGGGAAGAGTGTCAAACTTAGTAGCCGATAAATTCTTATACGTTGGAGCCCACCGACTGGAGAAATTTACTCAAGACGGTGAGGTTGGAACAGGGTTCTTCTGGACAGGAGGAGCCTTTTAATATTTAAAGGAGGACTAAATGGCAAATTTTAGTGTATCTAGTGGCATTAACGAGCCTTATTCATCGAACGGTCTGGGAGCTTCGGCTTCTGGTTCCGTTTGGCAGGGTGCACAGTCAATACAGGGTAACTACACTGACGTTGGTTGGTCAATTTCTGCATGGCTGAAAGAAGAGGATGGTTATACCTGGGGCGGTGCCACACGTGATGACATCGGTACCTGTCGAATGGTTATCAATGGATCTGTTGCTGGTTCGTTCAAAATGGCACTTAAGACTGGTGCAGGTCCAGGAACAGGTTTAGGATCCAGCAGTGGAAGTATCAGAATCTACCATAACTCAGATGGTACAAAATCAATCGGTGCATATATTGACTTTGTTCAGGGTGAAAGTGACATGCACGTCAGTTCCACATCCAGTGGAGCTCAGACAATCACACTCACTACTATTCCTAGAGCAAGTGTGCCGACTGTATCAAAAGCAACAGCAGATGCCGGTAGTCAGATAACAGTTTATACAAATAAAAAGGCAAGTTTTACTCACACAATCACTTATGCAATAGGCAGCGCAAGCGGAACCATTGGAACTGGAGTTGTTGATAGCGTTAACTGGACTATTCCAAAAGACTTACTCAAGCAATTCACAACATCAGCTACTGGCAGTTGTACAATTTCCTGTACGACTTATAACGGCAGCACAAAAATTGGTGACACAAAGACTTGTAAGTTGAATATTTCAGTACCTACCGATGCATATCCATTGGCTAGTATTTCCTCAATTGTCGAGAACAATACTTATGTAAAAAATAAGAATGCATCAATCACAGTGCAGACTATTTCCGACAAAACGGTGAATGTTACAGCAGGCGGACAGTATGGAGCTACTATCAACTCCATAACAGTAGCAAATGGCGCTTCGACAGGTAAACTAACAGCCAGTGGTTCTGTACGAATGACTGGTTTAAGTAGTGGCACATATACGATGTCTGTTACTGACTCACGTGGAATTACACAAACAGTCACATCTACTCAGACATATTATTCTTATCGTGCTCCTCAGATTACCGGTGTAACATGTTCAAGAACAACTCAAACAAGTTCTAAAGGCACGTTATCCATTACAGGAATATATTCCAACATCTTAAGCAATGTCGTGTCCATCAGCATTAAACGTGCAGATCAGACAGCGGTGAGTTTGTCACCTACATATAAGAACACTGATTGGAGCACATCAAAAGCCTATACAGATTTGGTTTATAACAATGCATACGGTTGGACTATTACAGTCGGAGATAGTTTTGGACAGTTTGCTACAACAACGTTTGTACTGTCAGCATCTCAACCAGTGTTGTTTTTGGGAAAAACGTTAGCAAGGATTGCTGGAAAACTATTCTGCCAAAATCTTGATGTTGGTGGAAAAAGTTTGCTAGATAGGACTTATCCGGTAGGCTCAATCTATATCACCATTAGTGACAGCTTTAATCCAGCTACTCAGTTTGGCGGAACATGGTCCAAGATTGCTGAAGGACAGTGCTTAATTCAGTCTGGAAATACATACGCATTAGGAAGCACTGGAGGGGAAGCAACACACACGCTTACAACTGGCGAAATGCCTAATCATGATCATAATCTGCGTATGTATCTCTTTAATGGCAGCAAGAACTACGGAACCAAATACGGGCTAGCCGTTAACGCAGGCGATGGTCGTCCTGGTGGTGGTGGGCTTGGGAACTGGTGGAATTCTTATTCTTGGGAAAATACCACGGACTCAGAAATTAAAGGCACTCACATCGAGAAAACGGGAAGCGGTCTTGCACATAACAATATGCAGCCATACCTTGCAGTGAATATATGGAAGCGAACAGCATAAGGAGGATATAAGAAAATGAGTGGTAAATTAGTTTTAAAAGATGAAACAGAATTAGAAATCAAAGAATTTGAGTCAAAAGATTCAGAAATTAAGATCACACTTCTGGATATGAACTACCAGAAATCAATTGACACTTTAACAACAGAGCAGGTATCTGATGTAAAAATTCTGAATGAATTAGGTGAAACAGTGCTAACTGCTAAAGACCATGTTCTAGGAGATAGCATTTCTGTTAATTCAAAAGAAAACACAGTTGAAGTAACACTTACAGTCAAGGAAACAAGAGAAGCTGTGATAGATGCGACTAAAGCAATCCAGACATTGCAGAGCACTTCAGCACAGAATCAGGCAGACATTGATGCCATCAATGAAGCTATTGCTTCACTTGCTGAAATCGTAGGGGGAGAATAATCATGGTTAAATGGTATGTTAGACAGATCAAAATGAATCGCATGACTTTAGATGATGTGCCTAAGAGATGGCATGATGCAGTGCAAGAAGAATTAGAGAAAAATTAAATTAAAAGCAGAGATAAAAATACTCTCTGCTTTTAATTTTAAAAAGAAAGAAGGAGAATAAAATGTCAAAAATTGAATCAGCAGTAACTTGGATTAGTGGAATTGCAAAAGATGATTCTCACGGGTATGACCAGATTGATAGGTGGTGCGAATACGGTGACTATGACTGCTCAAGCTTGGTTATTTCTGCATACGAACAGGCAGGTGTACCAGTTAAAACAAATGGCGCAACTTACACAGGAAATATGTATCAAGTATTTCTGAAATGTGGATTTAAAGACGTATCAACATCTGTTAACACATCTACAGGAGCAGGATTGCAGAGAGGTGATGTTTTATTAAATCATGTACACCACACTGCCATGTATGTTGGAAATGGAAGGCTTGTAGAAGCACAGTGGAGTGAAAATCAATCCGCTTATGGATATGCTGGAGATCAAACAGGCGAAGAAATCTGGGAAAGAAGCTACTATAACTATCCTTGGGATTGCGTGTTGAGATATTGTGGCGATAACACAGTACCATCTCAGACAAACGGGAAAATCAATGTTGCACACCAAGTTTGTTCACAGGGAATCGGATGGAACTCAGAGGTGGTTAACTGGAACAGCCATGACGAAAACGGTTTTAGCGGATATATTGGAAAGCCAATGGTTGCGTTCCGTGCTTGCACTATTGGAGATGATGACAGCATTTGCGGTAGATTAACTTACCGTGCACACGTATTAGGCGGTGGCTGGTATCCTTGGAGAACCGACTACGGAAAAGACAACGCAGGAGATACGTTTGCAGGAGATGGAGCTAATCAGATTGATGGATTGCAGATGACTATCGAAGGCGTATCTGGAAAGAAAACAAAGTATAGAGTTCATACTATCAATCATGGATGGCTTCCGTGGGTGACAGAATACGGTGACGGTAATGATGGCTATGCAGGCTGGTACGGAGATCCAATTGATGCCGTACAGGTGGAGATTATTTAATCATGCAGACAATCTTACTTACATTATTGAGTGCACTTCTAGGTTCTGGATTCATGGGATTTATCCAATTTCTTATCACACGACATGACAACAAAAACAGCAAAGAAGATGCACGTATCGAAGCAATCGCTAGTGCTGTCAGAGGATTGGATCATGACAGACTTTACTATTTAGCAGAGAAATATATCGCTAAAGGTGAAATAACAACAGACGAATTTAACAATCTGTCAGAGTACATTTACAAACCTTACAAGCAGTTAGGCGGAAATGGTACAGGTGACAGACTTATGACACAGGTTAAAGAATTGCCGTTTAAAGGCTAAAGGAGAAAAGAAAATGAAATTGCCAGATAAGATTTACAAAACATTAAAATGGGTATTAGGTGTATGCGTAGCGCCTACAATCGCACTGATTACAGGATTAGGAAAGCTATACAACTTTGATGTGACTTACATTGTAGGCACAATTTCTTTGGTAGCAACATTTTTATCAGCTATCTTTGGCGTATCCATGGCTACCTATAAATCTGGTACTAAATCTGATGAGTAAGCAAATTCTTTGGAATAAGCTTATTCTGGAAGAATTTATTGATCTTGCATCTTTAACAGAAGATGAAGAGCACATTATCAGATTAAGAGTGGCAGGTTATACTAATGAACAGATAGCTTTGAAACTTGGGCTAAGCAGAAGTACAGTAAACAGATATACAAAACGATTAAAGCAAAAGTACGATAACGTTGAAAAATATTCAGCTTTACTTCCACCAAGAAAGAAAAACGCAAAAGAATTATTTGCAGATGAGCAGTAGTTTCTCTTTTGAGAAGCTACTCTCTTTTTTTTTGCTATATTCTTCAAAGCGGTCCTTTTTTAAGGCTTTATTGGCACTTATGTGAGCCCAATTTATAGACATTCAAAGCAATAATAGTGTTGTAAAGAGGAACACATAGTATGATGAACAATTATCAGAATTTCAATCCATACAGTGGTGGATATGCATATGCAAATCCTTACAATCCAGTTCAGCAAAAGCAAACTATAGCAAAAGTGAACGGAAAGAATGGCGCTGATATGTATCAACTGCCTCCAAATTCCGAAGCACTTTTACTAGATGAAACAGCACCTATTGTTTGGCTGATTCAAACGGATAGTGCTGGGTACAAAACAGCAACAGCGTTTGATCTTGTTGCTCACAAGGAAGCACCACAAGCAACTATTCAAGATTTGATGGAGCGAGTGGAAGCACTAGAAAGGGAGGTTAAATCAAATAATGGTAAATCCAATTCTAGAAAGGTTGAGCCAAAGCAGACAGCAAGCTCAACAGAATAATGTTCCAAGAAATCCATTGGAATTAAAACAACAGTTTGACAGATTCCGGCAGGAAATGGCAGGTAAGAATCCACAAGAGATAGTAATGGGGTTACTTTCCAGTGGAAAGATGTCTCAACAGCAATTTGAACAGTTGAAGAGACAGGCACAGGAACTTCAAAAGTTCCTTAAATAAGATTGATGTTATCGAAACAATAATTTTTATTGGGTGTACAACGGTGAAATAAATTGTTTCTTAGCATAGAAATTGGGAGAAAAAATAACATGACAGATTATTCATTATCTGATGTTGCTTCTGTAGTCAGAGGCAATGACGGCTACGGTGATTTTGGAAACGGTAGCTGGTGGATCATTGTATTATTCCTGTTTGCCTTTATGGGTGGAGGCTTTGGAATGCGTGGCAATGGTCCAAATGGCGAACCCGTCACAGAGGCTGGATTGTGTAATGCAATGAATTTCAATGGTTTACAGAACGATGTAGGAAGACTATCCGATAAGGAAGATTTGCATATGATGCAGATTTCCCAGGGGATGTCTAGCCTTGGGTATGAAAACCTTAGAAACTTTGCAGATACACAGGCAGCTATCAAAGATGGCAACTATGCAATGTCAGCACAGTTAGCTGATTGTTGCTGCAAGACCCAGAGAGCTATTGATGGAGTAAATTACAACGCTGCTATCAATACTGCTGCTATTAACAAAAATATTGACGATAAGTTTGCAGCACTTGAAAAAGCAGGCTTACAGCAGACTATCAATGCACAGGCAGCACGTATTCAGCAGTTAGAATTAGCTCAGCAAATGGCAACTGTAGTTCGTTATCCAACAGGTTACACATATTCTGCTGGACAGTCTCCTTTCTGCGGAAACTGCGGAAACATTTAAATAGAACGTATCTAGTACGTCAAAACAGGGTGGCATACTAGCCACCCTTTATATAATAAGGAGAAGAATAAATATGATTGAAGGCTATTCAAATAACATTTCAGTGGGTTCAAATGCATTAGTGCCTCTTAATACGGTTTTTCGTAAAGGCACAACTGTTACAAAAAGTGGAGATGCGACACTAGCTTTGAATAAGTGTGGCATCTATGATGTGGCAGTAAACGCAACAGGTGTGGCAAATACGGGTGGAATCATGACATTACAGTTGATGGTTAACGGCACAGCTGTTCCTAACGCATTTGCTTCTGTTACTGCAGCCGATACAACTTCTACGCATCCTCTGGCTTTTACAACAAAGGTTCAGGTTCCAACAACTTATAGAGAATGTTGCCCATGTTCACCAGCTTTCGACATTAAAGTTTTGAATGCTGGAGTAGATGCAACGTACTCTCTTGTTAACGTGTTAGTCACAAAGCTGGTATAAGCCATGATGGAATTGTTAGAAAAATTATCTGATTGGGCAGAAGATGAACTGTCTGATGTAACGAAATATACTGAAGAGTCAATGGAAGTAAAAGAAAAACATCCAGAACTTTCAGACACATTACAACAGATTGCGTCACAGGAAGAAAAACATTATGAGATGTTGATGAATTCTCTTGAAAATATAGCTGAGAAGAAAGAACTTTCATCTGATGAGAAAGCTGTATATTGCTTTATTAAAAAACGTCTTCAAAAGATGCATGAACGTGTAAAAAAGATGCTTTAAAAACAAGAAAGAACAAAATTTAGTTCCAATTTAGTGCCACGATACAAAAAAAACCTTTATTTAAAGGCTTTTTTAATGCTTAGGGCGACTAGTGGGACTCGAACCCACGAGTGCTGGAGCCACAATCCAGTGTGTTAACCAACTTCACCATAGCCGCCATGTGCTCCAATATAATACCCAAAATACCGTTTGATTGCAACAACTATTTTTTGTAGAATGAGGTTATTATGAAAAAAGTCTTATATATTGCTATAAATCAACAGGAATATCCTGTAGAAATTACAAAGAAAAACATGAAAAGAATGATTATGAAAGTCGAAAAAGACGGAAAAATCAAAGTGAGTGCGGCAAGATACTTTTCTGACAGGGAAATTTTAAGTTTTATAGAAAACAAAAAGAACTGGCTGGAAAAAACTTTAAGAGCAGTAAAAATAGAACAGACACTGAATTCCTGTGAACAGGAAGGGCATGTCTATGTCTTTGGTAAGAAAAAGAAGGTGATAAAGCAAAAAGCTTTAAACTCATCTTTGACAGTAAAGGAAGATATATTCTATTATTCATTGTGTCATGAAGAAGATCTGGATGTCTTATTTAAACAGTACGCCAAAACTATCATAGAAAAAAAGATTATGGTATTTAGATCTGCTTATGATACATGTATCTGCAGAAATCATCATCTGCAGTTACCAGTGATTACTGTAAGAGATATGCGAAGCAGATGGGGGTCTTGTACACCCTCTAAAGGAACCATACGCATTTCTTCAAGATTAATACATTATCCTGAAGAGTGTCTGCAATATGTCTTATTACATGAATATGCGCACCTTTTACAGGCAAATCATTCCAGAGCATTTTATAAAATAGTGCAAACATATATGCCAGATTACAAAGAAAGAGAAAAATTATTGAAGGGAAAGAGCTACTTATGAATACAAACGTATGGAATATTGGAGAAAATGTATTTGAAAACGGATTGCTGGGCTTTCTGATACAGACAGCACTGGTTGTAGCTGTGACAGCCTGTATTGTGAAAACGATTCATAAAACGTTTAAAAAGCAAAGAGAGCTGAAAGACTATAAGAATCCTCTTATGCTTGCATATATTCAGAAAACAATTGTGTCTGTTATTTATATTGTCGCTTTATTTGTTATATTGTATTCCATCACTCCTTTAAAAGGGGTAGGAAAAGCGGTTTTAGGTGCTACCAGTATTCTTGCAGTTGGAGTATCTTTGGCAGCACAGGAATCCTTTTCGAATTTTATCGGTGGTTTTTTCCTTGCTTTATATCATCCGTTTAAAGAAGGGGATTATATCTCTCTTCCAGAAAAAAATATAGCTGGATATATTCAGGAAATTTCTTTAAGACATACAGTTATTTCCACCTCACAGAACTCCAAAATTCTGATTCCTAATAATGTGATGAATTCTGCTATTGTGGAGAATAAAGGATTTCAGGATACTAAATATGCACAATTTGAATATATTGGGGTTTCTTATGATTCAGATATTGATAAAGTCAGACAGGTAATATGTTCGGTACTGGAAACCACTGATGGTATCCTTGATGAAAGAAGTGCAGAAGAAAAACAGAATCATATACCGATTGACCGTATTATTATAGCTGCTTTTGATGATTCCAGTGTGCGTCTCAGATATTGCATCAGAACAAACAGTTTAAAGGAATACTGGCAGGTTGCCCCGGTTGTAAGAGAGAGGATTTTCAAGGAATTCAAAAAGGAAAATATAGAAATTCCTTATCCTATTACCACTGTCATTACTAAAAATGAAACGAAAATGTAAAGGCTTACATGAAGTTGCGAAGAATTGATTAAAACATCAGGAACAGCTCTTGATGTTTTATTTATATCCGTTAGAATATAGGTATCAAGAAGTATTTGAAATCCAGAGAAATGGAGAAAGATCATGAACTATATCAACATTGTTTTCAACGTTAATAATGACTTGAAAGGATCTGAAAAAGCTCCTGTTTTCATTGAGGAATCCAAGTACTTTCATGGTGTCAAATAAGATGGATATTGCGTCCATCTTTTTTATCACTCGTTTGATTGAAATCATATAATAGGAGGAAACGATCATGGATCAAACAAATCAGGAATTCTTCGACGCAGCTGCCAGAGGGGACTTCGCTAAAGTATGCTCTCAGGTATCTAAAGGTGCTGACGTCAACGTCACAAATGGTGATGGAAGAACTGCACTTATGAGAAGTGCAAAAAGAGGATATACGGATATCGTACGATTCCTGCTCGATAATGGAGCAGATGTACGCCTTCGCGACAAAAATAATAAAACTGCATTAATGGGTGCGGCAAAGAAAGGTCATCTTGAAATCTGCAGAATGCTGGTTCATGCCGGTGCTGATGTCAATTCTCATGATAATAAGGGAAGAACTGCATTAATGAGAGCAGCACTTCTTGGTGAAACTGAAACAGTGGAATACCTCGTAAGAAAAGGCGCAGATGTAAATGCAAAGGATGAACAGGGAAGAACTGCACTGATGGAATCTGTTACAGCGTATAAAGAAGAAATCATTACATTCCTGTTAGATAGCGGTGCTGATGTAAATCAGGCTGATTACAGAGGCTGCACTGCATTAATGAGAGCTGCATATATTGGTTATCCAAATCTGGTCAATGTATTACTGGCACATGGCGCAGATAAGACAATGAAAGACAACGAAGCTAATCTTGCCATTCATTATGTGCGTAAAGAATGTCTTGCTGATCTTAAGGACATTCTGAAAGTTGAGGAATAATGCATATGAAAGACTATCTTGCTAATGAGGTACGAAATGTCGTTGTATTAGGACATTCCGGTGCAGGTAAAACTGCAGTAATTGAAGGATGTATGCATTTCACTAAACGCATTGATAAAACAGGTAAAAATAATGATGGAACCAGTGCACTGGATTTTGATCTGGAAGAAGGAAAACGTGGTACTTCCTGCTATTGTCATTTAGCTCCTGTAGAATGGAAAGAAAAGAAAATCAATTTTATTGATACACCTGGCTATATGGATTATGTAGGTGAAGAAGTTACAGGTTTATATGTTGGTGATAATGCACTGATTGTTATTGATGGCAAAGAAGGCGTAGAGCCTGGTACTCTTCGTGCATGGAAGGAAGCTGTATCCAAGAGAAAACTTCCTACGATTTTCTTTGTGAATAAGCTTGATGATCCAATGGCTGACTTTGATGCTATTCTGTCTGATCTTCGTGAGAAATACGGAAGTTCCGTCATTCCGTTTGAAGTTCCTATTTATAAAGGGGATAAGATTGTTGGAAGTGTCAATGTATTACGTCGTAAGGCATGGTATATTGCGAATCCGAAAGAGCCAAAACCTGTTCCTGAAGATTTACAGGATAAGGTAGAGGAATACTATGGAGAAATTGCTGAAGCAATTGCCATGACAGATGATGCATTACTGGAGAAGTTCTCTAATGAAGAAGAATATGATGAACATGAACTGGCTAAGGGATTACGTATCGGTGTACGTTCTGGTGATATTCGCCCATTGTATTCAGGAAGTGCTGTACAGGAAATCGGTATTGAAAGATTACTGGATCTGATTACGGAATACTTCCCTAGCTATGCTGAAAAAGGTCATGTTCATGCGACAGGTATGAAGGACAATTCCATTGAAATGGAAACCAATGAAGATGAAGCATTGAGTGCTTTTGTCTTCAAGACAATCATTGACCCGTTTGTAGGAAAGATTTCTTATCTGAAAGTTATGTCCGGTATCATGAATTCCGATTCTGAAGTGTATAACTCTAATAAAGACGCAACTGAAAAGATTTCTCAGATTTATGCGATTAACGGAAAGTATCAGATTGGTTTAGGTAAATTATTTACTGGTGATATTGGTGCAGTTGTAAAATTACAGTCCACAGAAACAAATGATACTTTATGTACAAGAAGCCGTGTTGTGAAATATGACCCTATCGAATATCCTGAACCAATGCTTGGATTTGCTGTTACGCCAAAGACAAAAGCAGATGAAGACAAGATGTCTGTAGGTATTCGTAATATGGAACAGGAAGATGGCACTATCCGACTGGAAAATAATGCAGAAACACATCAGCAGGTTCTGTACGGCGTCGGTGATCAGCATATCTCACTTGTATGTGCAAAATTGAAGTCAAAATACAAGGTAGACGTCAATCTGAGTACACCAATTGTTCAGTACCGTGAAACAATTAAAGGTACATCAGAAGCACAGGGCCGTTATAAGAAACAAAACGGTGGTGCCGGTATGTTTGGTGATGTCTGGGTAAGATTTGAACCATGTGACAGTGAAGACATGGTATTTGCAGAAGAAGTATTTGGAGGAGCTGTACCTAAACAGTATTTCCCACCTGTAGAACAGGGACTAAGAGAATGCATGAATAAGGGGGTTCTTGCAGGGTATAAAGTAGTAGGCGTCAAAGCTACATTGTATGATGGCTCTTATCATCCTGTAGATTCTAAAGAAGCAGCATTTAAAGAAGCTGCAAGACTTGCGTATAACGAAGGTATGCCTAAAGCTAAGCCAGTGTTGTTGGAACCAATCGGTAAGATTACCATTACAGCACCTGAAGAATATACAGGTACTTTGATTGGAGATATTACAAAACGTCGTGGTTCTATTCTGGATATGCATGCCAATGATGATGGTGATCAGGTCATTGAAGGGGAAGTACCAATGCGTGAAATGTTGTCTTATGCTACAGAGCTGCGTTCCATGACACAGGGCATCGGCAGTTATGTGCTTGCTTTTGACAGATATGAACCTGCTCCAAAAGAAATTGCAGATAAAGTGATTGCTGACGCAAAAAAATAAGATTGTCTCTCTCTTGAAAAGCATCTATGGAAACATAGGTGTTTTTCTTATGGATTCTGACTTTTTTACAAAATGTATTAGAAATTTGTGACATCTTGGTTATACTAAGGGATGTAATGTGCTTTATTTGCTGAAAATGTATAAAGTAAGAGGGAGTTCTTGACATTATCAGGGTTGCATAAGAATGTAGGCTGCTAATATTTTTTTCTTATGCTCATTTCAGGTCATTACATGAAAGAAAGGAAGACATATAGTCTGAGAAAAGAAAATGGATAATTCTAAGAAAATTAAATGGTATGCCTTGGCTTTTATGTGCTTTTCCACTTTATGGGGTTTTGGAAATGTTGTTAATGGCTTCATGTATTTCAATGGCATACAGGTCATCTTCTCATGGTTGATGATGTTTGCCTTGTACTTCATACCATATGCATTGATGGTAGGAGAACTTGGTTCCGCTTTTAAGAATAAGGGTGGAGGTGTTACTTCCTGGGTGCAGGAAACAGCAGGAAGTAAGATTGCGTATTATGCAGGCTGGACATACTGGGCAGTACATGTCAGTTATATTGCTGGAAAGAGTTCGGGTGGTTTAAAAGCTTTATCCTGGCTTGTGTTCAGGAATGCTGAAACGTATGACTCATTCCCGACTCTGTATATTCAGATTGCGGCATTAGTCATTCTGCTGTTGTTCTGTTACATTGCTTCAAGAGGTTTAAACCCATTAAAGAAACTGGCAACTATTGCAGGTTCCAGCATGTTTGTGTTGAGTATTTTGTATATTATTCTGATGTTTGGTGCACCATTAATCAATCCTGACGGTGGTTATGTTTCCATGGACTGGTCTTTGAAAAATCTGATTCCAAACTTTAATGTGGAATATATTACAAGTCTGTCAATTCTAGTGTTTGCAGTAGGTGGTATTGAAAAGATTTCTCCATACGTTAACAAGATGGAAGGTGATCCTTCTAAAGAGTTCCCGAAATCTATGATTTTTGCAGCCGTCATGGTAGTTATCTGTGCATTGTTTGGAACAATTGCAATGGGAATGATGTTTGATCCGGAAGTAATCAATGCCAGCGCCTCTGTGAAGCAGTCTTATATTTCCAATGGATCTTACTGGGCTTTCCAGAAACTTGGAAATTACTACGGTATCGGAAACCTGTTATTAATCATCTATGCTCTTGCTACTGCTGTAGGTCAGTTCTCTACATTGGTGATTTCTATTGATGCTCCATTACGTATGTTGCTGGAAGATGAAAATGCAGCAAAATTTGTTCCGAAAGGCTTATTGAAGCAGAATGAAAATGGTGCATATGTAAATGGTATCAAGATGGTTGCTGTATTAAGTGGAGGAATTATTCTTGCACAGATGACAGTACCTGGTGCTGCAGCGGTACTGACACAGCTGAATAAGCTGAATTCTGTATGTATGCCATTCAGATATATCTGGGTATTCTTTGCCTATATTATGCTGAAAAAAGCAGGAGATACTTTCCATCAGGATTATCACTTTGTCAAAGGCAAGACTTTGGGTATCCTCTTTGGTGGATGGTGTTTCTTTGTTACCTTGTTCTGCTGTATCACAGGTATGTATTCTTCAGATCCTGCAACAATGATGCTTAATGTTGTTACTCCGGTAGTATTGATCCTTTTAGGCCTGATTCTTCCAAAAATCAGAGCAGCACAGGATAAAAAAGAAAATATATAGTGAAGAAAAGGTGATTACTGTTTAAGAAAGTAATCATCTTTTTTCTTCAAATATTTTCTTTTTATGAAGAAATATTTTACAGCTGATTTTAGAGATTTATAAATAATTCGATGAAATGGGCGTGATTTAAAGTGGAGCTGAAAAATTAAAACTTGTTAGACCTTTAACATATGGAAAACGATTACAAATCGTTGTATACTATATGTGACTTTTTAGGAGGACTTATGAGTACAGAAAACAAAAAGGTTTTCGAAGCGATGGATGGTAACACAGCTACTGCGCATAGTGCTTATGCATTTACAGAAGTTGCTGGCATCTATCCTATCACACCATCATCTCCGATGGCTGAACACGTAGACGACTGGGCAACCGCTGGTCGCAAAAACATTTTCGGAGATAAAGTAAAAGTGGTTGAAATGCAATCTGAAGGAGGCGCAGCTGGTGCAGTCCATGGTGCTCTTCAGGCAGGTTCTTTAGCTACAACATTTACAGCATCTCAGGGATTATTATTAATGATTCCAAACCTTTACAAGTTAAAGGGTGAAATGCTGCCAGGTGTATTACACGTAGCAGCAAGATCTTTAGCTACACATACACTTTCTATCTTTGGTGATCATCAGGACGTATATGCATGCCGTCAGACAGGCATGGTTATGATGTGTTCTCATTCCGTACAGGACTGTATGGATATGGCTGGTGTAGCACACTTAATTGCTATTGATGGTTCCGTTCCTGTAATGCATTTCTTCGATGGTTTCCGTACATCTCACGAAATCGATAAGATCGAAGTTATGGATTACGATTTCTTAAAGAGCTTATTACCAGTTGAAAAGCTGGAAGCTTTCCGTAAACATGCATTAAACCCACATGGAAATGCAGTAACACGTGGTGGATCTCAGAACGATGATATCTACTTCCAGGCTGCTGAAGCACAGAATGAACACTATGCTAAGGTAACTGAAATTGCTGCTAAGTACATGAAGGCTGTAAGCGAACACACAGGACGTAACTATGCACCATTTACATATGTTGGTGCTCCAGATGCTGAAAGAGTTATCGTAGCTATGGGTTCTGTAACAGATACAATCACAGAAACAATCAACACACTCGTTAAACGTGGTGAAAAAGTTGGCTTAATCAAGGTTTATCTGTATCGTCCATTCTCTCAGAAATATCTGGAAGATGTATTACCAGCTACAGTTAAGAAGATTGCTGTTCTTGACCGTGCTAAGGAAGTTGGTACACGTGAGCCATTATTCTTAGATGTTTGCTATGCATTACGTAAGCATAAGGATCTTGTTATTGTTGGTGGTCGTTATGGTCTGTCTTCCAAGGATACTAACCCATCTGACATTAACGGTGTATTTGAAGAACTCAAGAAGGATGAACCTAAGGAAGAGTTCACAATCGGTATTACAGATGATGTAACTCATTTATCTCTGGAACCAGTAGATATTCATGTAGATGCTGATTACACATCCTGCTTATTCTATGGTCTTGGATCTGATGGTACAGTAGGTGCCAACAAGTCTACAGTTAAGATCATTGGTAACAATACAGACCTGTATTCTCAGGCATATTTCGCATATGACTCCAAGAAAGCCGGTGGTGTTACAAGATCTCACTTAAGATTTGGCAAGAGCCCAATTCATTCTCCATACTATATCGATAAAGCAGATTTCATTTCCTGCTCTCTTGAATCCTATGCATTTAAGTTCGATATGGTACGTGATCTGAAAGATGGCGGAACATTCTTACTGAATACAACAATGTCTGCAGAAGAAGTTGAAAAAAGACTTCCAAACAGAATGTTAAAGGGATTAGCTGATCATCACGCTAAGTTCTATATCATCAACGCTAACAAGTTAGCTGCTGAAACTCACATGGGTCGTCATACAAACACAATCCTGCAGAGTGCATTCTTCAAGCTGAATGAACAGATTATGCCATATTCCAAGGCAGTTGAACTGATGAAGGATTCTGCTAAGAAGACATATGCTCGTAAGGGTGAAGATGTTGTTAACAACAACTGTGCAGCTATCGATAAGGGTTCTGAAGGACTTGTTGAAGTAACTGTTAAACCTGAATGGAGCAACCTGCCTGTTAAGGCTCAGCTGTTCGAATTAACAGGTGACGATCACTTCGATACAAACGTTCAGGTTATCAACTCTTTAGGTGGAGAAGATATGAAAGTATCTGACTTCATGAAAGCTGATGTTATTGATGGTTCTATTCCTGAAAACGTTGCATTCAAAGAAAAGAGAAATATTGCTGCTACAGTTCCAAGCTGGGATGCAAGCAAGTGTGTAGAATGTGGTCAGTGTGCATTTGCATGTCCACATGCTACAATCCGTCCATTCTTATTAACACCTGAAGAAGCTGCTCAGGGTGAAGCAGTTGCTAAAGAATGTGGTGTTGAATGGGCTGTTAAAGAACCAACACCTGTTTATAAGGGAGCTAAGGAAGCTGGTCTTGTTTACAGAATTCAGCTGTCTCCTATGAACTGTGTAGGTTGTGGTGTCTGCTTGAACGTATGTCCAACTAAGGCATTATCCGCAGTAGATATCGTTGATGCACAGGGTGCTGAACCTCTTGCTGATTACCTCTACAAGGGAACAGAATACAAGCCTGAATATGGCAATCCATCTACAGTTGCTGGTGTATCTCTGATGATGCCATACTTTGAAGTATCTGGATGCTGCCCAGGATGTGGTGAAGCTCCATACTACAGATTAGCTTCTCAGTTATTCGGTAAAGATATGCTTGTTGCAAACGCAACAGGATGTTCTATGATTTACTGCTCTGCTACTCCAAGTACACCATTCGTTGTTGATAAAGACGGTAACGGTGTTGCATGGGCTAACTCCTTATTCGAAGATAACGCTGAATATGGATTTGGTATGGCAGTATCTCAGTCCTATAAGTCTGCTAAGATCTTAAAGATCATGGAAGACAACATGGATAAAGTTGAACCTGCATTAGCTGAAGATTTCAAGACATACATCGCTGCTGGTGACGATCGTGATAAGCAGAGAGCTGTTGTTGATTCTTTAGTTAAGAATGTAGAATCCAGTGCAAATGCTGATGTTAAGACATTACTTGAAATGAAGAGAGATCTTGTTTCCAAGTCTGTATGGATCATCGGTGGTGACGGATGGTCTTACGATATCGGTTACGGTGGATTAGACCACGTTATGGCTAACAACCTGAACGTTAACGTTCTTGTATTGGATACTGAAGTATATTCCAACACTGGTGGACAGTCTTCCAAGTCTTCTCAGCGTGCTTCTATCGCTAAGTTCGCAGCTGGTGGTAAGGCAATGTCCAAGAAGGATCTTGGCCAGATCGTTATGGAATATGGTCATTGCTATGTAGCATCTGTATCTATGGGTGCTAACCAGGCTCAGACTATCAAAGCATTCAAGGAAGCTGAATCTTATGAAGGACCATCTCTGATTATTGCTTACTGCCCATGTGCAGAACAGGGTATCAAGGGTGGACTTGTCAATGCTCCACGTGTTCAGAAGAATGCTGTTGAATGTGGTTATGTAACTCTGTATCGTTATGATCCAAGACTTGAAAAACCATTAACAATCGATTCTAAAGAACCTAACTGGGATAAGTTCCATGACTTCTTAATGAACGAAGCTCGTTACTTCAACCTGCCTAAGTTAAAGGGTGCTGAAGTAGCTGAAGCAGCATTTGCTAAGACAAAGGCTGACGCTCAGAGACGTTATACAAAGCTTGTTAAGAAAGCTAACGATCAATAAGATCAAATCTTAAGACGAAAGGGAAACCTTTCGTCTTTTTTCTATTTGTAATATAATTGATACGGGTGATGACATGAAGATTCTTCTTTATTTTGAAAACGAAGATTTTATAAAGATTTCTGGCGTAGGCAGAGCTTTTGAACATCAGAAAAGAGCTCTTACTTCACAGGGTATTACATATACTACGGATCCATGGGATGAGGAGTATGATATTCTGCATATCAATACGTATACAGGTTCCAGTGAAGCTGTAATCAAAAGCGCAAGAGAAAAAGGAAAAAAAGTGATATATCACGCACATTCTACAAAGGAAGATTTTCAAAACAGTTTTATTTTTTCCAATGCGATTGCTCCTTTTTATAATTCCAGGCTTGTATCTTTATATGCTAAAGCGGATTCTATTATCACACCTACTCCATACTCCAAAAAACTTTTGAAAGGGTACGGTCTGAAACAGCCAATCCATGCTGTTTCCAACGGTGTCATGCTGGAAAAATATGCCTATGATGAAGAAAAAGTAAAAGCCTTCAGAAAGTATTTTTCATTGAAAGAAGGAGATAAAGTAGTCATTGGCGTTGGTCTTCTGTTTAAGCGCAAAGGACTTCTTGATTTTATTGAAGTTGCCAGACAATTACCTCAGTACAAAT
Source organism: uncultured Bulleidia sp. (assembly GCA_934754415.1). Taxonomy (GTDB): domain Bacteria; phylum Bacillota_I; class Bacilli_A; order Erysipelotrichales; family Erysipelotrichaceae; genus Bulleidia. The sequence goes on from CAKVIS010000001.1 coordinate 92,645, forward strand.
TTATCTGGTTTGGTGATATAAATCATCTTGTGGTGACTAAAGATATTCTGGATGCGATTCATGAAGCACCATATAATGTCTATTTTCCAGGATATGTAAAAGGACCGATTATTGAGGGCGCCTATTCTGATGCCAGCTGTTTTTTCTTTCCAAGTTATGAAGAAACAGAAGGTATTGTAGTTCTGGAAGCATTAGCTTCACGATGTCCTATGTTACTCAGAGACATCGGCGCCTATTCTCCTTGGTTACAACATGGTGTAAATACCTATATGGGATGTACAAATGAAGAGTTTGTTTCTTTGTTAAAAGGAATTGTGGAAAAAGATCTACCTGATCTTACTGAACAGGGATATCAGGTAGCTAAAGAGAGAAATATAGAGAACATTGGTAGACAACTGAAAAAAGTATACGAGGCTGTATTACAGAGAAATGATACAGATAATTTATGAAAACTAAACTAAAAAAGCTGTTCAGGAATCCTGTATTTAATATAGGGCTTATAGGAGCTTTAACAGGATTGGTTCTGTGGCTGACATTAAAAGATAATGGATATCAGGTAATACATATGCTGGTGCATGCAAATAAGCTTGTACTTGTTTGTATTGCGCTTTTCATGTTGCTGGAAAGATGGATCCATGCCTATGGACTGAAGTTGCAATGTAACATTTCTACTCCTGGATATACACATTTTCAGGGATTTATTAACAGTTATACAGCTGCACTTTTCAATAATATTACACCTGGTGCTTCCGGAGGACAGTTTGTACAGCTGTTTATCTTCCGAAAACAGGGGGTAGCTGTACCTAATGCCATAGGTGTATTATGGCTTGATTTTATAATATATCAGACAGTCATGGCTATCTTTGTACTGTTTTTACTTATCTTCAAGTTTATGTATTTTTATACTAAATATTCACAGTTGTTCTTTGTTGTTATTATTGGTTTTTTTGTTAACAGTGCAGTGATTTTATTTTTGATTGCTCTTGTGAAATTCCCATGGTTTTACAGGTGGTTAACAACTACAGGTATTTCTATTGGTGCTAAACTTCATTTCATCAAAGATAAGGAAAAAACAAAAGCTATGATTGATGATCAGCTGAGTAAGTTTGACAGAGAAGTAATCGTTTTACAACATAACAGAAAGATGATTTTTATTGTTGGTATCAGTATTGTTTTAAGATTATTGATTTATTACAGTGTTCCATCTCTTGCTGCAGTAGCTCTTGGATTAAAGATGACACCAGATTTATGGTTTAATATGCTGGCATTATGCAGTTTTGTGTCTATGATTAATGCTTTTGTACCATCTCCGGGATCCAGTGGGGGAACTGAAGCTACATTCATTCTGATGTTTTCAACTTTATTTACCAGTGTGCAGGCCAGAAGTATTATGCTGATCTGGAGACTGTTTACCTTTTATTTTCAGACAATTGTTGGTGCATTGATGTTTATGTATGGAAGGGCATGTCCTGAGCATATCGCAGATACGATTCAAAGTATGCCTATCCAAGAGATGGTAAGTAATGATAAAATAAATAACGAAAGTCTTAAAGAAATTAAGGAGGGATGATATGAAGATTGGGTTGTTCTCAGATACATATCCACCTGAAATCAATGGTGTTGCCAATAGCACATATATATTAAAAAATGAACTTGAAAAACTTGGTCATGAAGTTTACGTCATAACTACAAATTCTGAAGGAAAAGTAGATACACACTGGGAAGAAGATGGAAAAGTCTTGCGTTTCAAGGGTACGGAATTAAAGTTCCTGTATGGCTATGTCATGACAAGTCCTTTTCATTTTAAAGCTTTACATGAAATAGAAAAATTACATCTGGATATTATTCACGATCAGACAGAATTTGGCGTAGGTATTTTTGCACATATCTGTTCATCGCAGTTAAATATTCCATTAGTTTCTACATATCATACTACTTACGAAGATTATACCCATTACGTCAATTTTGTGAACTCCAGAAAAGTAGATGAATACGTGAAAAAGATTGTTGCCAAACTATCGAGATTGTATGGTAACAGCAGTGTTCGAGTCATTGCACCAAGTGAAAAGACGAAGATGATGCTGGAAAGATATAACATTCGTAAGGATATTAATGTCATCCCTACAGGTCTGGAACTGGAGATGTTCTCTCCTTCCTTAAAGAATGACGAAGAAGTCAGACAGATTAGAGAAAAATACGGATTTACCATGCAGGATACTGTTCTGATATCTCTTGGCAGACTGGCTGAGGAAAAATCCGTTGATATAGTAATTCGCGCTGTAAAAGCTGCAAAAGTTGCAGGACAAAACTGTAAACTGCTTCTTGTAGGTGGCGGACCGGATTTGAATAAACTGCAGGCTCTTGTAAAAGAAGAGGGATTAGAAGATACAGTTTCTTTTTCAGGACCAGTGCCTAAAGAAAAGGTTCCTATGTATTATCGTGCAGCAGATGCTTTTATTTCCGCTTCGGTTACAGAAACACAGGGTATGACTTTTATTGAAGCTCTTGCCAGTGGATTACCTTTATTTGCAAGAAAAGATGAGGTTCTGGAAAATTTGATTAATCCGGATGAAACAGGCTGGTATTATGAAACAAATGAAGAGTTTATCGAACAGTTTAAAAAGTTCTTATCTCTGAGTAAAGAACAAAGACACACTATGTCTGAGAATGCCTGCCGTGTGGTGTCTAAATACAATGCAGAAGAATTTGCCAAACAAGTACTGGATGTCTATGCGAAAGCTCTGGAGCAATATCATCATGGTATTGTTATAGATGATATTCAGGTAAAAGATTCCTATGTACAGTTATATCTTCTGAAAGAGAATAAAGATGAAGAACGTCTTCAGGTTACACTGGATGATTATGCTTCACTTGGTTTAAGAAACGGCGGAACCATTACTCAGGAGATGGTGAATACGCTTCGCGAAAAAGAAGCAGGGGTACAGGCTTATCAGGGATGTTTGAGAAAACTTGCTGCAAAAGACAGAACGCGTAAAGAAATGTATGATTATCTGACAAGAGAAACTACATGTTCCATTGAAACTATCAATAAGATTATTGAAAAGCTGGAATCTCTTGGATACATCCAGGATGAAAGATACTGTAAAGCAGCAATACATTCTCTTGCGGCATCTTTACAGGGACCAAATCGTATCATCAGAAGTCTGATGAAGAAAGGTATACCTGTAGAGATGATTGAAAAAGAACTGAGTGAAGAAGACAATGACTTTCTGGAGAATGCAAAGCAATATGCTCAAAAAGTATTAAACTCCTGCAAGAATGATTCTGTAAAGAAAACAAAGTATACTTTGCAGAATAAACTTGTTCAGCAGGGATATTCTGCTGAAGATATACAACAGGTCTTACAGACAATGGATTTCTCTGATGCAGATGCGAATGAAATCGATAATCTGAAAAGATGTGTATATAAAGCCAAGCAAAGATATTCTAAAAGATATTCCGGTGTAGATCTGAGAAATCATATTTTCAGATACAGTTTATCTCAGGGATATAAGAGTGAAGATATTTATGCGGTCATAGATGAAATGGGGTTGAAAAAAGATGCTGATTAAAGATTTTACACCAAATACAACATATGTTTTACCTTTATTGATAAAGGATGTGAAAAATGGTACTACCAATAAAGGAGCACCATACCTTTCTATGACACTGGCCGACAGTTCTGCTTCTATTGAAGCAAAGTTCTGGGATGTAAAACCACATGATGTGGAGGTATGTCAGACAGGTAAAGTCATACAGGTAACAGGAGACAGTCTGGATTATAAAGGTGTCTTACAGTTGAGGGTTAATAAAGTGGAATCTATGGATCAGAATTCCGTGGATCTGACACAATTTGTGGCAAGCAGTTCCATTGATCTTGAAGAAAGAGAAAGCAGAGTGCAGTTTTTTATTGATGCAATTGAAAATGAAAAAATTAAAAAGCTGACTGTGGCATTGTTACAGAAGGTGGGAGATAAATATTATTCTTATCCTGCTGCAAGTAAAATTCATCATAATTTTCTTGGAGGGTTATCTGAACATTCTCTTGGAATGGCTAAATTATGCTGGATGATCTGCAAGCAGTATCCTCAGCTCAACAGAGATCTTCTGGTGGCCGGAGCATTGATACATGATGTAGGTAAAACAGTAGAAATGAGCGGGCCTGTGACCACAGAATATACTCTTGAAGGAAAGCTGGAAGGACATATCAGTATTGCTAATGGTATGTTAACAGAAGTGGCGGAATCTCTTGGTTTAGAAGGAACAGAGGAAGCAATTTTACTCCATCATATGATTCTTTCTCATCATGGTCATTATGAGTTTGGCTCTCCTGTATTACCATTGATTCAGGAAGCCGAAGTATTATCTCTTGTAGATAACATGGACGCCAGACTCAATACATTAAAGCAAGCTTTGGAACCTGTAAAACCTGGTGGATATACTTCCAAGCTGTTTGCACTGGAAAACAGAGCTTTTTATAAGCCTGTATTAAAATAAAGGTATGCTTATGGATATTCAGTTAAGTATTGTGAAATGTGCTTCCTGTCTGTTAAAAAAGATGGGCAGAGGCGGATCTTTTCCCGGTACTCTTGGTATAAAGATGGACAAAGATTTTATCGCCAGATTTAAAATGCCAGAACATGTCATTCTTGTGACAGGTACCAATGGAAAAACGACCACTCAGAACCTGATTGCAGAATCTTTAAGGCAGGAAGGGCTGAAGGTAATTAATAATAAAAGAGGCGATAACCTCAATGTAGGTATTGCCTCCCTGCTGGCAGCAAACAGTGATCTTTCCTATCATGTACAGGCAGATGTTGCAGTGATTGAAGTGGATGAATTAACTTTATATCGACAATTTAAAAACCTGAGACCTACAGCACTTGTAGTAACGAATTTTTTCAGGGATCAGCTGGACAGAGCTGGAGAAATGGAAACAATTATCAGAAGAATCATGGAAGTAACCAAAGATTTTGAAGGTGATCTGATTCTGAATGCCAATGATCCAAATGTTTTACGTATTGGATACAATGCTGCCAAAGCAAATGTACATTATTTCTCTGTAGACAGAAATGCTAAAAGTGTGGAAACTACAAATGAAGCAAGTGAAGGAAAATTCTGCCCGGTCTGTGGTAAACCATTGAAGTATGCGTATTATCAATATTCTCATATTGGTAAGTTTTTGTGCCCGCATGACGGTTTTGGAAATGTACAAAGTGATGTTGAGGTGACTTCCATTGATTATGATCATGGCACATTTCAGGCACAGGGAAGACAGTTTACTTCTTTTATCAATACAATTTATGCAGTATATAACTGTGCAGCGGTTATTACGGTTATGAAGCTGTTAGGGTGCAATTTTGACAGCGCAGATACTGTATTTAAAACTTTTGTATTAAAAGAAGGCAGAAATGAACTCTTTCACCTGAATCAGCCATGTATCTTAAATCTTGCTAAAAACCCTACAGGTACCAATGAAGTTCTTAAGTATATAGTTGCTCAGCCCCATGAAAAAAATGTCATGATTATTCTGAATGATAATGATCAGGATGGACATGATGTCAGCTGGATATGGGATGCACATTTTGAAAGATTGAATGTGCCTGAAGTCAAGAAGATAGTATGTTCCGGATTAAGGGCTTATGACATTGCTTTAAGATTGAAATATGAAGGCATGGAAGACAGAATCGAAGTCTATCCGGGTGTGGAAGAAGCTGTCAGAAAACTAAATGCCTGCAATCTGGAAAGTTATATTATTTCCACATATACCGCACTGCATTCTACCAGAGCTATTTTAAAGAAAGAGGAGAAGTAGTATGGAACTGAAGATAGTATGGATGTATAACAATCTGATGGATCTGTACGGAGACAGAGGCAATATTGAAGTGCTTAAGGTGCGTTGTGCCAAAAGAAATATAGATTGCATAGTAGATACCTGTTCCATTGGTGATGTTAAAAATATTGAAGAGTATGATTTATTCTTTATGGGTGGAGGTGCCGACCATGAACAGAGCCTTATCTATGAAGATCTGATTGCAAGAAAAGAGTCTATTACCAAAGCATTACAGTCAAAAACGGCATTTTTACTTATCTGTGGTGGCTATCAGTTATTTGGTCAGTATTATAAAGATCAGGACGGCAATATACTTGACGGATTACACCTGTTCCCGTACTATACCGTCGCATCTGACAGAAATCACAGATGTATAGGCAATATTGCTTTAGAGACAACTATTGATGGTGAAACCTTTAAAGTGGCAGGTTTTGAAAACCATGGAGGACAAACCAAAAATGTGGATACACCATTTGGAAAAGTGCTCAGTGGACATGGCAATGAATACCGTTCTTCTTATGAAGGGTTTATGAATGATCAGGTAATTGCGACGTACATGCATGGACCGTTATTACCAAAGAATCCCAAAGTGGCAGATGCAGTGATAAGAAGAGGATTGTCTAAAAGATACGGGCAGGTAGAACTTGTTCCCTTAGATGATACTTTGGAAGACGCAGCAAGAAATGTTATATTAGAACGATTACACGTTTAAAAAGGACCTGGAAACCCAGGTCCTTAATTTTCTTCCTGTAATTGTTGAAGATAGTATTCCAGAATTTCTTTATGAGTTACTACAAGATCATATTCTTCAAGATCTGTCAGCGGTACCCATCTTAATTCCATACTGCCTTTTCCCACTGTAGTAATAGGTAAAGTCTCAAATTCTGCAACATAAGCAACATGTACCATACGATAAATATTACCGTCCAGAAAAGATACAATACGGCTTGGATCATCAAATATTTTCAGGAAAGACAGATCCGAGTGCTGTAAAGAAATACCAGTTTCTTTGATTGTCTGACGTATTGCACAATCTTTGAAGGATTCCGTATTATGAATATCCCCTGTGACAATGCCCCATCTGAAAGAATCGCTTCTTTTTTCCAACAGAACACTTCCGTTATAGATCAGAATGCATGCAGAACCAAATCTTGTTGGACGGTTTGGATCCGGAGCAAAGGGATCATGCAGATAATATAAAGCGGTAGGCATACTTTTTATCCTTTAACCTGCTGTAAGACCTCATCCAGATCTAAAGCAGGGGATGGATTAAATTTGATTTCAATACTGTCCTTTGAAGAATATCTAGGGATGATATGAAAATGTAAATGATCTACAGACTGACCTGCAATTTCTCCACAGTTGCTTAATACATTACATCCTTTAGCTCCAGTATTTTCTACAATTTGTTTTGCAAGTTTGTGTACTACGGAAGTACAATGTTGTAATGTATTTTCATCTACCTCCAGAATGTTGGCGTAATGCTTTTTTGGCATAACTAAAGTATGACCTTTTGTTACCTGAGAAATATCTAAAATAGCTAAAACATCATCGTCTTCATACACTACTTTAGAGGGAATTTTATGATTGATAATATCGCAAAATACACACATAAGTTTGTCTCCTTTATGATATGTATATTATAAGGCAATCAGTACACAAAAAAAAGAAACAGGTTAGTTTTCTTTTCTGCATTAAATTTCTGAGTTTTTTGGATACATGTTACTTCTGCAAAAGTAAAAACGGATAAACCATGATGATGGGTTATCCGTTTTTGTAATCAGTGAAGTATGCCTTATTCTGCATCTGTATCAGTATCAGTATCAGTATCAGTATCGGCAGGCATATCCTGTACAAGGTTGTCAGGATAGGATGCTTTTACAGCGTCATACAGTGTAATGTCATAAATATGGAAACCATACTTTTTAAAGTAGTAGGTTGTTGCATCTGTTTTGACATTGGAGATGTTAGAGAAAGCTGTTTTGAGGTCTTCGCGATAATTTTCTGTATCGTCTTCATCTACATGTAACAAGTAGTATGTTGCAGAATCAGAAGACTGTGTATCTACCCAGCCGTCACTGGATTTCATGGAACTTAATACTGCACGTACCATTGTGTCCAGCGTAGTGTCCTGGTTTGTATATACTTTACTTGAACCGTCACTTGTAGAGTTGTGATTTTTTGCGGCTGTTTCTGCATTGCTGGAACCATCATTTAATTCCTGTAATGCGGCATCTCTGTCTTCCTGAGAAGAGAATGTAAGTACCGTTGCTTTAACAGGTTTATACATTGTAATCAGGTCATCCCATTTTTCCTCAATGTACTTTGTGCTGAGATCTGCAGCAAGTAAGGAAGGAATCAGATACTCATTGACATATTCATCTTCAGTCATACCTGTAGATTCCAGATAGGAAGCAAAGGAATCTCCATACATAGACTTGTAAGTATTTAAAGAAGACTCAGCCTGCTGTTTGATTTCATCTGTTACTTCCACTTCTGCTGCAGCAATCTTATTTGTTGCATTGTTGATAGCAGTGGAAGCTCCGGACATGGAAACCATTGTAGAGTAAATCTGTCCTTTGGTAATTGTCTTATTACCAACCTTGATTAAGCCAGAAGAACTATCTTTCAGTTTTGCACTTGCATCAGAGCATCCTGCCAGTGTAAAGCTTAATGCAATAGCAGATGCGCCTGTAAGTAATTTCTTTGCGGATATCATTTCTTGTCACCTCCGGCAGTTGCAGCAGGAGAAGGGGAAGCAGTTGCTTCACTTTCAGACTCTGTACTGTCTTCTACACCAAAGTAAGCTTTGATTTCTTTCTCGAGATTATCATTACCTTTAAAGTCGATACCCAGAGAGTTTGCTTTTTCCCAGATAGCAGGCTTCTGTAATGTTGTGTCATACTTGGAAACAAGAGTTTCATATGGATTGCTGATAGCTTCAGAACTTTCCAGTGTTTCTGGTGTGCAGGCATCGCACTTGATTTTGAAGTAACCGAAACTGTCGGATTTAATCCAGTCACTGACTTCACCTTCTTTTAAAGCAAGAGCAGTTTTCAGGAAGTTTGCATCAATATTAGACGCATTCTTGTCAATAATGCCAAGAACACCACCACTTGTGCTTGTGGAAGAGTCCTCAGAATATTTGGTAGCTGTATCGGCAAAACTTGTACCATCTTTTAAAGATGCATCTACAGCATCCATACGGGACTGTTCATCTTCTGTTGGTGTGGAAGGAACATTGGATGAATCTTCAAATTTAATCAAAACATAGGAAATCTGTCTGATCTGCAATTCATCAAAATGATTTGCGGCATACTCTCCTGTAATCTTATTAATCTTTAACTGAGTAATCAGGTAGTCTGTTAAATCAGAATACCCTGTTGAGGCTAAGTCACTCTTAAGCTTAGCTTCATAAGAACTGCCGTAGGAAGACTGGTAATTAGATGTGATGGATTCAGCCTGAGTTGCTGCACTTTCCTTCATATCTTTTGTTGTCTTATAGGAGTCATCGGCTACAGCTTTGATAAACTGAGACAGAACTGCATTTTCACCGTTTGTTTTATACAGTTCATCATAGAAATCAGATGCTGTTATGTCTTCATCGTTGACTGTGTAAACAACATCCTCACCGCCGGAAGTTTTTCCTTTCAGTTTTCCCTTGTTGGTATCATAGATGTAATAGACGCTGATACAAGCGAATATAACAATAATTAATGACACGAACCAGTTCTTTTTCAAGAATTTGTTCATAATTCCTCCTTATTCATATTTAAATATAAAAATGCTTTCCTATTATATGATAGTCAATATATTTTTGCAATTTTTCAAAAGCTGAACTTTCGTTCACATTGAGCATGATTTTTGCATGTTAAAATTCGTATTAGTATAATACGGATTGTGAATGAGATAGTATTACAACACTTAATTACAGTTTAATGCTATAATTCAAGCCGGTAATTGATAGGAGGACATATGAAAACTCTAGAAATAAAAAATCTTCACGTTTCCATTGAGGATAAGGAGATACTCAAGGGAATTAATCTGACAGTGAATGAAAACGAAGTACATGCGCTTATGGGGCCTAATGGTAATGGTAAATCTACGTTACTTGCAGCCATCATGGGGCATCCAAGATATACCGTTACATCAGGCAGTATTCTTTATGATGGAAAGGATATCCTTGCTATGCCGGTAGATGAGCGTTCCAAAGCCGGATTGTTTCTGGCAATGCAATATCCTCAGGAAATTCCTGGTGTTACAAATTCTGACTTTTTGAGAGCTGCCATGAATGTAAGAAGAGAAAGACCGATTCCTTTATTCCAGTTCATCAGACAGATGGAAAAGACAATTGAAAATCTGGAGATGAAGCCGGATCTTGCTCACAGATTCTTAAATGAAGGTTTCTCAGGTGGAGAGAAGAAAAGAAATGAAATCGTACAGATGGAAATGTTAAAGCCTTCTCTTGCCATGCTGGATGAAATTGACTCTGGTCTGGATATTGATGCCTTAAGAATTGTTTCAGAAGCTTTAAAGAGAATGCATAAAGAAACAGGAATGAGTATGCTGGTTGTCTCTCATTATGAACGTTTCTATGAACAGATTGAGCCAACCTTTACACATGTTCTTGTTAATGGAAGAATTGTCAAGGAAGGCGATGCTTCTCTTGCAAAGCGCATTGATGCAGAAGGTTATGACTGGCTCTATCAGGAAACAGGTGCAGTACCTGCATCTCAGGAAGAAGCTAAAAAGCCAGTTTCCATTGGACAATGTGCAGTTCGCCAGACTGCCATGGGGGATACACACTGATGGAATATATTCGTATGAGTTCTGACATAGTTTTTAAGCAGGGATACAACGAATATATCATTGATGCCACCAGAGATCTGGATCTGTCTTTTTCAAGTACAAACGATGCAGAGGTGTTTATCACAGTCAGAAAATGTGGAAAACTTAGAATCAGAGGTTTTATGAATGCAGGTACACAGACACATATCCTGTTTTCCAATGAATCTGATGCATCTCTTGAAGTGGATGAAAGCTATGAAGTATTGCGTGATGCGCATCTGACCGTTGCTTATGCAGAATGTAATGCTGCTGATACAAAACGTTCCTGTTATGTTGCTTTAAGAAGACCTGGAGCCAGTGCAAGAGTCACAAATGCCTTGCTCGTGAATTCCAGAAAAGACTATGCAGTGAATGTTGTAAACTTTGCACCACATACAAGTGGGAATATTGAAAACTATGCAGTTGTGTTAAAGCAAGGTAATCTTGTCATTGATGCTATTGGAAAGATTGTCAAAGGAGCCAAACAAAGTGAGAGCCATCAGAGTTCTCATGCTTTGTCCTTTGAAGCTGGACAAAAAGCAAAGATACTCCCTGAATTGCTGATTGATGAAAATGATGTTCAGGCAAGTCATGCTTTGAGTATGGGAACAGTGGATGAAGATCAGCTGTATTATCTGATGTCCAGAGGTTTATCTGTAGAACAGTGTACATCTTTGATTTCTACAGGATATCTCTTGCCTGTAACACAGGTAATTCAGAACGAAGAATTACAGCAGCGTCTGAAAGAAGCCATGGAAAGGAAGATCGATGAATTATGTTCGATGTAAATGAAATCAGAAAAGATTTTCCAATGCTTGTTAATCATCCCGAGCTTATCTATTTTGATAATGGAGCAACTTCCTTAAAGCCAAAATGTGTTATAGATGCAGTGAATGATTTTTATATGCATCATACTTCCAACGTGCACAGAGGGGATTATGCCATTGCTGCCCAGAATGATGCTTTGTATGATGAAACAAGAAAACAGGTAGCTAAGCTGATTAACTGCAATCCTGATGAAGTGGTGTATACACATAATGTCTCCCAGTCCATGAACCAGATTGCCTATGGTATGGGACATGATTTTCTCAAGGCAGGCGATACTGTTTTGATTTCCAAGGTGGAACACGCCTCTAACATACTTCCATGGTTTCATCTTGAACAGGAACATGGTATCAAGGTCAGATATATTCCTACAGATGATGAGGGAAATATTTCGATTGAAGAATTTGAAAAGTGTTTTGATGAAACAGTAAAAGCAGTTTCTGTTGCGGAAGTTACCAATGTTTTAGGCAGCGTACAGCCAGTGAAGCAAATGTGTCGTATTGCTCATGAACATGGTGCCTATATGATTGTGGATGGCGCCCAGTCTGTACCGCATATGGCTGTGGATGTACGCGATCTGGATATTGATTTTATGGGCTTTTCAGCTCATAAGATGTGTGGACCTGGAGGAGTCGGTATTCTCTATGGTAAAAAAGAACTTCTGGAGAAAATGACACCCATGCTGTATGGAGGGGATATGAATGCCCGTTTCTATTCCAACGGTGAAGTGATTCTCAAAGATGTGCCAATCAAGTTTGAAGCAGGCACACCAAATATTGAAGGGGTTATCGGTACAGGAGAGGCCTGCAGGTATCTGATGCAGGTAGGAATGGACAACATTCACCAATATGAAATGGAACTGCGCGCCTATTTCTGCGAACAGCTGTCCAAGCTTGACAATATTGTCATCTACAACAAAGATAATCTGTCCGGTCCGATAGATTTCAATGTGAAAGATGTATTCGCACAGGATGCTGCAAGTTACCTTGCAAGTAAAAACATAGCAGTGCGTTCCGGTAACCACTGTGCCAAATTACTGCATGAAGTGATTGGTACAGATCAGACATTACGCGCTTCTTTATACTTCTATAATACAAAGGAAGAAGTAGACAGATTTGTAAAAGAAGCTGCAAATATCACTATAGAAAATGCCATTGGTATTTTCTTCTAGGAGGTAAGAACATATGAGTTCAATGAATTTACTGGATGATCCTATGGTATTAAGAGAACTGATCATGGATCATTACCAATACCCTCATAACCATGAATTAACACAAGATGCAGGCTATGATTCCAGACACATGGCATCAGACAGCTGCATCGATGATATTACAGTACAATCCAAAATTGCGGATGGAAAGGTAGAGGATATTCGTTTTGACGGTGTGGCATGTACCATTTCTACAGCCTCTACTTCCATGATGACTGATCTATTGAAAGGAAAATCAGTTGAGGAAGCTGAAAAAATTATTAATAATTACTTTCAGATGATTGAACATAAGGACTACGATCCTGATGTTCTGGAAGAAGCTGTGGCTATGAAAAATGTTTATAAACAGGCAAATCGTATCAAGTGTGCAACCATCGGCTGGAAAGCAATGAAAGAAATGCTTGAAGAAAGTGAGAAAAAATAATGAGCATAGACAATAAAAATAACGATGCCATTTATTCTCAGGATGATTATAAATACGGATTCCATGATGACGATGTCAAAACCATTTATGATACAGGAAAGGGACTGACTGAAGAAATTGTCAGAAAAATCTCCGCCTACAAACATGAACCTCAATGGATGACAAATTATAGAGTAAATGCTTACCGTATCTATGAATCTTTACAGATGCCAACCTGGGGACCGGATCTCAGTGAAATAGATTTCCAGGATTTTACCTATTATAAAAAAGTCTCCAATGAAGCAGAGAAAAGCTGGGATGATGTTCCTGAAGAAGTAAAGAATACTTTTGAAAAGCTTGGTATTCCTGAAGCAGAACGCAAATATCTTGCAGGGGTGACCACACAGTATGAATCTGAAGCGGTCTATCACAACATGCTTGATGAGGTACAGTCCAAAGGTGTTATTTTTCTGGATATCGATAGTGCTTTGAAAGAATATCCTGACTTATTCAGAAAGTATTTTGGTACCATCGTGCCTCCTTCTGATAATAAGCTTGCAGCATTAAATGGTGCTGTATGGTCAGGTGGTTCTTTCATTTATGTTCCAAAGAATGTGAAACTGGAGAAACCATTACAGTCGTATTTCCGTATCAACTCTGAATCTATGGGACAGTTTGAAAGATCTATTATCATTGTGGATGATGGTGCGGAATGTTCCTATGTAGAAGGCTGTACTGCACCGCAGTATTCCAAGGATTCCATGCATGCAGGTGTTGTGGAAGTGTTTGTGGGAAAGAATGCCAAGTGCAGATATTCCTCTGTTCAGAACTGGTCTAATAACATTCTGAATCTTGTTACAAAACGTGCAAAAGTAGATGCACACGGTACGATGGAATGGATTGACGGGAATATCGGTTCCCGTATTTCCATGAAATATCCTGCCTGCATTCTGGCGGGAGAATATGCGCATGGATTATGTATTTCCATTGCCGTAGGTTCCAAAGGACAATTCCAGGATACAGGGGCAAAAATGATTCATTTAGCACCGCATACTTCCAGTTCCATTGTCTCAAAATCTGTTTCCAGAAATGGAGGAGTCACTAACTTCAGAGACTGGATTCATTTCTCTAAAAAAGCGGAGTATTCCAAAACAAAGATTGAATGTGATACGTTGATTCTTGATGACAGAAGTAAGAGTGATACCATTCCGTTAAACTATAACGAAAGTACTACTTCTACTATCGAGCATGAAGCAAAAGTCTCCAAGATTTCAGAAGAAGAATTATTCTATCTGATGAGCAGGGGTCTATCTGAAGCACAGGCCACAGAGATGATTGTTATGGGATTTTTAGAACCATTCACAAGAGAACTCCCAATGGAATATGCAGTGGAATTAAATCAGTTATTGAAGATTGATATGAGTGATTCTATCGGATAAACAGTAGGAAACTACTGTTTTTTTATGATATGAGAGGTATAATTATTTGCGGAGAATTAGCTCAGCGGGAGAGCAACTGCTTCACGTGCAGTGGGTCATCAGTTCGATCCTGATATTCTCCACTTTTTTTGTGCGCATATAAAAAACGGAAGGAATGATTTCCTTCCGTAAGAATTATTTGGATAACTCTTCTGCACGTTTGACGCACTTTTCATTAGCTTCATGAATGATCTTTGCAAGGTCCTGCTTTTTCAGTTCCTTGATGGCTTCAATAGTTGTGCCTCCTTTGCTTGCGACTTCATCTACAAATTCAGAAATAGATTTGTCTCTGTTTGCTTTCAGTAACATCCCTGAACCTATGAATGTCTGTACAAGTAATTCTCGTGCACTGTCCTGATCAATGCCTCTGTCTGTAGCGTCTTTGAGAATACATTCAATAAAATAATAGACATAGGCAGGGACAGATCCATGTACTGCCACAATAGCATTCATCTGGTCTTCAGAGATGGTTCTTGCCACACCCATTTCTTTAAACATCTGGAATACAAAATCATAATCATCTGCTTTACAGTTAGAAGACATGCATAACGCTGTAGCTCCCTGCTTAATCTGAAGAGGTGTGTTAGGCATGGCACGTATTACCGGGACATCTGCGCCGGCAATTTCCTGAATATGTTTAATACTCAGTCCTGTAACGATGGATAAGATGCAGTCCGGATGATATGGCGCTATTTTTTTCAGTACTTCATCCGTCTGATCTGGACGTACGGCAATCACAACGATATGAGCATTTTTGGCGACATCTGTTTCATCTTCGGCAATAGCAAAGCGTTCACCTTTTGCCTGTGTAATGTTTTCTATTTTATGTTCATGGACAAGTATCTGCCATCTGTCAAGATACTCTGACTGTACACAGCCTCTTGCAATGGCAAGGCCCATGTTACCACAGCCGATAAATCCAAGAATGTATGGTTTTGAAGTTTTCATATGCAATACTCCTTTACTACAGACATTATACTTTTACATAGTAAAAAATACATAAAATTTGTTTATAATAATTGGGTAGAAAAAAGGAGGAAGCTCATGTACATTGTAGATCTTTGGATTGAACATAGAATTCGTTCTATCGATAAAACGTTTACATATCTGAGTGAAGAAGAAGTATTTCCTCTTTGCAGAGTCTGTGTACCTTTCCATTCTCAAAAAGAGGTTGTAGGATTTGTAAAGCAGTGTACATACACAGAAAAGAGCCTTCATGAATTAGAACAGGAAGCAGGATATGCATTCAAGTTTATTACACGCATTATGGATACTGAGCCTTTATTGACACCAGAACTGGAAGATGTAGCTTTATGGATGAAAGAACAGACTTTATCCACAACTATTGCCTGTTTTCAAAGCATGCTGCCAAGTGTTATAAAACCTGGTACTTCCAAGGCAAAGGCTGTACAGGAAAAGTGGGTAAAGGTCACAGGAAAGCAGATTTCTATGACGCCCAAGCAATTGCAGGCATATACCTATGTGCGCACACGTGAAGAAGTCTTATACAGTGAACTGAGAAAACTGTATCCGAATATAGCCAGAGTACTGGTTGAAAAAGGATTGCTTTCGACATTCAGCAAAGATAAACAGGCAAAATCCAATGCACATATTTCAACAGAACAGGAAAAACAGCTGACCTCTGCTCAAAAATCTGCTTTTGAGGCTATCCTGAATGATCCTCATGATGTGATTTTATTACGAGGTGTTACAGGATCAGGAAAAACAGAAATCTTTCTGCAGCTTGCCTCAAGACAGCTTGCAGAAGGTAAACAGGTACTGTTACTTGTACCGGAGATTGCCCTTACACCACAGATGATAGAAAGAGTACAGAACAGATTTGGACATGAGCTGGCGATGTATCACAGTGCTTTAAGTCCCCAGGAAAAATATGAACAGTATTTAAAAGTAAGAAATGGACAGGCACGTATTGTAGTAGGAACAAGAAGTGCAGTATTTCTCCCTTTTACAGATCTGGGGCTGATTGTTATGGATGAGGAACATGAGACCAGCTATAAGCAGGATAAACAGCCTTCCTATCACTGCAGAGATGTGGCAATATACAGAGCAGGATATCATCATTGCAAAGTGCTTCTGGCCAGTGCTACACCATCTCTGGATTCTTATGCCCGCAGTAAAAAAGGGGTATATGGTCTTGTGGAAATGACAGAAAGAGTTAATCAGAGTTTGCCTGAAATTACCATTGTGAATACCAGAGATGAGATTCAGCAAAACGGTAATGTGATTCTGTCTGAAGTGTTAAAGAAAAAACTTCAGGAAAGACTGGATAAAAAAGAATCCAGTATTCTTTTGCTGAACAGAAGAGGATATATTTCCATATTAAGGTGTAAAAGCTGTGAAGACAGCATCCAATGCCCTCATTGCGAAGTCGCCATGAGCTATCACAGAGATATTCACAGGCTGAAATGTCATACATGCGGATTTGAAATGAATGTTCCTAAAGAGTGCCCGACCTGTCATAGTACACAGGGCTATACTACTCTTGGGTATGGTACAGAAAGACTGGAAGAAGAACTGCATGCGACTTTTCCGGGAATTACTACCTTGCGTATGGATAAAGATACTACCACCCGTAAAAACAGTTATGAAAATATCTTTCAAACATTTGCACAGGGTGGAATCGATGTGTTACTTGGAACTCAGATGATAGCCAAAGGTCTTGACTTTCCACAGGTGACGCTGGTAGGAATTCTGCAGGGAGATGCCGGAATTCAGAGAATAGATTTCAGATCCTGTGAAACGACTTTTGACTTGCTGACACAGGCTTCCGGAAGAAGCGGAAGAAGTGACAGAAAAGGAGAGGTGGTTTTTCAGGTATTACATCCGGAACATTATGCAGTGCAATGTGCTGCCTTACAGGATTATCCTTCTTTCTTCAAAAAAGAGATGCAGTACAGACATGAAGGGCAATATCCGCCCTATACATATCTTATTTCTGTTATGGTCCAGCACAGGGATGAAAATACGGCTTTAAAGATTGCCATGGATATTAAACAGAATGTGACGGGATCCTTTAAGACAATAGGTGTAGTGCAATTATTAAAACTGAGAGATCTCAGCAGATTTCGCATTCTGCTGAAAGGAAAAGACCTTGAAGAAATGCGTCGCTCTTTAAGGGGCTGGCTGGACAGTAAAAAAAGCATTGAAACCAATGCTGTTATTATTGACGTAAATCCAATGACATTGGATTAGAAAATGAGGTAGTATGCAGACTAGAGAATATGCTTTACAGGTATTACAACAGGTATTTCAGGAGAATGGATATATTTCTTTAATACTCAGAAACAGTCCTTTTCACGGGATAGATCAGGCATTTGTCAGTGAAATCGTCCATGGGACTGTCAGAAATACTATATTAGAACAATATCAATGGGAACACTTTGTACGAAAAAAGGTGTCTTTAAGAACAAGACAGCTGTTGAATATGAGCGTATACCAGCTGTTTTTCATGGATAAGATTCCAGAGTATGCCGTGATTCATGAAGCAGTGGAACTTGCAAAAAAACAGGAAAAGGGATTTGTTAATGCCATCTTACATAAAGTACTGCAACAGGGACTGATACAGCCGGAAGATCCATGTATTCTATATTCTCATCCAACCTGGATGTATAAATTATGGTGTGCACATTATGGACAGGAAACAGCATTACAGATAATGGAAGCAGACCAGAAACGTTCAACTCTGTACGGACGTATCAATACTTTAAAGGTGCGGAAGGAAGATCTGGAGGGTACCTTCAGGTTTATCAACGATTACAGTTTTATTGCAGATGCCAATATCTTTCATACAGATGCTTTTAGTGAAGGAAAAGTTTTGATACAGGATATTCATTCCGCTGCAATTCCGTTTTATCTTCAACTTGAAAAAGGTATGAAAGTACTGGATGTTTGCAGTGCTCCTGGCACTAAAGCACAGCAGATAGCCATGTTGATGGAAAATGAAGGAGAAGTGATTGCCTGTGATGTGTATCCGCAAAGAGTGGATCTGATCAGACAGGTAATGGAGAAAACAGGAGTGACCATATGTACACCTGTATGTATGGATGGAACGAAAGAGAACCAGTTTGAAGAAGGCTCGTTTGACAGAATTTTACTGGATGTTCCATGTTCAGGCATGGGAGATCTTTCTCATAAACCGGAAATCAGGTATCATTTACAACCAGAAAATCTGGATGAACTGGTAGAAGTACAGAAAAAGCTGCTTGATACAAATTGCCGTTATGTAAAGCAAAACGGTGTTCTGGTGTACAGTACGTGTACACTCAATAAAAAAGAGAACGAGACACAGATTCAACAATTTCTCAAAAGACATGAAGAATTTGAATTGCTGAGACAGAAGACTTTTTTCCCATTTGAAGAAAATGGTGATGGGTTTTATGTTGCTCAACTTGTACGTAAAGTTTTATAAAAACATGGTAGAATAGATTAGTATGCAGACAATATATGATTTTAATTTAGAACAACTACAGCAGGTAGTACAGGAATATGGTCAGAAACCATATCGCGCAAAACAGCTTTTTACGTGGTTATACCGTAAAAGAGTATTCTCTTTTGATGAAATGACAGATCTTCCGGCTTCTTTTATTGAAAAGCTGAAAGAGAATTTTGTGATTCTTCCTTTAAAAGAAATAGACAGACAGGTGGCTAAGGATGGCACTATGAAATTCCTGTTTGAGATGATGGACGGTTCCAGTGTGGAAAGTGTTTTAATGCACTTTGCCTATGGAGAAAGTTTATGTGTGTCCTCACAGATAGGATGTAATATGGGGTGCAGTTTCTGTGCTTCAGGTCTTTTGAAAAAACAAAGGGATCTGACAGCAGGAGAGATGGTTGGAGAAGTGATGTATGTGCAGAAACTTCTGGATCCAGAGCAGAAACGTGTAGATAACATTGTTATCATGGGTACAGGTGAACCGTTTGATAATTATGATAATGTTATGAATTACTGCAGTATCATCAACTCTGATCATGGCCTTGCCATTGGTGCTCGTCACATTACGATTTCCACCTGTGGTGTGGTACCTCGTATTTATGATTTTGCCAATGCGCATGTGCAGTACAATCTTGCTATATCTTTACATGCAAGTAATGATGCACTGAGAAAGAAATTGATGCCTATTGATAAAGCGTATCCTATGGATGTGCTTATGAAGGCTTTAAGAACATATAGTACAGATAACCACAGAAGAATTACATTTGAGTATATTCTGCTGGATGGTGTTAACGACAGTGATGAAAATGCCATTGAACTGGCAAATGAAATACGAGGCATGAATGCTTATGTGAATCTGATTCCTTATAATCAGGTTGATGAAAATGGATATCGTTCAACAGATCCTAAAAAAGCATTACATTTTTATGATGTACTGATGAAACATGGTGTAAAGGCGACATTACGTACAAAACATGGTGAAGATATCGATGCTGCATGTGGACAGTTACGTGCAAAACATGAAATGAATAAGGGGAATGCATGAAATATTATGGAATGAGTGACAAAGGGAAAATAAGAAAGACGAACCAGGACAGTTATGTCATTGCGACGAATGAAGCCGGGGACCTTTTTGCAATTGTCTGTGATGGCATTGGCGGCAATCTCGGAGGAGATGTTGCAAGCAGACTTGCAATCAATTATTTTTCTGTTGCTTTTTCTAATACAAAAGGTTTTAAAACCTCCAATGCTGTCAAAAAGTTTTTAAGAGAAGGTATTCAGGAAGTGAATACGCTCATCTTTGAAACAGGTAAGGAGAACCCAAAACTGCATGGTATGGGTACGACGCTTTGCGGTATTCTTTTATGCCACGCAGGAAGATTTGTGGTAAATGTTGGAGATTCCAGAGCCTATTCTTTTTCTCACAATGGCCAGTTTACCCAGCTGACTATGGATCATACTTTAGTGAATGATATGATCATGCATGGAGAACTGACACCAGAACAGGCAAAGAATTATCCAAAGAAGAATGTACTGACAAATGCTATTGGTGTATGGGAAACAGTACGCAGTGATATTGATACGCATCTGGAAGATATGGATGGGGTATTATTATGCTCTGATGGTCTGCATTCTTATGTAGATCAAAGTGTGATTCGTTCGATTGTGCTGGATACACAGATAGATCCGATTCTCCGTGTGAGAAAACTTGTGAAAGCATCTTTAGATGCAGGCGGTTTTGATAATGTGACAGCTATCTTAATTGATTTGGAGGATGATTCCAGATGAGTGCAAAGAATATGATTGCAAATCGTTATGAAGTCGTTCAGCATCTGGGACAGGGTGGTATGGCAGATGTTTTTCTTGCTGTAGACACCATTTTGAACAGACACGTTGCTGTGAAGATTTTGCGTGCTGATTTATCCACTGATACAACCAGTATTTTACGTTTTGAAAGAGAAGCACATGCAGCCACATCACTTTCTCATCGAAACATAGTAGAAGTCTATGATGTGGGTGATTATAAAGGGCATCATTACATTGTCATGGAATATGTGCAGGGAAAGACTTTAAAACAGGTCATCAAAGACAGAGCACCTTTATTGAATGAAGAAGCTGTAGATATCATGAAACAGCTTGTGTCTGCTATTTCCGAAGCGCATAAAAGAGGGATTATTCACAGAGATATCAAACCTCAGAATATTATCGTAAAATCTGACGGTACCATCAAAATACTTGATTTTGGTATTGCGACTGCCAAAGGGAGTATGCAGCTGACACAGGCGAATAATGTCATGGGGTCAGTACACTATCTGGCTCCTGAACTTGCCAAAGGGGAGCCTGCTACGGCACAGTCTGACATCTATGCCATGGGGATTGTGCTGTATGAAATGTTAACAGGAGATGTTCCGTTCAAAGCTGATCAGGCAGTTCAGATTGCTTTAATGCATATGAGAGATCCTCTGCCAAGTATTCGTCAGATAAATCCTCAGGTACCTCAGTCTTTGGAAAATGTGGTGCTGAAGGCAGCAGCTAAAAACCCAAATGAAAGATATGCTTCCAGTGAAGAAATGCTTCAGGATCTTCGCACATGTCTTTCTTCCACAAGAGAGAATGAAAAAAGATATGTCCCTCATCCTTATAAGGGAGTTTCTGCTTCCAAATTGAAAGATTTCAATACAGGAAGACCCACGGAGGAGGAAGAGGAAGAAGATTATCCTGAAGAACAGCAGAAGAAGCCAATGACTTTACTGACAAAAATTCTGATTGGTATTTTAAGTATACTGCTTGTTATTGCAGTTGCAGTTGTACTGTATTCTTTTGATATGTTGCCGGGAATTCATAAACGAATCGAAGTTCCTTCTCTTACCTCATATACTCTGGAGGAAGCGCAGGAGATATGTAAAGATCACCATCTGGTTTTAGATACCAAAAATGTTACCTATTCTCTGACCGAAGATGTAGATAAAGGACTGATTATTTCTTCAGATCCATCGGGTGGAGAGGAAGTGAAAAGGGGTACCAGTATACAGGTGACAGTATCCAGTGGCCTTGGAGTGGTAATGCCAGACTATACAGGGGAAAATATTCAGGATGCACAGAAAGATTTGCAGAACTATCCGTATCTGACAGTGCATGCTGTGGAACAGGAAAGCGATGCGGCTTCCGGCACAATACTGAATCAGACCGGTATTGCTCCAGGACAATTATTTGACCCGAATTCTGTCAGTGAAATCACATTAGTCTATGCAAGTTATCATGAGATACAGATTCCGGATTCTATTTATGGTATGGACTATCATCAGGCAAGTGAAGAGTTAAAAAAAATGGGTATCAAAGTCTATGTCAGCGAAATTGACCCTTCTACTTTATCTGAAGAAGAATTGAAGCAGATAAAAGAAGAAGGTCTTGTAGGTAAAGTGAAATACTGGCAGTCTTCTGATGGAAGTACTGATAGTGTATATACTCAAAGAGAGAATAACTATCTGACATTGTATTACTATACATATAAAGATTGAAATATATGAAAGCACAGATTATTAAGATTGTATCTAAAGAATATACTTTATATACTGAAGAAAAAGAGATTGTCAAAGCTGTTCTGACCGGGAAAATACGCAAACAGGTAACACCGGTTGTCGGTGATTATGTACAGGCTGAAAAACTGCATGAGCAATGGACAGTACAGAAAATACTGGAAAGGTCATCTTATATGCAACGGCCTGCTATTGCCAATGTGAATCAGGCATTGATTATTATGTCCTGCAAAGATCCTGATTTCTCCAGTGCACTTGTAGACAGAATTTCTATTCTTGTAAAAAAAGCAGGTATCACACCAATACTGGTTGTTACTAAATGTGATATGGGCATGGAAGGGTACATTCAGGAGTCTGTGGAAGAGTACCAGAATGGACCAATGCGTGTGATTCTGACTGGAAAGGACAGAAACTGTGAGGAGCTGGAAGAAGTTCTCAAAGGAAAGGTATCCGTACTTACAGGACAATCCGGTGCCGGAAAAAGTTCTTTGTTAAACAGACTGGATCCGACATTTCAGCTGGCTACACAGGAGATTTCCAAAGCACTTGGAAGAGGGAAGCATACTACCAGACATACAGAATTACATTTCGTATGTGGTGGACTGGTGGCAGATACACCGGGATTCTCGTCATTGGATTTTTCAAATATTTCGAAACAGGAACTTGGACAGTGTATGGTAGATTTTGAACCATATATCGGGCAATGCAGATTTAATGACTGTATCCACCAGAATGAACCTGGATGTGCCATAAAGCAGGCGGTAGACGAAAAAAAGATACCTTTAAGAAGATATCGTAACTATTTGGATGTACTGGAAATTATCCAGCAAAGAAAGGAAAAGTATTTATGATTGTTTCTCCATCAGTTTTATCTTTAGATTATGCTCATTTTGAATCACAGATTCAGGCATTGAATGCTTCAAAAGCAGAGTGGATTCATTTTGATGTTATGGATGGTCACTTTGTGCCTAATCTGACATTCGGACCAGATATTCTGAAAGCTTACTGCAGATCCAGTAATCTCTTTAAGGATGTACATCTGATGGTTACAGATCCTGTATTCTTTTCCAAAGTATTTCTGGATGCAGGTGCAGACAGCATCACGTTTCATTATGAGGCTATGCAGGATACACAGCAGATTATTGCACTTGCACAATCTATTCATGCAAGGGGTAAGAAAGCTGGTTTATCTATTAAACCTAAAACAGATGTATCTGCGTTGATTCCGTTTATTCCTTATTTTGATATCTTTCTGCTTATGTCTGTAGAACCAGGTTTTGGAGGCCAGTCCTTTATTCCTGAAACAACAGATAAAATCAGAGAATTAAAACAGTTACTTGTAAAAGCAAACTCTGATGCCCAGATTGAAATTGATGGTGGTATTAATGCAGAAACCGGAAAATTATGTAAAGAAGCCGGAGCAGATATCCTTGTGGCAGGCAGCTATGTGTTTAAAAAGGATATTGCCGATGCAGTAGAGAGTTTGCTGTAATGCGTAAAGCAGTCCTTGTTTTAAAGATGGCTTCTTCTGTCCCTTTCATGGAGGATGCGGAGTATATCGGTGTGGATGCAGGAGCGCTGGTATGTTTGAAACAGCATATACCGATGAAATATGCAGTAGGTGATTTTGACTCTGTCAGTGAAGCGGAATGGAATGAAATCTGCACGAATGTTGAACATATTGAAAAGCTGAATCCTGTAAAAGATGATTCTGACAGTGAACATGCTATCAAAGAAGCTGTGGATCAGGGATATGAGGAAATCCTTGTTTATGGTGCTCTTGGTGGCCGAGTGGATCATGAACTGGTGAATATCCGTCTTGCTTATAAATATCCTAATATCGTCAGATTGATTGGAGAAAAAAATATTGTCTATGTGGTGAAGGAGGGGGAATATACTTTTGATAAGAAAAAAAGGCAGTTTATCTCTTTCTTCACGGACTCACAGGCAAGGATAACTTTAGAAGGCTTTAAGTATGCTATTGCACACCGGGACATCTTTTATACAGACACGTACACTGTTTCCAATGAAGTGGAAGCTTCGCAGGCCAGACTTATAGTGGAAAAAGGAACAGTGTGCATTATAGAATCTTCTGATTAACAAGAGAGTGAGGTTATGTATGTAACTTTGCTCTTTTTTTGAAAGAAAATAATAAAACCTGTGGAAGGGAATCCCGCAGGTTCTGAAAAGTAATAAAAAAATATCCCGCAGGATATCTTTCTATATTTTGCTTATTCGGCTGCAGCAGCTGCCTTTGCCTTCTTGCCAGCTCCTTTAAGTGTCTTGAGAGCACGAGCAGAAATTTTAACTGTCGTAGGCTTTCCGTCAACTATCATATGAACTTTCTGAAGGTTAACGTTCCACTTGCGGCGAGTTGCACGCAAAGAATGTGAACGTCTATTACCTGACATTGCTTTCTTACCGGATACGGCACAAACTCTTGACATACCATAACCTCCTTCACACAATTGCCTAGATACTTTAGCATGAGTAGGCAGTTTGTGCAACAGGAAAATGAAGTAAAAATCGATGGAAAATGGTGGATTTCAAAAGAAAGGTTTCGTCATTAAACGTAATTGTGATAATATATAACTGTTATTAAGAAAGGAGCATCCGATCAGTGAACGATAAACAAATTTTTACAGCCATAGAAGTTGCGGATTATGAGGTACGCTTGATAGTAGGTGAATTCTTTAATACCCGCTTCAATATTATAAAAGTTGAAAGAGTTGCCTGTGATGGATTTGACGGAGAAAAAGTCGTCAATGCTGAGGCTATTACCAAAGCAATTCAGACAGCAGTCGAAAATGCAAAGAAAATGATCGGTGCGAGTATAAAGAGTGCCATTCTGGCAGTACCATCCTACGGCATGAAACGTTACAGTTTCAAATCCACTGTAGATGTTGCAGGAATTGACGGGACTGTTACGGTGCAGGATGTACGTAATGCCATGAAGAAAGCACAGCGCATGGATATTGGTAAAGATTACGCCCTTATTCAGACAGTAAACGTAAAATATACAGTCAACGGCATCACTACCAGAAGAATTCCTATTGGCGAACGTTGTCATCAGTTAATGGTCGATATTGATTTGTTATGTGCAAACAGAACAATGGCATATGATCTTGTTACTTGCATTGAAAAATCAGGTATCAAGATTATGGATATTTTCCTGGATACATATGCTGTTGGTAAAGAAGCTGCTTTATTTGAACAGGCGGTAAACAAACAGATTATTATTCTGAAGATGGAAAGACAGTCGACTTCTCTGGGACTGTTAAGAAATGGAAGAATGACAACTGCTATGGTCTTCCCTGCTGGTGTAGGGTATCTTGCAAGTGGCTTACTGGAAAAACATGCAGGTATTAATTATGAGCAGGCAGTGGAACTGGTGAAATACAGTGCGGTTCTGAATGAAAAAGAGCTGACTGATAACTCAGTGCATATCTGGACAGAAAACGGTGAGACGAAGACACTGACTGAAAAAGAACTTGTAGAATCCGTATTGCCAAAAGCGCAGGACTGGCTAAAATACGTTAAGAAATTATGCTCTCCTATCTTGCAAGCGGGTGAAACAACTGTTATTATTACAGGCGAAGGTGGCGAAACACAGGGCCTTTCTAACCTGTTGGGAGATATATTGCATACGGAAGTAAAGACGTATGTTCCGGATACTCTTGGGGGAAGAAATGCTGGATTATCTTCATGCCTTGGATTATTCTATGCTTATCAGGATAGAATGCCAATCATGGGATATAACGATGAATCCATCGACATGGATGCCTTTATCAAGGCTGTTTCGTACAAAGAAAAAAAGAATGATGGCAACACAAAAGAGGATACTCTGACGAGTAAACTCAAAGGGTTATTCCTAGAAAATAGAAAGTAGGGAAGGAAAATGGCAGATTTAAGTTATAACCAGGTAGCAAAAATTAAAGTATTTGGTATCGGCGGTGCTGGGGGAAACGCAGTAAATCGTATGGTACAGGAAGGGGTACAGGGCGTTGAATTCTATGTAGCAAATACAGATGTTCAGGCTTTAGATGTATCTCCTGTTGCAAATAAGATTCAGTTAGGTAAAGAAGGACTGGGTGCCGGCGGTAATCCTGACAATGGACGTAAAGCTGCAGTAGAAAGCGAAGATGTTATTCGTAAATCTATTGAAGGTGCTGACATGGTCTTTTTAACAGCAGGTCTTGGTGGAGGTACAGGTACAGGTGCTTCTCCTATGTTTGCTAAAATTGCAAAAGAATTAGGATGCCTGACTGTAGGTATCGTTACAAAGCCTTTCAACTTTGAAGGAAGAAAGAGAATGGTTCAGGCTGAACAGGGCTTGGAACAGTTAAAAGAGTATGTAGATAGTCTAATCATTATCTCCAATAACAAAGTATTGGAAGTTATCGGACATATTCCATTTGAAGACGCATTCAAGGAAGCTGATAATATCTTACGTCAGGGTGTTCAGACAATTACTGACCTTATCGCTGTTCCTGCAATGATTAACCTTGACTTCGCAGATATTAAATCTGTAATGCAGGGTCAGGGAAGCGCATTATTCGGAATCGGCATGGCTGATGGTGAAGATAAAGCAAGAGAAGCTGCTGAAAGAGCTATCCAGTCTCCATTACTTGAAGCCCAGATTAAGGGCGCAAAGAGTGCTATCATCAACGTAACTGGTGGTGCAAGCATGTCAGCATATGACGCTAGTGAAGCTGTTGATTATATCCGTGAAGCTTCCGGTAATGATATTGATATCATCTTCGGTGTAGCTATCAATGAAAATATCGGTGATTCTATTATCGTATCTGTTATCGCAACAGGTTTTGATCTTCCAACACCTGAGCTCATTGAAACCGATGCTCCTGCAGATGAAACAACACCACTTGTTGCAAAGAAGAAAGTTGCTCAGGTTGGTGTAGTTGCTGAAGAAGATACAGATGATGTAGGATTCGGATCCGCCACAACTGATACTGTTGTTGCAGATGAAGATGACGATATTCCTGTATTCTTCAAGAGAGGTTAATGCATTTAAAAACTGCCATTGGCAGTTTTTTTTAAGAGGTAATTATGAATAAAGAAGAATTAGCAGTAGAATTGAGAAATAAAGGATACAATTGTGCTCAGGCGGTTATCTGTGCCTATTGTGATGATTTTGGAATATCCAGGGAACAGGCTTTTGCTATCAGTGAACCTTTTGGCTCAGGACTTGGCTGTTCACAGGGTAATTGTGGAGCTCTTGTAGGAGCATGTATGTTACTGGGGCTTCAAACAAGTTCCAGAAATCTTGAAAAGCCTGATTCCAAAGGTACAACCTATGTGAAGGAAAGACCATTGGTGAAAGAGTTTACTGAGCAGGTTGGAGCTTTGAAATGCAGAGATATTAAAGGGATAGAAACCGGTAAAATACTTTGTGAATGTGAAATGTGTGTAAGGATTGCATCAAGACTAGTCGACAAATATCTGCTGGATAAGTAGGAGATTTGCATACATTGTTTATTGTTTGTTATAATCCCGACTTTTACAGTTAAGCGAAAATAAAATTGCAATATATCCCATGATTAAAGGATATATTGCAATTTTTGAT
>CAKVIS010000002.1 GCA_934754415.1 uncultured Bulleidia sp.
AAAAAGAGAGCAGGACTTGATGTTGTTAAATCATTTGCCTGCTCTCTTTATTTTCACTTATCGGTGAATAGTAACAAAAAATATCATACAAAATATCATATGTCTGAAATAAAAAAAGATTAATAACTATCATAAAGCAAAGAGAGCTTTCACATTGTTATGTTAAAAGCACCTGTCGGTGTGACAGATGCGCATATGTATAAATCTTTACAATATATAATTTTGGTTAGAGTGTCAAAAGGTCTTTTTGAGTGAAATTCATTTTACTCAAATACACTATATGGGAATGAAGCTTAAAAATAGAATCATATTAAAGTATTTCATACCACTTCAGTCGTATACAATCATGATTTTTGGGATTTGATTTCACCAGTCCCTAGCAAAATGTAGAAATTCACCTTTTGACACCCGAATCAATTTTGAATGTTATCAATAATGCCTTTGATATCTACCTGCACCCGCATTTTTTACCAGGATATGAATATAAAAAAGTCATAAGGGAATAGCCCTCATGACTTAACTTATCAACCTACTTTTAATTTGTTCCAGAGGTCAGACAATTTCTGTTTTAAGAACGGATTGTAATGGAAAGTTTCATCCTTTGCATATCCTGTTCTTGGAGTATATGCAGCATTTTCATAATAGTCGCCTTCTTCACTTGCCATATACTCTTCCACTTCTTTATCGACAGAAGTATATCCTACATAAGAAGAGTTTTCTTTCTGTACATCGCTAGAAATAATGTAATTCATAAATGCATTAGCAAGACCTGGACAGGAACTGTTAGCAGGAATAACCATAGCATCCAGCCATACGTTAGTACCCTGTTTTGGCTCGATCCAGCCCATATCTTCATTTTCAGATAAAACATATGCAGCATCGCCGGAATACATAACAGCAATATCCATCTTGGAGTTAGCCATACCATCAATAACTTCATCTGTAACATATGCAGGATCCATAGTGTCATTCATTTCTTTTAACCACTGATATGCATCCTGGATTTCTTTTTCATCTGTTGTATTCATGGAATAGCCAAGAGATTTAAAAGCAATCATGAATGCATCTCTTTGAGAATCATAGAAATAGATACGGCCTTTATATTTTGTATCCTTTAAAATATCCCAGCCTTTTTCTTCAATATCTTTTTCATCTACAGCAGTTTTGTTATACACAAGACCTACAGAGCCCCAGAAATAAGGAACAGAGTATTCCAGAGTAGGATCAAAAGATTTCTGAGTTTCTACTACGGAAGGATTTAACAGATCAGCATTTGTCAGTTTGGAACTGTCAATCTTTTGAAGAAGATTTTCCTGCAGCAGCTGTTCAATCATGTAATCACTTGGTACAAGAACATCATAACTGCTTCCACCAAGTAATTTTGTGTACATCATTTCATTAGATTCAAATGTATCATAATTCACTTTGGCATTGTACATAGTTTCAAAGTTGGATAATACATTTTCACCAATGTATTCTCCGGCATTGAACACATTCAATACATCGCAGCCATACACTTCTTTAGCATCTTCTACCTGCTCCACTGTTGCAGAACCACCTCCGGAACACGCAACAAGAGACAATGACATACCACTAACCAATACTGTTTTCAAAACTTTTTTCATTCTTCTTTCTCCTTCTTTCTTTGATAACCGGTATTACATTTGCAATAATCAATACAATTGTGACAACATATACAATCACTGCACTCAGTGCATTAATTGTAGGATTTACACGTTTTACGTTGGAATACACATATATGGAAATATTGGATACACCAGGTCCTGTCGTAAACAGAGAAATAACAAAGTCATCAAAGGACATGGAGAAAGCCACAAGAGCAGCCGCAGCAATGCCTGATTTAATCTGCGGAATGATGACTTTCCACATGGCAGTCCATGGTGTACAGCCAAGATCCAGAGCTGCTTCAGCAATATTTGGATCCAGTCTTCTGAGCCTTGGCATAATTGTCAGAATTACATATGGAATACAGAATGCAATATGTGCCAGTAACATGGTGAAAAATCCTGTCTTAATTCTTAAAGATGTAAAGAACAGCATAAATCCGATAGCTGTAACAATTTCAGGATTCAGCATAGGAAGGTTATTCACCTGATTTACCAGTTCTCTTACAACCTTTTTATTTTTAGAAAGACCTATAGCTGTAATAGTTCCGACAAGAGTTGAAATTAACGTTGCCAGGGTAGCACATATGACGGTATACATGATAGCTTCCAGAATAGATCTGTTAGACATCATGCTTTCATACCATCTTAAAGAAAATCCTGTAAATCTGGATAAAGATTTAGAACTGTTAAAACTGAAGAACACTACATAGGCAATAGGCAGATAGAAGAAAAGCATGACAAGCACAATATAGGCTTTAGATAACCACTTTTTCATTAATCCTGTACCTCCTCTGTCTGTTTATCCAGTTTCTTTGTAATATACATGGAAATCAGAATAATGATTGCCATGATCATACTGATAGCAGCACCAAAGTTCCAGTTACCTGTGGAAACAAAGCAGTCTTCAATCAAGTTACCAATCAGTACGTATTTTCCTCCACCAAGTAATTTTGGAATGAAGAAGGAAGATACCGCAGGCAGAAATACCAGTGTAATACCACTGACCACACCACTTAAAGACAGTGGAAGTGTCACGCGTAAAAATGTCTGTCTTTCATTTGCTCCCAGGTCACTGCTTGCAACAAATAAAGCCGGATCGATTTTATTAATCGCATTGTAAATCTGCAAGATCATAAATGGGACAAAGTTATATACCATACCAATATAGACATTCATTTCCACAGGCAATCCGAAACGTTCCAGAATTCCCTTCCATGCATAGGTACGAACAAGCATATTAATCCATGTAGGTGCTGTAATCAGAAGAATAGCCAAAGCCTGAGAATTAGGCTTCATTCTTGCCATGATATACGCTGCAGGATACCCTACAAGAATACAGATAACTGTTGTGACAAACGCCATCTTTAAAGATCTCCATAAGACACTAGGGAATACGGCATCTGAAAAGAATCTTGCGAAATTATCCAGAGTAAACTGCAATGTCAGTACGTTGTTTCCTTTTACTGTAAAAGCATACAACACAATCAGGAGCATCGGAAAAACAATCATGACTGTCATCCACACTAGATATGGATACACCAACTTAGAAAACTTCTTCATTTTTCTCAGCTCATCTTTCTCATGACATGAATGTCTTCAGGATGCCATTTCAAGCCAATACGTTCGCCAACTTCATGGCTGTCTGTTGTTTCAATCTTTAATTCTCTTCCCTTTGTAGAGAATGTAATAGGATAATCGCCTTCTGTAATATTCTGGTCATCAAAATCATATTTCACATCCCAGATTTCTACACGGCTGTTATCTTCTGTATCCCATGCATAGGCATCAGCCCAGCGAATCAAATCTGTATCCAATGCAACAGACTCTTTAATTTCATCTGCAGAGCGATAGAAATCAAACGCCTGAATCATTTCTTCATTTTCAGCATCTTCAACTACACGAGGTTTTACCACGTTAATATTGATAGTGATAGCTGTGCCTGCATCTGTAGCAAATGTACAAGGATAGATACCTTCTTCAGGTTTCACTTCATATTCCACTTTTGTCAAAGAAACATCTTCATTATCATCATTCCATGCCTGTGCATTGGCACGTGCAACAACCTCTCTGTCCGTCAGATTTTCAACGTCTTCCATATCCATATAGAAAGAAGAAGCACTGATCTTTTCATGTGCATCAGCATTGGTGATATCCTGTGCCTTAGTCACATGCATCATAACCGTTTTGGAAGTACCAGAACTTGTCTCGGCCATAATTTCATAATGTACGCCTTTAAATAACACAGATTTCACTTCGCCGTTCAACAGACCTCTGTTACGTCCTACAATATCAATATCTTCAGGACGAATCATAATATCTACCTGTTCATTTTCGGCAAAACCATAGTCAACACATGTATAATCTGCATCATCAAAAGAAACAAGATTATCTTTCTTCATTGTGCCATCGATAATATTGGAATCCCCGATGAATTTAGCACAATACTGATTGATTGGTTCGTTGTATACCTGTGTAGGTGTACCAACCTGTTCGATTTCACCATCTTTCATGATGACAATCTTATCAGACATGGTCAGCGCTTCTTCCTGATCATGTGTAACAAACACGAAAGTGATACCTACTTCTCTTTGAATTTCTTTTAATTCCAGCTGCATTTCCTTACGCAGATTTTTATCCAGTGCAGATAAAGACTCATCCAGCAATAGCAGTTTAGGTTCATTGACCAGTGCTCTTGCAATTGCTACACGTTGCTGCTGACCACCAGACATCAATGTGACATCTCTATGTTCAAACCCTTCAAGTCCGACAAGAGAAATCATACGAGATACTTTCTGGTCAATGATATCCTTAGGCATCTTCTTGATGTTTAAACCAAATGCGATATTCTGATAGACATCCAGATGTGGAAATAATGCATAATGCTGGAAAACAGTATTTACATCCCTTTTATATGCAGGCACATTGGACTGATCCTGTCCGTCAATGATAATCTGTCCCTGGCTTGGTTCAATAAACCCTGCCAGCATACGCAACAAAGTTGTCTTTCCACAACCGGAAGGACCAAGTAAAGTTACAAATTCATTTTCATAGATGTCCAAAGTAATTCCCTTCAGAACAACCTGGTTGCCAAATGCTTTTACAACATTTTTGATTTCAATCAGCTTTTTCATTTACTATCCCCTTTATGTAATACTCAAAATATAGGTGGTGTACTTATCCACAGCACCACAGCCTTCGTATTGGAGCGATTCTCAATAAAATGTGTTTCATCTCCCTTCAAATAAAAAGTATCCCCTTTATGCAAAACGATACCCTTAGGAGTTGAGTCCTTTACCAGAACCACCCTTCCACTTAGAATGTACCCCATTTCCTGTCCATCATGCGGATCAAGAACCATGGATTTCTGATGCGGCTCCAGTTCAAGAAGAATTGGCTCCATATCATTTTTCTGTGCATTGGGAACAATCCAGTGAATTGTTCTCCCCTCCTGTTCATCTATAAATGCATCTTCAGGAGTAAATACAATCTTCTCTTCTGCATCTTCTTTAAAAAAATGAGAAAGATCCGTTCCAAGTGCTTCGCATATATCTTCTAATGTCTGCAAAGATGGTGAGGTCAGATTTCTTTCCAGCTGTGATAAAAACCCTTTTGTGAGCTCTGTCCTGCTGGCAAGTTCCTGTAATGTCAGTTCATTTTTTATACGTAATTTTTTTATCCTGTCACCAATATCAATCACAACATCACCCCTTCGCTTGTTTAGTGCTGTTAAACAATAAATCTCTTGTTATGAAACAACAATGATTATACAGAATTCACTCAGTAATGCAATACTTTCTGTTTACAATTTCTAAACTTTTAGCATAAAAAAAAACCGGATCTTTTCAGAACCGGTTCAAAGCATTACTTTGCTTTATTAACGATTTCCTGTACAGATTCTTTTGGCATGAACCCTACGCCACTTCCAACCTGTTTACCACCTTTAAAACTTAGTAATGTCGGAATAGACATAATGCCATATCTTTCAGCTATTTCAGGTAATGCATCAATGTTCACTTTTGCAAACTGAACATCTGTATTCTCTCTGGCTACCTGTTCAACAACCGGTCCGAGCATTTTACAAGGTCCGCACCAGTCTGCATAGAAATCTACAAATACACTGGCATTGTTATTTAACAATGCATCATATTCTTCTACTGAATTGATTAAATTCATTATAAATTACCTCCTTGGTACTCATAGTATGCACCAGAAGGCACTTTTTGAAAAGAAATATGCTTACTGAATTTTAGAAGCAGCATCCTTATCCAGGATAACTGTAACATCTGCATGATCCTGCAGAATGGAAGCAGGACATTCTTCGCTCTTGGCGCCCTTAATCATACCATAAACAGCATCAGCTTTATTTGCACCTGTAGCAATCAGTACAATCTTCTTGGCACGCATAATGGAAGCAAGACCCTGAGTAATTGCCTGTGTAGGAACCTGAGACTTGTCACCTTCAAAGAAACGTGCGTTGTCGCTGATTGTCTGGTCTGTAAGATCAGCAATATGTGTTTCACTTGTAAATGGTGTACCTGGCTCATTGAATGCGATATGTCCGTCAGAACCGATACCTAATACCTGAATATCTACTACATGCTGTTTTAAAGCTTCTTCATATGCTTTAGCTTCTGCTTCTCCGTCTTCAACAGATCCGTTAGGAACATGAATGTTTTCTTCAGGACAATCGATAGAGTTGAACAGATTTTCATGCATAAAGGTGTAATAAGACTGTTCGTGATTTCTTGGAAGTCCTAAATATTCATCCAGGTTAAATGTAATTGTATTCTTGTAAGATGTACCTTGAGAATTATGATCTGCGATCATTTTCTTGTAAAGTCCTACAGGTGTGCTTCCTGTAGCAAGACCTAATACAGGGTTTGGTTTTTTCAAAACCTCTTTCATGACTTTGAAAGCTTCAGAGCTTACTTCGTCGTAATCATTGCAAACGATAATGTTAAACATGTTTCCTCCTCTTATCTTCTTTTAAAACAGGTTAACCGTATATGAAGCATTAAATACAGCATCAGGTTCCAGGAACTGTGTACCTTCTCTTTGTTCAAACGGAACTTCCACTTTTTCAAAATCCGTATGAGAATACCAAGGCTCAATGCACACAAATGGTGCATGTGGGCTCCAGAAAGCCAGCCATTCATATCCACTGAAATCTACTTTTACACCATGTGTGCCATCTGTCAGAGAAACCGATGTGGAGTTTGGACGATGAATAATCACTGTCTTCTGCAGTTCTTCTTCATTCAGCTCCAGTTCAGTACCATTTGTCAAAGTGGTATCATTCCATGTAAAAGTTTCCGGTGAAGAAAAATGAAGCTTATAATCTTTCTGTGTTTTCCCCTGTTCCAAAGGGCATCTGAATGCAGGATGTAAACCAAAGTTAAACGGCATAACTGTATCACCTGTGTTTCTGATTGCATAGGCAATATGCACAGAACTTCCTGCAATAGTGTATGTAATCTGCATAGTAAAATGAAACGGATACTGCTGTAATGTTTCTTCATTATCTTTCATTTCCATGACTACTTTTGTGTCAGAATGTTCAATACATGTAAATTTGCTGTTTCTGCAAAAACCGTGATTACCGGTTGTATACTCTTTACCATGAATATGCAGAATACCGTCCCATGTTTTACCTACCATAGGGAATAAAGTAGGGTTTCTCCCCTTCCAATATTCCGGATTTCCGTCCCAGATGTATTCCAGTTGTGTCTTCAGACTCTTCAGACTATGGATCTCAGATGCCTGTTCATCGATTTCCACCTGAATTTCATCGTTTTCCATTCGAAATGATGCCATATTTCCCTCCTCATAAACCGTTAATTTTATTATACCATCAAAAAAAATTCCTAAAACATGAAAAAAGAAAAGCTGTATATCGCTTTTCTTTGATTTTACCATCCGGTGCCAAATACACTCTCAGGTTTCACTTTACACGGAGCACTCGCTCCATTTTCACAGATGCGTTCAGAATAGGTGTTCCAGCCTGTATTCATAGCCATATCCCCGTTCCAGTTCTGTGCAATACTGGAGAAACTTGCCGCATCCCCAAGATAATAGACACAAATATGACAATGTGGTCCTGTAGAGTTTCCACTGGACCCTACAAGTGCAAGACGATCCCCGGCATTGACTACCTGTCCTGTCTTTACAGAGAAAGATCCAGTCATCAGATGATAGTACTTCACTCCATAGGTACTGCCATTGACAATTACCAGTAACAGGATTTCGTTTCCGCCACCTACTACAGGGCAATAGTCCCCTAATCCGCCATACCCGCAGCCGGCATCATTAGCTATTAACACAACCCCGTTAGCTGCTGCAACAGCATAACTGGAACCATAATTTACTCCATATCCAAAATCTTCTCCGTAATGTCTTCCGCCACCTGCATAATTCCAAGTGCCGGCACCTGGTGTCATTTTCACTCCAGGTACAGGATATGTCCATCCTTCAGAAGCTGTTACCTGTCCAAGAGCCTGGTTTATAGCCTTCATAGTTTCCTGAATTTCAGATATATTGGAAACTATACTTGCACGCTGAGCAGCAAGTTCCGCAGATTGTTTCTTATACTCTTCCTCAATAATCTGCGCTTCATATTGTTTGGAAAGTACATCTTCCTGTTTTACCTGTAATTCCTGCTGATTGCCTGCAAGTTCTTCTTTTGCTTCAGTCAGAGCATTCAGTAATAGATTCAGCGTTTTCAGATTTCTTTCGTTATATTCTGTAATATCCGCCAGTCCATTGGCAATTTTTATAAAATCGGTAAAAGTTCTGGCCCCCATCAGAATATCTATTTCTTTATGGATACGCATACTTGGCTGAGAATTTGTAATCTGTTTTTTAACCTTTGTACGCAATGCATCAATTTCTGACTGTTTCTGCTCGATTTCCTGCTGTTTATTTTCAATCTTAACCTGCAGATCGTCTATCTGCACTTTCAGATCGTCTATCTGGGCCTGATAATCTTTGATCATCAGAGCATACTGCTCAATATTATTGGCTATTTCTTCTCTTTGAGAATCAATAGCAGAGATATTCTCTTTCAAAGAAGACGACTGTCCCTTCATATACTCGTAAAAGCCAGTACAGGCATCTTTATCACTGCTGGAAATCCCATTGGAACTTGTACAGAGATTAGTCCAGTATTGGATATCTGAATAATCCTCTGCATCAATCACAGGAGTATTCACAAAACACATGCCTGTACAAAGCAAAACTGTCAGAATTCTTATTTTCCACTTTTGCATAACACACCATGTATTTTATCCGCAACAATCAGACCATTAGCAGCAGCCTGAGCCAGAGATCTTGTAAACCCTGCCCCATCTCCCAAAGCATAAATACCTGTAGTTCCTTCAAGCTCAAAATCTTTTGCTTTTGGTCTTGCACTGTAATACTTGCATTCCACTCCATACAGTAACGTATCATAGTTTGCTGTTCCAGGTGCCACAGCATTCAAGGCATGTATTGTTTCCACAATATTATCCAGCTGTCTTTTCGGCATACACAGTGAAAGATCACCAGGGACCGCATTTAATGTAGGTCTTACACTTCCTGAAGCAAGACGAGAAGCTGTAGTACGTCTGCCTTCTTCTAGATCACCTAGTCTTTGAACTAGGACATACCCACCGGAGATCTTATTTGCAAGTGCCGCTATATCTCTTGCATAGGCAACAGGTTCATTGAACGGCTCAGTAAAATTCGTTGAACATAATAAAGCAAAGTTACTGTTTGCAGATTTGCGTGATTCCTCTTTGTAGGAGTGTCCGTTGACAGTCAATACCCCATCGGAATTCTCGGTTACCACATGCCCTTTTTCGTTAAAGCAGAACATACGTGTCACATCCTTGTATTTACCGTTTTTGTAATAAATCTTAGGTTCATAGATCTTGGAAGAAAAATGCTTCCATATTTCATAAGGCAGCTCCACTCTTACACCGACATCCACCTGATTGTTTGTACAAGGAATGTTGTGTTTGATACACCACTCCTGGAACATTCTGTTCCCGATTCTGCCTACGGCAAAAACAACTTTGTCACCGGCAATCTGTACTTCCTTACCGTTTTGAATATACGTCACTACATGACTGTCTTTCTCCACTTCAATTACTTCAGCCTGTGTCTGTATTTCCACTTTTCCATCCATGGAATGAATAAGTTTCAGCATCGTACCATAGTTGGCATCCGTTCCCAGATGTTTGACTTCAGCCTGCTGCATATGCAGATCATGCTGAAGACATAATGTCTTCAGTTCATCGTCTGGATAATACACTTCCTTATCTGCACCATATTTCACAAGAACGTCATCCGCCATACGGATATATCTCATCACTTCTTTTTCATCCATGACCTGAGGAAGCCATCCTCCATATTCTGTAGTAATATTATATTTTCCATCAGAAAAAGCACCGGCACCTGCCATCCCCTCCATGATAGAGCAAGGATTGCACTTGACACATTTGTTTACTTTTCCGGCTAATATAGGACAGCTTCTTTCTTCAAGAGATTTGCCTCTTTCAAGAATAACTATTTTAAGAGCAGGGTTTTCTTCGCATAGTCTGTATGCACACATCAATCCTCCAATACCGCCACCAATAATAACTACATCATATGTTTTCATCTGCTTTTACCTTCTTTCTCCAAAACCTCTTCAGGCCATTTTGTCATTTTAGCACCTTTTACCAGATAGGCATGATCTGCAATGCGCGCTAAAGGAGTATCTGTAAGAGAATCTGACCAGAATCCATCCACATGTCCTTCCGGAAACATGGCATAGAATCTTGTCACCTTTTCTTTTCCATGACAGTTTAAGCCATCATAAGCGCCACTGTACGGGTCTACTTTAGAAGCCATCACATACTGTACACCCATTTTTTTTGCAAAACGTTTAATCAGAAATTCCGGGCTAGCGGAAATAATAACATCATCTGCTTTCTGCTGTTCTAAATACCATTTCTGTACATATTGCATACTGTCTTCCACATAGGCATCTACCACTGCATCCATATCTTTTACAAAAGTAAACATATGGTACAGATTTGTTTTAAATGTCAGTTTCTTAACTATGTGCAATCCATACCCGATTCCAAACACAACCGTTCTTGGAATGGATAATAAAGTCCTGGGCTCATGCACAAACAGATATTTCACCAGACCTGCTGTAGAGTCAATTTTAAAAATCGTTTTATCAAAATCATATACATTCATAGATATCAATTTCCTTCTTCTATATGCCCGGATGGAATCAGATTTTCATATAATCCAAACGGATAATTCGTAAAAGAACTGACATGACCTATCAGTACAGCAGCCACAAGGAAAATTTCAAGCACCCACTGACCGATACTCTGCCACTCAAACATTCTGTAAACAGCTATAAACAACAGTAAATCTGTAAAGGGATTAAACACTGTTTCAAAGATGAAGGCATAATCATCAAAACCTATCACTCTTGCGACAGTTCCCATACATAATGGATTCAGAAAGAAGACCACCATCAGAAACAGCATACTTCTCAGCTGATTTTCTTCTTTCTTTTTTCCAAAGTAAATAAAGATGAACAGTCCGCACCATCTGAAAATATCCAGGATAATTGTCAGAAGAGAATGATCCAGAAACAGATAGCTTCTGACAGGTTCCATTTTTAAAAACTGTGCATACAAAGAATACGGAATCTGTCTGACAGGCTGGAATACCCATAACAGTAATGTAATGATACATGTCAGTACAGGAATACCTATGTAGAATATCTCTACGGCATGATCAAATAAAGCTTCCTCAGCTCTGGCAAGTACTCTGCGCATCTGTTTTTTTGATTTAAAGATAAGAAAACATACATATACAGCCATAACAACAATAGCTACAGCTGTATTCTTCCTTGCTATAAGCAAACTGCAGTACACCATCTGTGGCAATAGCATATAGAGAAAATACCGCAGAGAACGCACCTTTCTGTTTTTTAACTGCCATGCCAGATAACAATACAGCACTGAAGCAGAAATAGTCGCAAAACCCGCGGAAACAAACATACCTGCCGTTAAAACAGCCATACATGCAAGATAACTTTTATCATAACAGTTCTCACTCTGCACATCGCAATAAATATGCCATAACAGGATGGTTATACATAAAATTCTCCAGTTATCCCCGGAAAATGCAGTAATAATCTGCCACTCATTAAAACCTGTATAGAACACTGCATACAACACAAGTGTAAACACAAACCATGGATTTTTAAGCTGGAATGTTCGAATGATATCCAGACACACCTGTGCAAACAACAGATGATAAAAAGTACCCATGATGACCATAAAACTTTCTGCACTCATCACTTTCAGCATCATTGCTCCAAGTACCGTATATCCCTGCAGAAAATTAACACCTGTATCTACAGCCTGTACATAGCTGTTAGCAACCATGGTATCCAGCACCTGAACAGCACCAGTGCTTTGGGCGTGATGCATAATCAGAATATATAAAACAGAAGATAAAACAACAGCAATAGTATCTCTTTCAAGATAAGAAGAAATGCTCTCTTTAAAATATCTCACAGTTGCTGCAGCTGCCACAAGCAGCACTGCTGATGTCATTACAGCACAATACTCACTGCTCAGATGCAGACATGTTGCAGGGATATAGACAATTTCCAGCATTGCAAAAAGAAATGCCATTCCATATGGTGCCGCATATCCTTTTTTCTTCATGCCGCATATAGAAAGTAATGCATTGCCTGTACCTTCGCATAAAAAACTCATTACAAGGGCAATACACAATACCTGTATTCCTCTCACCATCTGTTCTCCTTTTCAAAACCATTCAACATTTTACAATTATTCATAAAAAAAGGAAACCCCCTGGGTTTCCCGAGAACTCAATCTTAATACTGAGGCATTGCAGCAGCTGCAGGAGCTTCCTTTTCAGGAATATCTGCAACAGCAGCTTCTGTAGTGATAAATAAGCCGGAAATACTTGCAGCATTCATCAAAGCAGTTCTTGTAACTTTAGTAGGATCAATAATACCAGACTTGAACATATCTACCCATTCACCTGTCTTGGCATTGAATCCGACATTTGTATCAGCAACAAGCTGCTTTTCAAGAATTTCATTACCGTCAAAGCCTGCATTTTCTGCAATCTGCATGATTGGCATCTTTAATGCTTCAAGTACAACGTTGATACCTCTTTGTACATCGACAATGTCAGATTTCAAAGTTGGCTTTACAGCTTTATAAGCCATCAGTAATGCAAGACCACCACCTGTTACTACACCTTCTGCAACAGCAGCTTTAGTAGCATTCAGTGCATCTTCAATACGTAATTTCTTATCTTTCAGTTCTGTTTCAGTTGTAGCACCGACTTTGATTAAAGCAACACCGTTAGTCAGTTTGCCAAGTCTTTCCTGCAACTTCTTCTTATCATAATCGCTTGTTGTATTTTCAATAGTAGTCTTGATTTCAGCTACTCTTTCCTCAACAAGTGCCTTATCACCATTACCATCGATAATTGTTGTCTTGTCTTTACCAACAACAACCTTCTTTGCAGAACCAAGATCATTGATAGTCATATCTGCCAGGTTCATGGACAGATCTTTTGCATACACTTTTGCACCTGTCATAACTGCAATATCGCCTAACTGGTTCTTTGCATTATCACCAAATCCAGGAGCTTTTGTGGCAACCACATTGAAAGTACCTCTCAATTTGTTGAGAATCAATGTGCTGACTACTTCGTTATCAAAATCATCCGCAATGATTAATAAAGAACGGTTCTTCTGTACTACAGATTCCAGTACAGGTAAGATATCCTGAATAGTATTGATCTTCTGGTCTGTTACCATAATCAGAGGATTGTCCATTTCTACTTCCATCTTTTCACGATCAGTTACCATATAAGGAGAAATGTATCCCTTGTCATACTGCATACCTTCAGTCATTTCCAGATTTGTTTCAAAAGACTTGGACTCATCTACATTGATGACACCGTCTTTACCAACTTTTTCCATAGCTTCTGCAATAATCTTACCGATTTCTTCATTACCACTGGAAACAGTAGCAATATTCTTCACATCATCATTTGTCTCAACCTGGTGAGATACTTTTAACAGTTCTTCAGAAATAGCTTTAGCAGCTTTTTCCATACCTTCTCTCATCAGCACAGGATTAGCACCTTTATCTACTGCCTTTAAACCATTTGTAATCATGGACTGTGTCAGGATAGTTGCTGTAGTAGTACCGTCACCTGCAATATCGTTTGTATTGTTTGCGGCTTCATAGACTAACTTGGCACCCATGTTTTCAAACTTGTCTTCAAGCTCGATTTCCTTGGCGATTGTTACACCATCGTTGGTGATAACTGGAGAACCATAACTCTTCTCAAGAACAACATTTCTTCCTTTAGGACCTAATGTTACTTTTACCGCATCAGCAAGAGCATTCACACCATCCAGTATCTTCTGTCTTGCATCTTTTGCATATTTAATTTCCTTTGCCATCTGAATTTACCTCCTATGTATTATTCAATTACTGCCAGAATATCTTCTGCTTTAATCAGAAGATATTCTTTCTTATCTTCTTTTACTTCTGTTCCGGAATACTTTTTATAAATAACTTTCTGTCCTGCTGTTAAATCTACCGGAACAAGAGTTCCGTCCACAACTTTACCAGGACCAGCTGCCACAACAATACCGTGACTAGGTTCTTCTTTTGCTTCTTTGGTAGTCAGAATAATACCACTCTGAGTTTTTTCTTCTTCTTTTACTTTTTCCAGCAATACATAATCTTGTAATGGTTTAATCATAGTAACCTCCTGAATACTTAGCACTCATGTGCTATGTTTGCTAACACTGGTTATTATAGCGCTATCTGTCACTCTGTCAATAGGAGTGCTAATTATTTTTTAAGACATCTCTTTCACTTACTTGTATAATCAATACATATGAAAAAACTAAGCTTACTATTATTTGCCAACGAAGAATTATTACCTTTACTGACAGTCGCTGCACTGCTGCTGGGCATTTTATGTTTACTGTTTCACTTTCTGAAAGATTTCATCTGGGAAAGAAATGGTGTCACCTATACAAAAAAGGATATCTTTTCTCTTCTTTGCATCACCAGTCTCTATGCTCTTGTTTCATTATGGAATCTTGGGACAACATCTTTTCCTGTCACCACATGGCAGCCGGAAACTGTAAA
The DNA here is from genome assembly GCA_934754415.1 of uncultured Bulleidia sp. Classification (GTDB taxonomy): domain Bacteria; phylum Bacillota_I; class Bacilli_A; order Erysipelotrichales; family Erysipelotrichaceae; genus Bulleidia. Next base: position 14,837 of record CAKVIS010000002.1, read on the forward strand.
TCAGTCCTTTATACTGGAGCTGACAGAAAGTACTGCCTTTGAACAGATTAACCTGTTATATGAAGAAGGAGACAATAACGCACTGTCTTCAGGCTATCAGCTTGGTACTGAAGGCATGCTGTTAGAAGGTTCCAATGACCTTAAAAACTGGAATACCATCAGCACTCTGGAAAAAGGAAATATCTATTACTATCAGATACTTCAGGGAACGTATATCTATAAATATATACGCATCACTTCCACTAATGCCTTAAATACCCTTACAGAGATTGCCTTCATCCAAAATGACAGTATTCTGCCTGTACGTGTTTATGAAGATACGTATGCAAATTCAAAATATCCTGCTTCTCTTGTCATCGATGAGCAGGATAAAATTTCTGTACATCCAACGTATCAGGAACAGGGATATTTTGATGAAATCTATCACCCAAGAAATGCCTGGGAAATAGCAAATGGTCAGGCAATGTACGCAACTGTACATCCTTTAACAGGCACCAATATCATGGCACTGTTTATCAAATTTTTGGGCTTCTCTCCTTTTATTTACAGACTTCCCGGGGCTTTATGTGGTATCGGTATTGTTGTACTTGTATATGTTCTTGCAAAAAGACTATTCTCTTCAACACGTTTATCTACACTTGCTGCCATACTTTGTGTTGCAGATTTCATGCACCTGACCACAAGCCGTATAGCCACTCTGGAACCGTACAGCATTCTCTTTATCCTGTGGATGTTTTACTGGATGTTGAGATACTATCAGATAAGCTTTTATACCACCCCACTCAAAAAGACATTAAAACTGTTATGTATATGTGGTATTACCATGGGCATTGCTATCAGTACAAAATGGACTGCATGTTATTCCGCTGTAGGACTTGCCATCATGCTGTTTACAAATCTGTGCAAAAGATATTATGAATATCTGCAGGCAAAAAAAGAAAATATTACAGATATCACTTCAAAATTTCCTGTATATTTCTGGATAACCATTGGATGCTGTTTTATCTTCTTTATCTTTATTCCCGCTGTTATCTACTGGCTGTCCTATCTTCCTGATCATGTCTGGAGAAATGATACATGGTCAATTGCCAATGTCTGGAAACAGAACATGTATATGTTCAATTATCACTCTTCTCTTAACGCCACACACCCGTATGAATCCACATGGTACATGTGGTTACTGGATATTCGTCCTATCTGGTATTATGGCAATATTCACGAAACAGGGACTTCCTATTCCATAGCCTGTTTCTCCAATCCTTTACTGACATGGTGCGGATTGCCTGCTATTCTCTTTACACTGTATTCTTGTATAAAGCATAAAGACAGCCATGCATGGTGGATACTTATTGGCTTCTTAACAGCCCTTGGTCCATGGATGCTGGTGGACAGATGTGTATTCTCTTATCATTTCTATCCTACAAGTATCTTTACCATTTTTGCCATTGTGTATATGTTTCAGCATCTGTTACAGAAATATCCTCAGAAGACAAAATGGCTGTATATCTTTGAAACTGCCTATATTCTTCTGTTTATCCTGTTTCTGCCAGTTACTGCAGGACATGGTACAGTCAAAGCCTATATTAAATTTCTGGAGTGGTTTCCAACATGGTATTTCGGATAAAACACAAACATCTGTATTTTATACTTATCGCCCTGATAACTGCCTGTATATTCTGTATCCCCTACTTTGTAAAAGATCTGTTACCTGTAGAACATGATACCTTCTTTCATCTTTCAAGAATTGAAGGTCTTGCCAAAGCCATTCAGCATGGCGACTATTTACCGGCTGTCTATCCGGAAAAAAACGGCATGTTTGGCTATACCAGTCCTTTATTTTACTGTGATATTTTCCTGTATCCACCAGCATTGCTCTACATAGCACACGTCCCTTTATCCATCTGTTACAAGATACTGATTTTTACAGAGACTTTCTTAGCAGCCTATACCATACAATGTCTTGTATATCGTATTTCTGTCTCTTTTACAGCAGGTACTCTTGCATGTTTTGCCTATACCTTTGCCAATTACCATATCACTGATGTCTATGTACGTGGTGCTCTTGGAGAAGTACAGGCAATGGTGTTCCTTCCGGTCCTTCTGGAAGGTCTGTATATTCTTTTTTATGAAGAAGATACCCGTCATTACGGTCTGATCATTGCAGGATTGAGCTGTCTTGTACTAACACACAATCTCACCTTCCTGCTGGCTGTAGTACTGTGCATTGTATTTTTCCTTTGTAACCTGCAGAAAAAGGAAGCCTGTATTTCCTTTCTCAAAGCTTCCTTTCTTGCCTTTCTGTTTACCGCTTTTTTTTCTATCCCCATGCTGGAACAGCTTCACGAAGAAACGTATTATTTAAACTATTACGCTTCCAGTTCAGACCTTGCAAAAGGGGCATTGCCTTTATGGAAGTATTTTGCCAACACAACCATCTTCGGCTATTCGGATAACACTCTGGAACATGAAAAACAGATGATTGTAAATATTGGTTACTATCTGACATTTACACCAATGTTGTATTGTTTCACAAAAAAGAAGAAGAACCGTTTTGTCATTGCTTCTCTGATACTAGGATATGTGTGTATGGTATTACCATGTACACTGATTCCATGGCAATCTCTTTCCTGTTTCAGAATATTGCAGTTCCCATGGAGACTTCTGCAGATATCTATGGTTTTGTTATGTATCCCTTCCTGTATTGCAGTTTCAGAATTATCCTCAAAAAGATATATTCCAGTGATTCTTTCCATTGTATTACTTTCAGAAGGTCTCTGTCATGTTCTGCCTGTCACCCAAAGAACATTCGGACTGACTTCCTCTATGGACTGGTCAGATGTTCTGGAAGGAAAACTGTGTGACCCCTATTATTCAGCTACATATAAAAGAGTAGAACTTGCCGGAGGAGATTATCTTCCTCTTCCTTCTGCAGATTATCGTACGATTACCAATACGGTTATGGATGAAAACTATCAGACAGTTGCTTATCCTGTCTATGACTACAACCGCTTCTCTTTTACAGTATCCAATACTCAGACTGTTCTCTTACCCAAAACGTATTACAAAGGCTATCACGTGTATAAAGACGGCAAAGAGATACCTGTAACAAAAAGCAAAGAAGGATTAGTACAGATACAGGCAACTGCAGGTACGTATACATGTACTTTCACTTCCACACCTGTAAGAAAAATCTGCATCGGTATATCCGTACTTTCCATCATTATCTTCTGCATAAAAAAATGGTTAATGAGATAAACTCATCAACCATTTTTATTATGCTCTTAATTCTGCGTTCAGACGTTCTTTGAACTGTTTGAGGATATTCTCATGTACCGGAGTAATATCTTCTTCTTTCAGTGTTCTGTCTTTTGCCTGATATACAATATGCAGAGCCACAGATTTCTTACCTTCTTCAACATGTTCTCCTTCATACACGTCAAAGATTTCAGCATTCTTTACAATCTTTTTGGAGTTCTTGGTAACTACTGTCAATAACTGAGCAGCTGTCACATCCTTATCTACAACAAGTGCAATATCACGAGATACACTTGGATACTTATCCAGAGGTTCAAAACGTAATCTTCCACCTGTGGAATGGATGACTGTATCCAGAATAATCTCTGCATAGATGACAGATTTCAGATCAAACTTTGCCGCAAAAGATGGATGTACCTCACCGAAAACACCCAACTGTTTGCCATCCAGTGCAATTACTGCAGAACGATATGGATGGAAATGTTCAGTATCCACTGTATTTTCAGTAATACGCACTCTGCCTCTTGCAAATCCGTTTCTTTCCAGCCATGTCAGTAAGATTCCTTTCATTGTATAGAAATCTGTTGCATGATCCTGTTTATGCAATTTATCTTCTACAAGTTTACCGTCTAATACGATGGCAAGACGTTCCTGTTCCACACCCTTTGCATAAACATGAGAAATTTCATAGAAGTTATTGTTTAAAGAACCATGTGCTTCATTGTAGCTGACACATTCCAGCAAACTGTTCATAAGACTTGTACGAATGTTCTTTCTTGCTTCACTCATAGGCATGGCAAGAGGAATTGTCTCACCTGCTTTTAAGACACTGTCATTTTCAAAAGTATCGGATACCAATGTATACGTAACAATTTCATGCAGATTGAATCCGCTCAGAATGTCTCTCAAGTCTCTTCTGACAGCCTGTGCTCTGGATAATTTACCTACAGTAGCTTTCATCTGAGGCAGTGTACTGGATAAATCATCATAGCCTAACATTCTGATGATTTCTTCATCCACATCTGCCTGACCTTCCATATCCACTCTGTAAGAAGGAATATGACATGTCAGAGCATCTCCGTTTACTTCCGGTTTGAAATCCAGTCTTGTCAAAACATCTTCCACCTGTTCCATAGTAAAGTTTGTGCCTAACAAATCATTACAATGTGTCAGAGTTTCTACGATTGTCTTTTCAGTATAGCTGTTATCTCCATACACAACTGTCTGTTCCAGACTATCGGCTTCAGCATATCTTTGCAGTAAGTCTACAGAACGATCCATGGCTTTCTGCATCCCTAAAGGTTCCAGACCTTTTGTAAATCTTTGAGCAGCTTCTGTAATCAGATTCAGGCGAATACTTGTCTTACGGATAGATACTGCATCAAAGTGGGCAGCTTCAATAAAGATAGATGTCGTATTTTCATCAATCATGGATTCTTCTCCACCCATGATACCTGCAATGCCTGTAGCTTCTCCATCAGTAGTAATCAGAATATCTCCGTTTTCAATTTCAAATTCCACACCATCCAGAGCTGTCATCTTCATTGTTCTGTCATCCACAACTGTGATTTCATGTTTCTTCAGTTTGGAAAGATCATAATAGTGTAATGGCTGTCCTGTTTCCAGCATGACAAAATTACTGATATCTACAACGTTATTGATGGAATTCATTCCTGCAGCAAGTAAATACTGTTTTAACCACGCAGGTGATTCCTTAACCTTCACATGGTTAATTACTTTTCCGTAATATACAGGACATTTTTCTGTTTTTGAATCAATGGTGAAATCCGTAGGTGTACCTTCATCAGCTTTACCTTCCACCTGAGGCCATTTTACTTCACGATTTAAAATAGCACCTACTTCTTTTGCCATGTTCCACATTGCGGAACAATCAGCTCTGTTTGGGGTTAAAGATACGTCGAGAATTGTATCATCCAGACCCAGATATCCTAAGACATCTGTCTCACCCACTGGTGCATCAGCAGGTAATTCTTCAATACCGTCAATCTGTTTCTGAGCCAGAATCTTTTTACTTACTCCCAGTTCAAACAAAGCACACAGCATACCGTTGGATTCATATCCATGCAGAGGTTTTGCAGTGATTTTACCACCAGGAAGTTCTGCACCTGGAAGAGCTACAATAACTTTCAAGCCTTTACGACAGTTTGGAGCACCGCAAACAATCTTATAGTAATCTTCCGGTCTGTCCCCGACACGTGTCACAGTATTGTGCAGGTGTGTATCCGGAATATCTTCGCATTCCACAACTTCACCAATCACAAGACCTGTACCCTGTGCCATTGGTTCAATGCCTTCCACTTCCAATCCTGCAGTGGTCATCTTATCTGCCAGTTCCTGAGGTGTTACCCCGTTAAGATCTACATATTCACTTAACCATTTATAACTTAATTTCATATTTCCGTACTCCCTTAATCAGTCAAAACGATCGAAATTCTTTAAGAATCGAATATCGTTAGTATAGAAATTACGGATATCGTCAATACCGTATTTCAACATAGCCACACGTTCAAGACCTACGCCGAAAGCAAATCCGGAACATTTCTCAGGGTCAAATCCGTTCATTTCCAGTACATGAGGATGTACCATGCCGGCACCAAGAATTTCAATCCATCCTGAGCCCTTACATACGTTACATCCTTTTCCGTTACAGAAAGGACAGGAAACGTCTACTTCTACAGATGGTTCTGTAAATGGGAAATAGGATGGACGGAAACGTACCTTACGTCCGCTTCCGAACATGGCATCTGCCATAAATTCCAGAGTTCCCTTCAGGTCTGCAAGTGTAATATGTTCCCCTACCACAAGACCTTCACACTGCATAAACTGATGGGAATGTGTTGCGTCATCATCATCACGTCTGTATACCTTACCTGGACAGATCAGTTTGATTGGCAACTGTCCTTTTGCTTTTTCCAGTTCTCTCATCTGCATGGCAGTGGTATGTGTTCTCAGTAAAGTATTTGGATCTATGTAGAAAGTATCCTGCATATCTCTTGCAGGGTGATCTTTTGGAAGATTGGCCAGTTCAAAGTTGTAATAGTCCAGTTCCACTTCCGGTCCTTCAGCCACTTTATAGCCCATACCGATGAACAGATCTTCCAGTTCCTGCTGAATCATAGTCAGAGGATGCACTGTTCCTCTTTCCATTTTGTCGCCTTCCAGTGTGATATCGATTTTTTCTTTCTTAAGACTTTCAGCCAGCTCTGCTTTCTTTAATTCTTCCATTTTTTCAGAAAGAGCTACTGTTACTTCCTGTTTCACAGCATTGACCTGCTGCCCAAAGACAGGTTTTTCTTCTTTTGGAAGATTCTTCATTTCTGCCATTAAAGCCTGAATACTGCCTTTTTTTCCTAAGTACGCAATACGAATATCCTGTAATTCTTGTGTACTTGAAGCACTTGCAATCTTATCCAGTGCTTCTTGTTTTACGGTACTGATTTCCATACTTCCTCCTAAATTAAATTAAAAAAGCGTTCCCATACACAGGAACGCTGAAATAACGCGGTACCATCCTGATTCGTATACTATGTATATACGCACCTTGATTTATCCGTAACGGGGATATTTCCGGAGAGGATTAATCTCACTGGGAAAGTGAATTTCCTTACGATTTCAACAGAATCATTGCAGCCTTTCTGATTCCTCTCTTGGTTGTCCTCTTTGCAAGTACTTATCTTTCCTTTATCGCTTTACAGACACGATTGTAGCATTATTTTCCAAAGAAATCACCAATAATTCTCATTTTTGGCATCTTCATATGCCGCATAAACATCTTCCAGTTCATTTTCAGTAATGACAAAAGCATCTCCCAGTAAAGTGAAATACCCTTCATCGACAATCATACCGCCTTTATCTTTCATACAGACTACAGGCTTTTCCTCTACTTCCAGAGAATCCAGAATTCGGGAAAGATGTTCAGTATCCTGGACATAATCCAAAGACAAGTTGAATCCCTCCAGCCTGTGAAGTCCTTCTCTTTTTTCATCATAAGCTTCATACTGATCCAGCATGACCTGACCACCGGCAATCACACCTATCATTACGCCGTCAAACCCGGCAATGGCATTTTTGATATCCAGATCTTCCAGTCTTTGCATAATCCAGTCTGCAAATCGACCGACAATATAAATAATGTCTGCTTTTTCAATCTGATGTAAAACCTCCTGCTTTGAAGCATCAAAATAATTGACCACATGAATCTGTATATCTTTCAGGCCAAACATTCTGAAGGGTCTTACAATCTCCTCGTACATCTTCTGCCCTTCACTAAAAGAATCTTCAAAGACTTCCATATCAGAGCTGTATCCCGAGTCATCATAAAATGCCAGCACAAGCACTTCATCCTCTTTATGAATATATGGTTCCATTTCACTGTATCCCCATGCTTCGTCAAAGTTCGGGTGATTCAATAATATATTTATCATAGGCTGTTTCCTTTCTGTTAAGGTATAATACAAAATACATAGGAGAATAGTAATTATGAAAAGATATCATATGATGGTAGAAGGAAGAGTGCAAGGTGTAGGGTTCAGAAGTTTCTGCATGATGCTTGCACAAACATACGGACTGACCGGTTCTGTTACCAATCTTGAAAACGGAATGGTAGAAATCTTTGTCCAGGGAGAGGAAAAAGATCTGGATATCTTTTTTAAGAAAGTACAGGAAGGGAATCGTTTTATTCGCGTAGAGAATATGACCCTTAAAGAAATTCCTGTAGTTGAAAACGAAAAACGGTTCACATATGGCTATTTTCAGATGTGGTAATGGTACATTACAATACCACCTGCCACTGCCACATTCAGACTTTCGAAGCCATCCATTTCTATAAACAGATGTTCATCGCTGTCTTTTAAACAGCCGGAAGAAACACCCTGGCCTTCATTTCCAAGAATGAAAGCCATTTTTTCTTTTGGCGTGATGGACTGCATGCCCTTCGCCTCATGCAAGGAAGTTGCATACACAGTAAAATCCTGTGCATGAAGACTCTCTATCACCTGATGCAGATCCGTATAGATGACTGGAATATGCAGAAACGCTCCTTGTGTAGAGCGAATGGTTTTCTCATTATACAGATCCACCGTATCTTTGGAACAGTACACGGCATCATAAGAAAAAGATACCGCCGTACGTATCAGGGTTCCAAGATTTCCAGGATCCTGTACCCCATCAAGAAGAAGTACTCTTCCCTTTAAATTCACCTTTGTATCTGGTTTATGTGCCACACCTATCCAATGTGTACCGGACACACTGGAAGATAATTTTTTCATAATGTCACCTGTGACATAGACTACATTTTCAAAATAAAATGGAGGCTGTGTATCTGTAATGATTGTATCCAGAACATTTTCTCTGACAGCTTCCTGCAGAAGATGTTCCCCTTCTATCAAGAAAGTACCTGTTTTATCTCTTTCTTTTTTCTGGTGCAAGCCTGCCCATTTTTTAACTTTTGCATTCTGTAATGAAGTGATTCTTTCCATACCTGCCTCACTTTCCTTTCACAATTATGTAGTTTAATTGTTTTTTTTCAAGTACTTTCAATATTTTACACAGATTTAACAATTAACAATTCCCTAATTTACATAGAGTTTATACTATATCTATGTAAAGTTGAGGTGAAATTCATGATTTATTGTGTAGAAGATGACAGCAGTATCCGTGAAATAGAAATCTATACCCTGCAAAGCACAGGATTTGAAGCAAGAGGATTTGAAACTGCAGGTGACTTTTTCAAAGCTCTGCAAAAAGAAAAACCGGAACTGGTAATTTTAGATATCATGTTGCCGGATATGGAAGGAACAGAAGTCTTAAAACAATTAAAGAAAGACGTTTCTACAAAGGATATTCCTGTAATCCTTGCTTCTGCAAAAGGCACAGAATACGACAAGGTCAAAGGGCTGGATACAGGAGCAGATGACTATCTTGCAAAACCATTCGGCATGATGGAAATGGTATCCAGAGTGCGTGCCGTTTTACGCAGAACCCAAAAACCAAAGAGCGATGTTCTGGAACATAATGGCATTCGCATCGACCACGGAAAACATGAAGTGACAGTCAACGGTAAAATGATTGATCTGACGTTGAAAGAATATGAAGTACTTGCCCTTCTGATGTCACGCCCAGGTATTGTCTTTACAAGAGATCAGCTGTTATCTAAAGTCTGGGAAGAAGAATACACTACCGAAACAAGAACCGTAGATGTGCATATCCGTACCCTGAGACAAAAATTACAGGAGGAAGGAGCACATATCGATACCGTACGAGGAGTAGGATATCGATATAAAGAAGAATTATGAGAAAAAAAATATTTCAGTATGTATGCAAATACATGGCTATTGTATTGGCAGTATCCATGGCAGCTATCATTTTCACCCTGCACAATCACTTTATTTCTCTTGAACAGGACCGCCTGAGATCCGAAGCACAGATTGCTCTTGCTGGACTGGAAACAGATTCCAAAGATTTCCTGCAGAACATCCACAAAGATTCTCAATTTCGTTTAACATGGATTAACACCGATGGAACAGTACTGTATGATTCTGAGGCAGATGCTTCAAAAATGGAAAATCATCTGGACAGAGAAGAAGTACAGCAGGCACTTGCAGATGGTGAAGGCACTTCCATTCGTCTTTCAGATACTATTGCCCAAAAGACCATCTATTATGCAATCAAAGCGAACGATGGCACGGTTCTTCGTTTATCCAGAGACTATGATACCATCGGCATATTAACATTGCGCATGATGTCTCCTATTCTGATTATCCTGATTGGTTCCTTTATTCTGTCCTCTCTTCTGGCAAATAAACTCAGCAGAGATATTGCAAGTCCTATCAATCAGCTGGATCTTGATCATCCTCTGGATGCTAAAACCTATGAAGAAATTACGCCTCTTCTGATTCGTATCGATACACAAAATTCCCAGATTGAAGAACAGCTCAATCAATTGCATCAAAAGAAAAAAGAATTTCAGACAGTCATTGGTAACATCAGTGAAGGGTTAATTCTGATCAATCCAAAAGGAGAAATCCTTTCCATCAATGAAGCCGCATTAAACTTATTCCACACCTCATCAGTCTCTTCCATTTATGATATTACCAAAGACGATAAATTCACCAATACCATCGCATCAGTACTTCATGGAAATATCAGTGACTGTGTCCTGCATCTGCTTGACAGAACTTTACATATCTCCTGTCACCCTGTTACAAGTCATAAAGTACAGACTGGGGCAAGTATTCTTGTCTATGACATTACTGAAGAATATGAAGCTGAGCAGACAAGACGTGAATTTACCGCCAATGTATCTCATGAATTAAAGACTCCTCTGCAATCCATTATGGGATCAGCAGAATTACTGGAAAATCATCTGGTTAAAAAAGAAGATGAACCTAAATTCCTGCAGAAAATCCATTCTGAATCATCCAGAATGTTAACTTTAATTGATGATATCATTCGTCTTTCTGAGCTGGATGAAGGTAATGTAGCAGATGAACAGACCACCATTCAGATTAAAGATCTTGCCCGCGAAGCCTATGAAGCTGTTCACACTGCCGCAAACAAGAAGCAGATTACCATCAATATTGATTTACAGGACTCTCCTGTCAGATGCAATTCAAGATTGTTGTATGAAATTGCTTATAATCTTCTGGACAATGCCATTAAATATACAAACGAAAACGGAACTGTTCAGATGGAAACATACTGTGACCAGCAGAATGCTTATCTCTTAGTAGAAGACAATGGTATAGGCATTCCTCATGAGTCTGTCAACAGAATCTTTGAAAGATTCTACAGAGTAGATAAATCTCACTCCAGAGAAACCGGTGGAACAGGCCTTGGCTTATCTATCGTCAAACATGCAGTCAATCTCTGCCATGGGAAAATCAGTGTCACCAGTGAAGTCAATAAAGGAAGTACATTTAAGGTTGTTTTCCCGAAATCGTAATAAAAGGCTGTCAGTATATAATCTGACAGCCTTTTAAATTATTTCTTTCCGTTTTTCACAAAATCAAGTAATGCCTCAGCAGCTTTATCGATGCCGTGATCTCCCTTATCCGGAAGACCCAGACATGTATAGATTTCACCAACAGGAATACCCTGTGCAAATAAAGCATCAAACATCTTTGTAATCAGTTTGGAACACTCTTCCTGACGCTGCATAGGTCCAAAAGGATTAGCGAAGAAAGTTGTGGAAAGTCCCTTTTCCTGTGTTGTGCCAAGGGCAAATCTTCTGCCCTGTACAAAGACTTCTTCTGCACCTTCTCTGTCTTCAAAGAAGTGCATACCACGTTTGTCTGTATAGTTATTGGCATACAGGAAACAATCTACCTTATGGTCTGCTGTTATAACAGTATATGGTGCAGCAGGAAGTACAACACGTGCATTTGGTTTTTCAGGGTTGAAGAAAATGGAACGATCCATATCTTTATAGGCAGTACCCTTATCCAGGTCATCTAATCTTACAAAGGCACCGATTTCAGTACCCTGTGCACGGATATTTCCATCTTTATCCAGATGAATGGTACCCATATCATCAAATACAGTTTCCTGATAATCAATCAGATCAGAAGCTAATGTAGATAAAGCTTCGATAGTTTCAGATTTACCTGCACCAGAATCTCCCATAAACATGAGGCCTTTCTTTGTGCCGTCTTTCAGGTAAATATTCACCATGGCACCATGAATTGGTAACCACCCTCTGTTGATCATAGCCAGGTTATGTAATGTAAGAATTGTCTTTTTTGTATATCCGAAGTAATCAATCTTATCGCTTGCAGAATCTTTTCCAACCCAGATGTCATTGGATTCATCATGATAGAAAACAGTATCATCTTTTCCATCAGGATTACCAAATAACATGATAGCATCTGGTTTACGGGAAACGGTTTCCTCTTTGGATGCAAGTTCAAATAAGTTTGCTGTTGCCACAGCACTGGACACATAATCTCTGTGGAAATAGCAGTAGATCAGCATGGAACCTACTTTAGCAGGAAAACATACCCATTCTTCCGTACCCTTTTTAAAGTCCTTCATAGGATTGTATTCACTGTCTTTGAATACATTGGTACGCTTATTGCATTTTGGATGAGAAATCAAAGGTGTTCTCAGCATGATTTCCTTGATAAAAGGAATACCGCTTAATGATTCATAGCCAAGTGGTGTATTCCATTCATAATACTGCAGTAATAAGGAGGCATTGGTACCTGCCTGTAACTGACGATAAACAGTATTGTTTCTGCCCTGCACTTTCTGCTGGATTGTACGGTAGAAATTTAACGCAACACCATTGAATCTTACATCAGCATCAATAAAAGACTGCATCTGAAAACCATCTTCATTATGTGTATACAATACAGAATATCTCTGCATACTACGCCAGAAATGGTAACCTTCTTCAATAGCATCTAACAATACTAATGGTCTGGAAACATATGGGTGGTCAATTTCTTTCAGATCCAATACGCACAATAAATTCAGAACTTTGCGAATATCCTTACGAACAGATTCTTCACAATCATGTCCGGTAAACAGGAATTCGTGCAAATCAAAGTGATACTTCTCGAGGTACTTACAATAATAATGTAAGAAAGAATTAAATCCGTCACTCTCAATCAATTCATGAGAATTACGCACATACACTTTAGAATAATTCAAAATAACTGTATCGTTGTGAAAATAGTAAGCTTCTTTCATGATTTCCTCCTCTTACCCGTTCCATATTATCATGTCAAATCAGATATTAGAATGTATTTCTTTGCCTAAATGCCTCGAAAGCGATTACATTTGCTGCACCTGATGCATTTAGTGCAGCTCTGAAATCATTGGCATACGGAATATAGATATTTTCTTCAATTTCCTCAAGAACTTTTGATGAAAGACCCCTCATTTCTCCACCTATAGCAATAAGACATGGATGCGTATAGTCTTTCTCCCAGTAAATGCAAGCATCTTTTCTCATTGCCGCATAGGTATGTACCCCTTCTTTTTTCACTTCTCTGATTAAAGAAGGAATATCATCACTTAAGATAATATTCAGATATTCAAAAGCCCCTGCACTGGATTTCAAAATCGTACTTTCCGCCAAGGACCAGTCTCTATTTCTTAAGATCAGTCCCGTACATCCTGCACTGTACAAAGAACGTATCACATAGCCTAGATTAAACGGATCTTCCACACCTTCCAGCACAAATAAAAGCGGTGTATTCTGCATGCCATCCTGTAAGGTCTGATACTGTCTTTGCTCTACTTCTGCAAGGATACCTCCATGTGTTCTTCCACTTGCCATCGCATCTATTTTTTCTCTTGTGGTATACACAATACGCACATGATTTCCCTTTGCCTTTGCAAGGATAAAATGTGTATTTTTATCATGTTTGGATTCATCCACATACACACAATGGACTTTTCTTTTTCCTCCAAGCAGACATGCTTTAACGCTGATACTGCCTTCTACTAAAATCATATCTCTTCTCCTTTTGAAAAAGGCACAGGAATGTGCCTTAATCTAATATTTGTGATTTTGTTGCTCGACGCAGAATATCTCCCGTCTGCACATCAAACGGTACAGGTAACTGCACAAGTACCATAGGACTTCTTGAAGATTCCAGAAGCTCATCTTTCTTATTTCTGATCCATTGAATCTGGAAAGTGCGATTTTCTCTTCCAGGGCTTAATACTTCTACCGTTTCCAATGTATCAAAAGCATTACGTGTCTGTATCCATGCCGTTTCACCATCATAACTCTGTACTGTGCCAAGGAAATCATGATTCACATGAGAATTGGAATTCTCATAGAAAATTACAGAATCCTCCTGCAATCGATGATCATAGAATCCCGGACATACTTCTCTGTTTTCCCCCTTCATAATTTCCATTTCATGATAGGCAAATCTTTCCGGTGAAAGATCATTTTGAGCTGCATACAGTTCATCAATCAGATGACGGTATCCTGAGACAATAGAAGCCACATAATATTCCGTCTTCATTCTTCCTTCGATTTTTAAAGAAGATACCCCTGCTTCCATTAATGAAGCAATCCATGAAGCAGTCATCATATCCTTGGAACCCATGGTAAATCTTGTAGTATCCGTAGTGATTTCCGTATTGTCCTGATACAGATGATATGACCATCTGCAACTTTGTGCACATCCTCCACGATTGGCATCACGTAATGTCATACGGTTACTTAACGTACATCTGCCGGAATAATTTACACACATACCCCCGTGAATAAACGCTTCCGTTTCCACAGGACACACTTCTGTAATCTGTCGTACTTCCTCCATACTGCATTCTCTTGCAAGTACGGTTCTGTCCACATGCAGTGTTTCATATAAGAAACGTGCTGTTTCCGTATTGGTAATAGACATCTGTGTACTGCAGTGAATCTGCAGCTTTGGAGCGTACTGTCTTGCAATGGACATAATAGCAGGACTGGCGACGATAATCGCAGTCACACCAGCCTGTTCCAGTTGCTGTAAATACTCTTTTAAACCTTCAAAATCCTCTTCATGAGGAATAATATTCACTGTTACATGTACATGGGCACCATGTTCTTTTGCAAATGCACAGACTTCATGAATGTCCTCCATGGTGAAATTACTTGCTCGTGATCTCAAAGAGAAACTCTTTCCTCCCAGATATACTGCATCTGCACCATACAGAATGGCTGTTTTAGCTCTTTGAAGATCTCCTGCAGGAGCTAATAACTCAGGTTTTTTAACGAACCGTTTTTTCATTGTAGTAGCCCTCCAGGAATGTATACTCCTTAAACTTCTGTTTATATGCTTCAACAGAATCCTTTACTTCTTCACCATTTAAAATACTTTTGGTCAGATGTACAGCTTCAATATAAGCAAGTCTGTTCAAAAATACACCTGTCATAAAATATACTGGTGCCTGTGCCTGCTGAAATTCCTTAAGAATATCAAATGAGTCCAGCACATAATCTGTATAAATAAGAGTTCCTTCCTCATTTTCAAAGACAGGCATTTTGCCATCTCTTTTTTCTTCCACAAGATAGAGATTCTGTGTATCTTCCACATTTTCAGCATACCCAAAAGTATTTTTCCAGGAAGTTAACAGTTTTCTGTAAGAAAAGCTCATCACCATATGTCCATAGACAGGTACCACCACCTCTTTTGCCTGTCTGATGATTTCTATGGTCTCCTGTTTTGTCAGCAGCGGAGATACCGCCACCTTATCCAGACCAAGCTGTAAATAAAACTGGGCGTCTTGAGGACTTGTCATCATGGTATCCGGCATATACACCAGTTTGGATACCATCTGTAACTGTTGCGCTACACGAAGTACGGCAAGATCTGCAAAATAAATGCTGGTAATAGATACCTTTTTTAAAGCCTGCATAAGCTGTCTGAAATCTTCCAGTTCCCTTTCATGAAACAACTTGTTTACCAGTACAGAAACACCAATATGGAAATCAGCGGCATTATCTATACATACTTTAAGTTCTTCTAATGAAAATGTGTGTAATGCAGTAATACTGAATCCATCCAGAGACAGACAGATTTCATCTGCACCGGCATTTGCCATGGCGACGATATCTCTTCTGTTTTCAATCGTTACGACTAATTTATTGTTTATATCCATACCCACATATTTTATCAGTGAACTGTACTTTCGCAACAAGCAGATTGCATTTATGTCTTATCTATACTAGAATACTTTCATCCACAGCCGCGTTAAGTGCTGTACTCCGGGAAGAGTATGGACGAAAAGAAGTTTCTTGCGGTGACTGTTGGACTCCCAAGACGTGAATAGACCTCCTTCACAGGCTTGGTGAAAGGAGGTTTTTATATTATGAATATTTGGAAGTCATCTAAAGAAAAGCTGCATTCAACAAAGTGGCTGGCACTCATGGCATTTTTCTTAGCTTTAAGAATTATTTGCTCAAGATTCTCTGTTCCGGTCGGTGTCAACCTCAACGTTTCTCTGAGTTTTGTTCTGGTCGCATTATCCGGTGCTTTATTCGGTCCGGTTGCCGGTAGCGTATTTGCCTTTGCAGAAGATATTCTGGAATTCATGCTGTTTCCAAGTCCTTATGGTTTCTTTGCAGGCTATACTCTCAGTGCTGTTCTGGGTATTTTATGTTATGCCTTCTTCTTTTATGAGAAGAAAATCACCATACTGAATATCCTGCTGGCAAAACTGTTATCTTCTTATGCAGTCAATGTCTGCATCGGTTCATTCTGGAACTGGATTATCACAGGTAAAAGTAAAGCATATCTGTACTATGCCGCGAAAAGTTTCATCAAGAATACAACACTCTTCCCAATTCAGGTCGTTTTGCTTGTTCTTGTATTTAATCTGCTGATACCGTTTTTATCCAGAAAACAGCTGATCAAAACACAGTCTGTACCTGTTTCCTGGAAATAAGTCGCGATTTTTGCGACTTTTTTCTTTGCAGTGATATAATTTGAAACGTAATATTTCCAGGAGGATAAAAACATGTCATTTACTAAACACAGTGCAGATCTGACACCAATCGTTGATACTGTATTCTCTATCGTTGCCAAAGCAAAACAGGACAAGCAAAAAAATCCGGATCTTGTCGTAGATGCGACCATCGGATCTTTGTATGGTGAAGACGGGACTCTGGTAGCTCTGGACACCGTATTCAATCATTATGATGCCATTGACCACAGAACCAAAGCTGCCTATGCTGCAAGTTTTTCCGGAAATCCTGGATACAGAGAACAGGTATACGCTTGGGTTACAGAAGGCCAGCATCTGGATATGCCACATTCCGTCATTGCTACTCCAGGAGGATCCGGTGCCATTTCCATCGGATTTACCACATTTCTGGATGAAGGTGAAACCATCATCATTCCTGAGATTGCCTGGGGGTCTTATAAATTAATGGCTCATGAAAATAATCTCAGATCCATTACCTATAAAAACTTCGACGGTGATCACTTCAATCTGAAATCTTTAAAAGAACAGGTGGAGAGCATTAAAGATACACAGGATCGTATCGTTATCGTTATCAACGATCCATGTCACAATCCTACAGGTTACAGTTTAACAAGCGAAGAATGGGCAGATGTAATCGCCTACCTGAATGAAGTCTCCAAAACCAATTCCGTTATTCTTATCAACGATATAGCTTATATTGACTACTCCAATAAACCTGCTGAAGAAGCACGTGCATATATGCAGAACTTTAAGAATCTTTCTGATAATGTCTTTATAGAAATCTGTTTCTCCTGCAGTAAAACTCTGACATCTTACGGGTTACGTTGCGGTGCAGCCGTATTATTAGCAAACAGACAGCAGGATGTACGTGATGTGGAAATCATCATGGAAAAGAAAGCCAGAGCGACATGGTCTAATACACCTAATGCTGCCATGGAAAACTTTACGTGGATCGTCACTGAAGGAAGAGAAAACTTCATGAAGGAAAAACAGAAATATATCGATCTCATGAAAGAAAGATCTGCTTTATTCCTGGATGAGGCAAAACGTGCAAATCTGGATGTCTATCCATATAAAGAAGGTTTCTTTGTGACATTACGTATTGAAGATAATGTCATCGGCAACAAGATTCATGAAGCCTTTATGGAAAATCACATTTATACCGTAAAAGTCAATCACGGTATCCGTGTGGCTGTATGTTCCTTACCTTTATCCAAAGTAAAAGGACTTGCCGCAAAAATGAAAGCTATTGAAGATTCTTTTATGTAACTTCTTTACACACCTGATAAACAGGTGTGTTTTTTTACGAGGCTCAAAAAAAAGAGCCGAAGCTCTTTCATCAATTATCTGTGAAACCCCAGGAAGGAATATGATTTCCTTTACGAATCAATACAGTCTTCTGATAATCTGTCTGATTCAGGAAACGCAGTACATCTTCAATTTCATCATCGTTGCAACCGACAAGCATTTTCACATCCAGTTCTTTCGTCAGAATATCCACTGCAACTACCAAAGCACTGATTTCCATATGGTTTCCAGTTCCTACATAGACAGAAATACCATACTCTCCTGCACCTTTAGCATCCACAAGATGACCGTAATCTGTTGGATAGATCAGATTACCAAAAGTAGAATGTACATCTCCTTTCTTTCTTTCCATTTTTAAATTTCCAGACAGAAACAACGTTTCTACCTTCTGCCAGAAAAAGGCATTATTCTCATAATCAATCATGTGCACCTCACTAAAACAATTATACTTCTTTTATTATGCCTGTAAACACTTTGTAACAAAAGCGGAAGTTTGTTACATTATTTCTTTTTCCGTAATCTGTTTAAATTTCTTTCAAAATTCCCACTGTTCAGTAAATCAGCAATGACCAGCTGATCTAAAGTAGAAACCTGAGCTGAGTGATATTTCCAGATTTCCATGTATTTCTGTACTTTATTTGCAGGCAATACCATATAACTGACACGAATGGAAGGAGAGATGGTTTTATGAAAACTATTCATGTAGATCACACTGCCTTCTGAATCTTCTGAAAACAGTGTTTTCAATACATGTGCCGAAGGAAGAAATTCACTGGCATAGTCATCTTCAATCAAAATACCATCAGTTCTTGCAGCCCAGTCAAGATATTCCTGGCGTTTAAAAGCAGAAGCACTGATATTTGTTGGGTAAGAGGAGAAAGGTGTCACATGTAACACCTTTGAGGGTGTTCTGTGCAGCTCTGTCTGTAAAATACCCTGATTTCCCAGTTGAAGTCTGTCAATACGCACTCCCTGTTTTAAATATCCTTTTTCCACCTTTTCATATCCAGGAGACTCAATCCCATACACAACACTTCTTCCAAACAGTTCCACAATTCTTGGATAAAAAGATTCACTTCCTGCACCGATAACTATTTGATCTTCCTGAACAAAAATATTTCTGCTTCTGGCAAGATAGTTTTTTATAGCTGTACGCAACTCCAGATTTCCCTGCATAGGAGAAGCAGATAAAACTTTTTCCTGATAACAGGACAATACCTGTCTGACTGTTTTTGCATAAACGGAATAGGGAAAATAAGAAGACTCATTTCTTTCAGCAGGAGTATTATCAACATTTATGGAAGAAACCGGGAAAACAGATTCTTCTTTATAAATAACTCTGTACCCCACTCTTTCCTGAGGAAGAATATAGCCTTCTTCCACCAGAAGATCCAAAGCATGCTCAATCGTTATTTTGGAAACATGATATTCTTTGGCAAGAACCCTTTTGGAATGTAAGCAGGAACGTAAAGGATACGCTCCGTGTACAATCTGATCTCGGATACTCTCATATACTTTTACATAGGCATAGTTTTTCATCTGGTCTTATCCTTCTTTCCGCTTACAGACATTCTGATATATCCAATATTCTATCACATGAGAACAATCATGCTCAAAAAGAAAAAAAACAGGATTTTCCTGTTCACTCCCGGATATGGTCCAGAGCCATTTTATAAATATTCTTAATATGATCATCCGCCATGGAATAATACACATTCTTGCCTTTTTTTCTTGAAGTCACCAGCTTGGTTTTCTTTAAAGACCCAAGCTGATGAGAAATAGCACTGTGGCTCATTTCCAGCAATGCAGCAAGATCTGACACACATAACTCTTTGACGAATAAAGCATTCATAATTTTTAGTCTGGTACTGTCTCCAAACATTTCAAAAATCATACTCATATCGTCATATTCTTTTTCCTGCAACATTTCTTTACGGCAGGCTTCAAGTTCATCACTGAGCATTTTTCCACTATTTTTTCTTGCTGGCATTACGTTTTACCTCCTTACCCGGGGCATAGCGGTTCATGAATTTACGTACACCCCATTTGGAATACATCTCCACACTTTCCGTATTATCATCTACAGTGGTCACTTTCAAAAGATCTACCGATGTATGATATTCATATTTCCAGTTTACGATTTCATCCCAGTAAATCAAAGTGCACTCCGTCCTGTCCTCTTTGTTATACATAATAAGATACTCCGGAGTGAACTGCACCAGGATGCGATCAGGCATCACCAAAAGAGCAAACACCGTAAGAATAATAATTGGAAGCACAACACCTGCCATATAGGAGCGAATAATCAGTAAAGCTATACTTACAGCAAGGCATAAATCTAATAATACCCATGGCTTAACATGTACGGCGACAGATTTTTTTCTAATTTCTTCTGGAACATTTCTGATTTTTATATACTGTGATTTCATAGTACTTGAATTATACCACCGTTTAGCAAGAATTCTGCTATACTGTACGAGCAAGAAATGAGGTTTTTATATCTATGTCCAGTCCTATTCGTTTTGAAATTACACATATATGCAAACAATCCGGCGCCAGAACAGGTATTTTACACACTCCTCATGGAGATGTGGAAACACCTATGTTCATGCCTGTCGGTACACAGGCAACTGTTAAATTCATTTCTCCGGAAGAATTATATGCCATGAACAGCGGTATTGTTTTAGCCAATACATACCACTTATGGCTGAGACCTGGAGAAGATATCGTGGATAAAGCCGGTGGTGTTCAAAAATTTATGAATTACCATGGACCGATGTTAACAGACTCCGGAGGATTCCAGGTATTCTCCCTGTCTGACACAAGAAAGATTACAGAGGAAGGGGTCTATTTCAAAAACACTTTAAACGGTGATAAGCTGTTTCTGTCCCCTGAAAAATCCATTCAGATTCAGAATAAAATCGGAGCAGACATCATGATGTCTTTTGACGAGTGTATTCCTTTCCCTGCCACGTATGAATATGCTAAAAATTCCATGGAAAGAACTTTAAGATGGGCTGAAAGAGGCAAACAGGCAAACACAAGACATGATGTACAGGCATTATTTGGTATTGTACAGGGTGGTGACTATCCTGATTTAAGAGGATACTGTGCGGAAAAACTTGTGGAAATGGATTTTGACGGTTATGCCATCGGAGGTACATCTGTTGGCGAAGACAAGGAAACCATGTATCGTATGGTGAAAATGTCCAGTGAAAAACTTCCGTTTGAAAAACCAAGATACCTGATGGGGGTAGGTGCGGTCAATGACCTGCTGGAGGCAGTCTCCATGAATATCGATATGTGCGACTGTGTTCTTCCTACCCGCCTTGCAAGACATGGCAATCTGATGACCAGTGAAGGACGTATTACCATTCGCCGTCCTCAGTACAAAGAGGACTTTACTACTCTTGATCCTCTGTGTGACTGTTATACATGTAAAAACTATACAAGAGCATATCTGAATCATCTTGTACGCACAAAAGAAGGATTTGGTTCCAGACTGATGTCTATTCATAATGTACGTTTTCTTTTGAAACTGATGGAAGACGCAAGAGAAGCCATCAGACAGGACAGATTCAATGATTTCAAACAAGAAGTATTATCCACTATGAAATTTGATCAAAGAGGTTTTTAAAATATGAATTTAGATGATATTAAAACTAGTGATTTTGATTATGACCTTCCTCATGAGCTGATTGCTCAGACACCGTTACCTAACAGAAAGAATTCCAGAATGATGGTCGTTCACATGGATTCTCAGACACTGGAACATCGCCATTTTTATGATATCACTGACTATTTTCACGAGGGAGATGTCTTAGTACGTAATAACACAAGAGTACTTCCTGCAAGACTTTACGGCACCAAGGAACAGACTGGTGCCCATGTGGAAGTATTACTGTTAAGACAGATGGAAAATGATATCTGGGAATGTCTTGTAGGTAATGCCCATGTCGTAAAAGTCGGAACCATCATCTCCTTCCATGATGGTCGTTTAAAAGCACAATGTACAGAAATAGGTGACAAAGGCATCCGTAAATTCAAAATGATCTATTCTGGTATCTTTAATGAGATTCTTGAACAGCTTGGTGAAGTACCGCTTCCTCCCTACATTCATGAGAAATTAAATGACCCTGAAAGATATCAGACAGTGTATTCCAAAGTAGAAGGAAGTGCCGCAGCACCTACTGCCGGCCTTCACTTTACAGAAGAAATTTTTCAGAAACTGAAAGACAAAGGTGTCACTATCGTAGATGTCACTTTACATGTAGGTCTAGGAACATTCAGACCTATGGACACTGAACATGTCAACGACCACGTCATGCATGCTGAAGTCTGCTATATGAGCAAGGAAGCAGCAGATATTCTGAACACCGCAAAAAAAGAGCATAGAAGAATCATTGCTGTAGGAACTACAAGTGTCAGAACTTTAGAGTCTGTATGGAATACCTACGGATGTTTCAAGGAATGTTCTCTTGAAACAAGATTATTTATCTATCCTGGATATACCTATCACACAATTGATGGCATGTTAACA
Organism: uncultured Bulleidia sp.; assembly: GCA_934754415.1. Taxonomy (GTDB): domain Bacteria; phylum Bacillota_I; class Bacilli_A; order Erysipelotrichales; family Erysipelotrichaceae; genus Bulleidia. The sequence continues at coordinate 37,392 of CAKVIS010000002.1, forward strand.
AACTTCCACTTACCAAAGAGTACCCTTCTGATGATGATCAGTGCTCTTGGAGGATACGATTTCATCATGTCCGCCTATAAAGAAGCAGTCAAAGAAAAATACAGATTTTTCTCTTTCGGAGACTGCATGTTTCTGACACATGAATGAGAAAGAAAAACAGGAATATCTGGAATACATTCTTTCCAGAAAATCCTCATCCAAACACAACTACCATAAAGAGTGTTTAAAAGAGCTGGAAAAATTCCAGTCTGTTCACAGTCGTAAACCAAGAGTTCTCTTACATGTCTGCTGTATTGTCTGTGCCTGCTGGCCTATTCAGTTCCTTCTGGAAAACGGATGTGAAGTGGCTCTGTATTACTACAATCCAAATATATATCCGGAAGAAGAATATCAGCACAGACTCGCTGAAATCAAACGCTATATTCATGAACGATATCAGGATTCCATTCCTGTTATTGAAGGAGAATATACATATCCTGTTTACGAATCCACTGTTTTGAAAAATCGCAGCACAGATCCTGAAGGATGGAAATCCTGCTTCGGATGTTATGCAGACAGAATGAAAACCGTGTTCCAATATGCCCAGGAAAATAGCTTTGATTACTTTACAACTGTCATGACATTTTCCAGACAGAAAGATTCTCAGAAACTCAATGAAATTGGGTTACAGTTAGATGCCTTGTTTGAGGATACAAAGTATCTTGTGTCAGACTTCAAAAAAGCTAATGGCGCATTGATTTCCGTCGCTATCTGTGATGAGTACAATATATACAGGCAATCCTATTGTGGATGCAGATATTCCAAACTGGAAAGAAAACTGGCGAATTCTGATTGATTCGCCAGTTTTTTTACTGGTATAATGCAGACATGCAATTACTATGTCCTGTATGTCACCTTCCATTACACAAAGAAGGCAAAAGTATGATATGCGAAAAACATCATACTTTTGATTTTAATAAATCAGGTTATCTGTACCTGTATCAGACAAGCAAAGCCAATCATGGGGATAACCAGGAAATGGTACAGGCACGTACAGATTTTTTATCTACAGGTGCCTATGCCTTTTTAAAAGAAGAACTAGTCAGACACACTCATGAAGAAGATATTGTGGCAGATCTTGCCTGCGGAGAAGGGTATTATACCTGCTGTCTTTCAGGCAAAGAGAAATATGGTCTGGACCTTTCCAAAGAGGCTTTAAGACATGCAGCACGTCAGGATAAAACTACGCAGTATATCCTTTCCAGTATCTTCGAACTTCCTTTTGAAGATAACAGTGTAAATACCGTCATTACCTGCTTTGCCCCGGTCTCTTCACAGGAAATCCCCCGTGTATTAAAGCAAGGTGGCACATTTACTTTAGTAACTCCAGGCCCTGAACATCTTTTCGAATTAAAACAGGCCATCTATGACAATCCTTATAAAAATATAGTCAAGGACATAGATATTCCTCTGCAGCTCATAGAAGAAAAAACCATTGAACACAGATTTACCGCAGATACCTCTGCATTGTTGTCATTATTCAAAATGACCCCTTACGCCTATAAAACAGGAAAACAGGGAATGGAAAAGATTCAAAATCTTTCTTCTTTAAACGTTACAGCACAATTTGTAGTTCGTACATATCAAAAATAAGGTTCTTCCCTTTTCAGGAAGAACCTTATTTAGTTCTGTTGATAATCTGTAATGCCGCATTCACCTGATTTTTAAGTTCTTTTAAAAGGATGTCAGGAGAAACTCCAAGTTTTTCTGCAATACTTGTGACTGTATCTCCCTGGATGTAGGCTTTCCATCCAATAACTCTGTAGGCACGTACCGGAAAGGCATTAAACACATCCAGAATATATTCCAGACGATTCAGGTACTCCTGTGACTGTTCATCAAGCTGCTTCTTAATATCCATCAATCCCAGACGACAATCATAATTTGAAGCCCCTTTTGTGCCAGGCAGTTTCTGAAAATCTATGGAATGAACGCCTTCCATACGATATTCAATCCCTCTTTTTGTTTCTAAAATACGATTGATCTTAGAAATGTAGAAAAAGTAATTACGACATTCAGTTTTAAATTCTCTACATGTTGTAATATTATTCTGCATCATCATCCAATACCATATGCATCCATTTGTTCATGGCATATTGCACTTGTCTTCTGGAAAGCCCATAGATATGTGCAACTGCTTCCTGTGTTTCGGATTCCACAAATAAGGTCCACAAAAAGACGCTGGCATTCACCCCGCACACCTTTCTGATTTTCTTAAACATGTCATCCACATACGTAACATCTTCTTTTAAAAACTGATACAATTCAAGATCTCCCTTCCCAGAATTTTCTTCCAGTCCAATACAAAAGACAGAATCCTGTTGTACATCTTGTTTAAAAGAAGGATGTTCCATTTCAATACGATGCATTTCATCTTTTTCTTTATAGTATATTCTGCATGCTATCCTGAAAGACGTTAGTTTTTCACGATAGTCTTTTTTCATATTTACTTGTTTCAAAGGAACCCCCCCCCGCGATTACTCGAACTTCTAACTGCTTTTATTATAGCAATCAAACTATTTAATAACCATAAATCTCAGAGAAATACATACTTGTTTTGTTGGCATTTCAGAGATTTTGTACACTCGAAGGTGAGTATACACTCACTTTTTCATCATCTTACAACGCCCTCTTTTACAGCCTGTTCCTGTACTGCTTTGGAGATAGCAGGAACCACTCTTTCATCAAACGGAGACACAATAATGTAGTCTCTTCTAAGATCTTTTTCATCTACCAAAGACGCAATAGCTCTGGAAGTAGCAAGCTTCATTCCTTCTGTAATCTTTGTCGCATGAGCATCCAGAGCACCCCTGAAAACACCAGGGAAAGCAAGAAGATTATTTACCTGGTTAGGATAATCACTTCTGCCTGTTCCTATAATCCATGCGCCTGCTTCTTTAGCATCTTCATACCTGATTTCAGGTTCAGGATTAGCCATGGAGAAAACTATATTCTTTTCATTCATGCTGGCAACCATTTCTTTTGTCACAATACCTGGAGCAGAAACACCAATAAAGATATCTGCACCCTTCATCCCTTCTGCCAATGAACCATATTCCTGGTCATCCAGATTTACATATTCCAGCAATTCTTTCTTCAACGAGTTATAGTCTTCTGCATGAGACTTGCATAAACATCCATCAATATCAAAAGCATAAATATGCGTAAACCCATAATTATACAGCATACGGATAATACTGCTTCCAGCAGCTCCTGTCCCTGAAACAACCACCTTCACTTCCTGAGGAGTGGATCCTTTCAGTTTTAATGCGTTAATTAAAGCAGCAAGGACCACAATGGCAGTGCCGTGCTGGTCATCATGAAAGACTGGAATATGCATTTCCTGAATCAGTCTTCTTTCAATTTCCACACATCTTGGCGCGGAAATATCTTCCAGATTGATAGCTCCAAAGCTTGGTTCCAGAGCCTTACATATGGAAATAATCTCTTCTGGATCTTTTGTATTCAGACATAATGGCCAGGAGTCAATACCTGCAAACCTCTTTAAAAGTAATGCTTTTCCTTCCATTACCGGCATAGCCGCTTCAGGACCGATATCTCCTAAGCCTAATACCGCTGTACCATCCGTAATAACAGCTACAATATTACCTCTGTCTGTATATACATAGCTGTTTTCAGGATTCTCATGAATTTTTCTGCATGGTTCAGCTACTCCCGGTGTATAGGCATAGGAAAGATCTTCTGCACTGTCACATGGAACCTTAGGAGCTACACACAGTTTTCCTGCATGTTTCTGATGTAATTCTAATGATTTTTCATAGACTGTTTTGCTCATATTGCACACTCCTCACGTATTCAGTATACGGTATATATTGTAGTCTATTTTTACCATAAGTGATGCAGGAAGTGCAATCTTATACAAGTTGACTTTATGCTTCTTTCCACTGAATTTCAACTGTATATTCTCCATCAGGACTTTCCAGCAATTCCTTCAGTATTTTCTCTGCATTCTTTTCTGCTACATCAAGAACCCCTTTTTCAATAGCACTCTCACAGATTTGTTCCTTTAATTCCTGCTGTGCATCATTCACAAAATCAACAGTTATTCTATTAAAGACATTATCAGTTTCATCATATTTCTGAAAAGAGTCATTATCGATTTCCACTCCTGTGATTTCCACCTCAGGCAATGTGACCAGTACCTTATCCTCTTCCTGAGTTACTTCTGCCTGTGTCAGATCTTTAATACCTGCTTTTACCGTACAGTCATAGGAAATAATCATTCCTCTCTCAGCATTAAAAATGTATAAAAATTTTTTCGAGTCCTTCTTATTCAACACGCTTGTACACAAATAACTTCCAGTATTTAATTCTGCCATTTCATCCAGTTTTTCCTGAATAATAGTCACCGTTGATTTTGTGTTATCTTCCACCTGTGTCTGTGATTCCTTGTAAGCATTTACTAAAGACATTCCTATAGCAAAAACCCCTGCAACCGCCAGTAAACGTACAGCATATTCTTTTACTTTTTTCATATTCTTTTTTCTCTCCCGTTTTATTGTCTTATAACAATGACGTAAACACTCCAAATCCTCCCAGTGCAATCAGTACGATTCCGATTACGAGCGGTATCGCTTTTTCTTTACCGACTCTTTTGAATCCATCGAATAGCAAAACTATTCCCATGACGAGAAGAATTGTAAATAAGGTTAATGATGACATACTTGCTCCTTTCCATGTTTTCTTATGTTTGATGTATAAAAAAACAGTGTTATCTCTTATGTATAGTATACATTGTTTTCATTACACTTATAATGCCTTAATCATCTGCTCAGCCTTTTCTATCAGTTCCTGCATTTCCTCCTTTTCTTTATTCAGTGTTTCCACCTGATTTTCCAACTTTGCTTTCAATACTGCATCTGGTGCATCAATAATCTCTGTTATTTCTTTCAGGCTGAAACCCAGCTGCTGATAGAACTTGATTTTCGCAATACGCTGTATTGCATTCTCATCATATAGTAAATGGCCATATTTGTTTCGACCGCTCGCAGACACCAGTCCTGCTTTTTCATATCCCTGTACAGTTCTTCTTGAAATTTCAAATTCCCTACATATTTCTCGCAACATCATATCTATCTTTTCCTTTCCAACTTAAAACTGCACGTCACGTGCAGTCAAAGCTTTTTCATAAAAGAATTGGCGGGAGTTTCCATTCTTTCTGTTTAGATATGTGTATTTTTCGCGAAGCGGCGCATAAAAAAAACATATGTTCTGCTTCTTTGAACATATGTCCTTCTGATTTGTACATTATAGTTTCTGAAGATATTCTTCGTCTGTCATACAGCAAATACCGTTTTCTCTGGCAAGCTGTGTAAAGATACCATCCTTTTTAACTACAGTATGAGAAAAAGTACCATCATATACTTCACCCACACCACAGCTTGGACTTCTTGCCTTCAAAACAGCCATTGTGCAATGTGCTTCCTTACATTTTTCAAGGCATTTCAAAGCCCCCTGCCTGTAATTTTCCGTCACATCTTTCCCATCCTGTGTAAGAACTTTATCCTGCACTATTTCACTGGGAACTCTTGGTACAGGTAATCCCCCTTCTACTTCAGGGCAGATCAGAATAGCCTCCTGGGATTCGTAGAGTTTTCTGAGGCTTTCTACTTCATTGGAACCTCCGTTGTATTTACAGTATTTTCCTGCCAGACATGCACTAATCGCAATCATAGACATCCTTTCCTGTACAGTCTACACCGACAAAACATGGAAGATCTTCCACTGTCAATCTCGTAATAGCTTCAGATAATAAATCTTCATAGGCGACCATTTCTCTTTTTTTAACACAATGAGATAATAACGCCCCTGCTCCACCACAGGCAATAAAGTATACAGCATGATGTTGTACAATAGCCTGCTTTACTTCAGGGCTTCTTTTTCCTTTCCCAAGCATGCCCTTCAGCCCTCTTTCCAGTAATGAAGGGGTATAGGCATCCATTCTGCTGGAAGTAGTTGGACCTGCACTGCCTATGGCACAACCAGGTTTATTTGGAGTAGGTCCCACATAATAAATCATCTGTCCTTCCAGTTCAAAAGGCAGTGGTTTACCGGAAGTAATACATTCCAGAAGACGTTTATGTGCAGCATCTCTGGCTGTATACATCGTTCCGCTGAGCAACACATATTCTCCTGCCTTCAAAGTGGAGATATCTTCGTCAGATAAAGGTAATTGTACTCTTTTCATTTAAAACACCAGCCTTTCATGTCTGCAGGCATGACAACATATATTTACAGCTACAGGTAATCCTGCAATATGTGTCGGGAAGGATTCAATCTGCACTTTCAGTACTGTTGTCTTACCATGCAGCCCCATAGGACCTATCTTAAGTTCATTTGCCTGTTGTGTCAGTTCTTCTTCTAAACGAGCATACTCAGGATCTGGATGGGATTGTTCCAGTGATCTTAATAATGCTTTTTTGGATAAGCAGGCACAATAGTCAAATGTACCACCTATACCCACTCCAACAACCATTGGCGGACAGGCATTGGGACCTGCAAGGCGTATGGTTTCCAGCACAAAATCCTTCACACCCTGTACTCCCTGAGCAGGTTTTAACATAGCAACACGAGACATGTTTTCAGATCCAAAACCTTTAGCCATCAGCTCTATTTCCAAAGGACCCGTTTCTTTAAAGGTATAATAAATAATTGCAGGGGTATTGGTACGTGTATTCACTCTTTTAAACAATGGATCATCCACCACACTGGCACGCAGATAATAGTCTTTATATCCATCTTCTACCCCAAGCTGAATAGCTTCTTCTAATGCACCACCTTCTATATGCACTTCCTGACTTAAGTGTACATAGGCAATGACCATGCCTGTATCCTGACAGATAGGAATCTGTTCATTTTCAGCAATTTCAGCATTGTCCAGCAACATATTCACAGCAGTTCTGGAAATGCCATCTTCATTTTCCTTTGCTTTCTTTAAAGCAGCAAGAATGTCCTCATGGTAAACCATGGTCATTTTCCCACATGCTTCCTTCACTTTTTCGCGAACTTCTGACACTTTAACATTCATATTATTCCAAGCGCTCCTTTATCAAACGATGAATTACCTCTCTTCCAAAATCTGTCAGATTTTGAATATATCTTAACAGCTCCACATCTTCTGCAGTGATATCATCCATCACAGAGAAAAAGGAAATCGGCACTTTAAAATGCTGAGCTAAAAGATGCAGATGATGAACTGAAGGCTCTGCCTTACAGTTTTCATACCTTGAAATCGTCCGGTAATTGATATGAATATCCTCTGCCAGCTCTTTCTGTGTAATATGCTCATCATGTCGTAATTCTTTCAGTTTACTTGCAAAAAAATCTTGTTCTTCTATAGAACTATACTTGTGGGATTTCTTATCGGTTCCCATGATATTTTCTCCTTTTTTCTTGAATATTATTGATTATCTGCAGGATCATTAATATACGATTAATTATAGAGTATTTCTATATTTTTGACCATATGAATTTGCAATCTCTGCATCAGAGTGCTAATATGTATTAGCAGTCAGAACACTCGAGTGCTAAAAGGAGGCAAACTATATGGCTAAGAAACAGTTTAAAGCTGAATCAAAAAAACTATTAGAAATGATGATCAATTCGATCTACACCAATAAAGAAATCTTTTTAAGAGAACTGATTTCCAATGCAAGTGATGCTTTGGATAAACGTCATTATCTCTCTATCCGTGAACCGGAAAAATATCCAGTCAGCTCTCAGGATCTCAAAATCACTATCACAAGAAATAAAGACGCAAGACAGCTGATCATCGAAGATACCGGTATCGGTATGACCGGTGAAGAAATGGAAAAAAACCTGGGTACTATTGCAAAATCAGGCTCTGCTGAATTCAGAGAAGCCATGGATAAAGCCCATGATGACATTGATATCATCGGACAGTTCGGTGTAGGCTTCTACAGTGCCTTTATGGTTGCGGACAGAATTCTTGTAGAATCCAAGAGTGCTACAGACCCTCAGGCTTATTCCTGGAGTTCTTCAGGTGAAGATGGATATATTCTTTCCAAGATTGATAAAGACTCCATTGGTACACGTATCACATTAAACCTGAAAGCTGATACAGAAGAAGAAACCTATTCTGAATATCTTGAAGAATATACCATTCGCAATCTGATTAAGAAGTACAGTGATTATGTACGTTATCCTATTGAAATGGAATGCGAAAAATCCATTCCCGATCCAACTGACAAGGAAAAAACCATCACCACTACAGAAATGGAAACCTTGAACAGTATGGTTCCATTATGGAAGAAACCAAAGAGCAAGATTACACAGGAAGAATATAACGAGTTCTATAAAGCAAAATTCAACGACTGGGAAGATCCTCAGAAAGTTATTCATTACAACGTTGAAGGTACCGCTTCCTATACAGCTCTGTTATTCATCCCTTCCAAGACTCCATACAATTTCTATTACTCTGATTTTGAACCAGGATTAAAGCTATACTCCAAAGGTGTATTCATCCTGGATAAAGCAAAAGATCTTGTACCTGATTACTATCGTTTCGTTACAGGCCTTGTGGACAGTGATGATCTCAACCTGAATATTTCAAGAGAAATCCTGCAGCAGGACAGACAGGTAAAAGCCATTGCAAAATCCATAGAAACAAAGATTCACAAAGCACTGGAAGAAATGCTGAGTAAGGACAGAGAAGGCTATGAAAAGTTCTTTGACAACTTTGGTCTGAACCTCAAATATGGTGTGTACAAAGACTATGGCATGAACAAAGAGAAACTTCAGGATCTTATCTTATTCAAGTCCAGCAAGGAAGATAAATATGTCACACTGCAGGAATATGTAGATAACATGAAAGAAGACCAGAAAGCTATTTACTATGCATGTGGTTCTTCCATTGAAGAAATCAAACGTAATCCTGTATTAAAGAAATTACAGGATAAAGGATATGAAGTATTGTACTTCCTGGATGAAAGAGATGAATTCTTCTCCGGTATTCTGAATTCCTACAAAGATAAACCTTTCAAGAGTATCAATAAGGGTGATCTTGACCTGGACAGCGAAGAAGAAAAGAAGGCTATTGAAGAAAAGACAGAGGAAAATAAGGATCTGCTGAGTGCTATGAAAGAAGCTCTTGGTGAAAAAGTAAAAGAGGTCCGTATTTCTTCCCGTCTGAAAGATGACCCTGTCATTATCGTGTCTGATGACGGTGTTTCTCTGGAAATGGAAAAATACATGTCTCAGGATCCTATGAATCATGGTGTTAAAGCCAACAAGATTCTGGAGATCAATCCAAATCACCCTATTTTCAAAGTCTTGCAGGAAGAGGCTTCCAATACTGAAACCTTAAAAGATTACAGCGAAGTACTGTATGACCAGGCATTACTGATTCAGGGTTTACCTATCGAAGATCCAGTTACCTATTCCAGAAAGATTACAGACCTTCTTATCAAAGCAAGCAAATGAAAAATTAACCACAGAAGTCTTCTGTGGTTTTTTATATGGCTTATAAAAAAACGGAACAATTTTACAATCATTCCGAACACATAATTATTTTCTGGAAAACAGTTTTTCTACAGGCAATTGTGCTGCTAATACTGCCCCGAAAGTCAATGCACAACCTATCAGTTCTCTTACACTCATCACCTGATGCAATAACAGAAATCCTCCTATTGCCGCAAATACAGATTCCAGTGACATTAACAGAGAGGCAATCGTTGGATCTGTATCTTTCTGTCCTATAATCTGCAATGTGTATCCTGCACCACTGGACAAAATCCCTGCATATAGCACAGGTCCAAGAGCCTGTACTATAGAGGACAGTTCAGGTTTTTCAAAAATAAACATTGGAATTGTGCATAATAAACCTGCCACATAGAACTGAATACAGCTCATGCGTATCCCGTCTACTTTAGAAGAAAAGTGATCTATAGTCAGTATATGGAATGCAAATCCTACAGCACATAGCAGCACAAACGTGTCTCCTTTAGAAAAAGAAATGGATTCGTTCATACACAGAAAATACAAACCAGCAACACTCATTGCAACACAGAGCCCGATTTTTTTCGAAATCTTTTTTCCGAGAAAAACTGAAAGCAAAGGGACAAACACAACATACAGTGCAGTAATAAATCCCGCTTTTCCTACAGTAGTGTATACAACTCCCACCTGCTGTAACATAGAGGCAGCGCCAAGACAAAGACCACAGGCAATTCCACCTTTCCATAAAATTTTTGACTCGCACGGGGTCTTTTTAAACAATGGCAGGATACAGGTTAAAGTCAGTCCTGCAATATAACTTCTGAGACATGTAAACGTCCATGGCCCTATGACATCCATCGCAACACTCTGTGCTACAAATGCCATACCCCATATACATGCTGTAAGTAATAATAAGATACTTCCTTTTTTCATACAGCAACAATTATACACAATCTCACTTTATATGAGAACAGAGTTCTTTTCCCCTTTCAAATTCAAACACTGTATTTCTTGCAATATCCATACAGAGAATCGGAAAAAAGAAAACTGTAACCATCTGTAATCCTTCTATAAAGTGAAACAGACAGGATATTCCCATAAGAACTGCAGCAAATACCAGCATAAATTTTCTGTTTCTCTGTACCACCAGATTATTGTGACTCACCCAGAGACTCTGTGCAAAACTTACAGAAACACCAAGCAAAATCAGTTTTACGTCCACTGTTAAAAGACACATGATTATTTCCAGAGACAGAATAATTATCATCTGCTTTGTCATCACTTCCTCTTCACTTTTTCTTACCATCAAAAGTGCAAACAAAATATCCAGTATTGCCATCATACTTTCCAGCAAAGTATTTTGCTGAAGATATGCCCCGGCCGTTAAAAATGCAAGACTGATATGTAATCTGTATCTATTTGTATATGTCATAGGTTTCTCCTTCTTTCTGCAGTCAGTATATAGAGAGAAGCTTTATTTGGTGTACATATACGTGTACAATAAATAAAAAATAAGGGGAAAATCACCTATGATCAACAGCAGTCTTACCACTTTAAAAATACTGTATTATTTACAGACAGAAAGCAGTCCTGAAGAAGCAGTCACCACTGCAGATATTCTGGAATATCTGAAAACACAGGGCATACAGGCAGACAGACGTTTCGTTTATAAAACCATAGACAACCTGATTGAAACAGGATATCCCATCCAGAAAGTTCATGCCAATTATACCTATGCCTGTTATTATGCTCCTGTATTGCAGACTGCCGAAGCTTTCTTTCTTTTAGATGCAATAGAGAGCAGTCCTTGTCTTACAGCCGAAGATAAGACCATGATTCAGAAAAAACTTATTACTGCTCTACCAAGTGATCAGCAGGCTTATTTACCTAAAATGGCAGGCTCTTCTTCCTCCAGTACAAATTCCCTGGTATTACTGACAATTCGTACAATACTTTCTGCTATTCACCAACAGAAAGTGATTTCCTTTCTGTACTTTGACTATAATCTGCAGAAAAAGAAAAAGTATCGTAAAAACGGTATCAGATATAAGGTATTCCCACAGACCATTGTCAGTGACAGAGGTAAGTTTTATTGTATCGGCTATTCCCTGGAAGATAACTTACTCAAGACATACAGACTGGACAAAATGGATGTTATTCATATACTGGATATATCCTTCAAGATGGAGCAGTCATTTGATCTAGACTCCTTCATGCACAATACATTCCACATGTATTCCTCCAAAGCAACCAGTATACTGGCAAAATTTGATATCTCTCTTTTACCTGTGGTCTATGACAACTTTGGTCTGGATATACTGATTACACAAAGTGATGAAACCTCTTTTACTGCAGGTATTTCCACTGCCATTACACCAGAAGTTATTGGATGGTTCTTAAAAAACTCTGCCCATTGTACTGTATACAAACCTCAGCAGCTGAAGGATAATATGATTGCTACAGCAAGAATCATTCTTCAAAAATACAAGGAGGAAGATACTGATGAATACTATTGATGCATTACAGAAAATTATCGATAACGGAAAAAGAATCGTCTTCTTTACAGGGGCTGGTGTTTCTACAGACAGCGGCATTCCTGATTTCAGGAGTCAGGATGGTCTTTACCACACAAAATATGCCTATCCACCGGAAGAAATCCTTTCTCATACCTTCTTTATGCATTCCACAGAAGAGTTTTACCGTTTTTACAGAGATAAAATGCTGTACCCGGATGTACAGCCTAATTACGTACATACCTTTATCGCAAAACTGGAGGAGATGGGGAAATCTCTGGGGGTAGTCACACAGAATATTGACGGACTTCACCAGAAAGCCGGAAGCAAACATGTGTATGAATTACATGGTTCTGTGTCCAGAAACTATTGTACAAAATGTCATCACTTCTATGATGAATCCTATATTTTGAACACCTCAGGCATCCCAAAATGCCCATCATGCGGTGGTATCATCAAACCGGATGTAGTACTGTATGAAGAGCCTTTAAACAATGAGGTTGTTACCAAAGCAGTAGAAACCATACAGAAAGCAGATGTTCTGATTGTTATGGGCACTTCTCTTGTGGTGTATCCTGCAGCTGGTCTGATTCGTTATTTCTACGGAGATAAACTGGTATTGATCAATAAAGATGCCACTCCTTATGACAACATGGCAGATCTTGCCATTCACTCTTCATTCAGTGCAATTCTTCCAAAAATCAAACTCTGAAAAAAGAACAGGTTATCGATTGACCTGTTCTTTAAAATATTGTTCTGCTTCTTCGTAAGAGATATTCAGGCTTGCTGCGATCTCATTAAACAGATATTTTTCAGCTTTATGCAGATATTCATCATCAATGGAAGCTGTTCGTTTATTCTGTGCAATACGCTGTTGATTACGCTGATAAGAAGTTTTGATAATCCGCACAAGATCTTCAAGACTGTCAGAGTTCAGCAGGTTGGAATACTGACTCTTAAGATTGGAGGTTTTGCTTTCTACCGGTTCCTGATTCTTAATAGCTTCTATCAGATCCTGTATTTCCTCTTTTGTAATCATATCTCTTAAATGTCCGCCTTTATCAGAAATCGGAACCTGCATTTTTACAGAGCCATCAGGATTTGCAAAAGGAACAAGTACATAACACTTTTCTTTTGTGAAATCACTTTTAGCGATACGTATAACTCTGCAGACTTCTCTTCGATAAACTAACAAATCTCCTTTTTTATACAATTTTTGTGCCATGATTTCACCTTCTTTCGATACGTTAATCATATCACAAATTCATCTTTTTTTCACATGTTGCGTTTTATAAGAGAAAGCCATGGGCATCAGCAGGTTTACCCGCAACAGCACACCCGTCTATCACAGAGCATATATACAGTACAATCGGTATAATTCCTGTCCATCCCAGTAACACTGTCATCAGAATATATTTTCTGCCTCTTGCAATATCACCGGCATAGAAATACTGAAAACCGAAAATTCCAAATACAAGAGCAAGCAGAAGATATACCCATTTATTAATCTGTCTTGTTCCTGTCTGTTTCTCTTCTTCAAAAGTGGAATCGATGGTATTCCCCTCTTTTTCCACAAACACATCAGAAGAAGCAGAGGAAGTATACACTTTTACAACATCTCCTACAGATGGTAAAAAACGGAAACAGGATAATGGATATGTAGTAAATGTAGATTTTGCTTCATCCGCAACAATGACAGTACCTTTTTGTGTGTCAATATCTTTAATCACCAGCATATGCTCACCCTCTTATATAATCTGTACCAGAAAGTATTTTAAATAATCTGTTTCACTTACCGAAACCAGTACCGGATGATCCGGCGAAGCATGTCTTTCTTCTACTATTCTGACCTGAACACCAGCCTCTTTTGCGGCATCTTTTAACATCTCTTTAAATTTTTCCACAGGCATAAAATGCGAACAGGAATTTGTAGCAAGATATCCTCCGCGAGGTAATATCTTCATAGCCTGTGCATTGATTTTTTTATACCCCTGATATGCCTGCAGGAATGTTCTTCTGCTCTTTGTGAATGCAGGAGGATCCAGAATAATAAAGTCATAGAAGATATGTTCTCTTCTGACTCTTTCCAGTTCTTCAAACACATCTCCCTGGATAAATTCCACTTTATCTTCAAGATGATTACGTATTGCATTTCTTCGTGCAGTTTCCAGTGCTGTTTCACTGATATCCAGTGCCACTACCTTCTTTGCCTTACCCATAGCAGCATTTAAAGCAAAGCTGCCTGTATGTGTACAGCAATCCAGAATTGTTTTCCCTTCACTCAACGATCTTACTGCTTTACGGTTATATTTCTGATCCAGAAAGAAACCGGTCTTCTGACCATTTTCTACATCCACTTCAAAATAGATGTCGTTTTCTTTAATTTTCGTTACAGTACTGGCTGGATGTATATCTCCATACCACCCCTTATACTGTAAAAGTCCTTCTTTCTTACGAAGTTCTCCTTCATTTCTTTCATAGATACCTTCGATAACTTCACCCATCTGTGCAAGTTGCTGTAATAATGCGGCATAAATACAGTCTTTATACTTTTCACATCCAAATGAATCCACTTCACTGACAAGAATAGTGTCATATCTGTCAATTGTAAGACCCGGTAATCCATCACTTTCTCCATGTACCAGTCTGCATGCCTTAAAATCATCTTTCATGACTTCTTTGCGATATTGCAATGCATATTGAATACGTCTTGCAAAGAATGCTTCATCGATTTTATCATTGGCATTAGATGTCAGAATACGGATACGTATCTTGGAATGCAGAGATAAAAAACCTGTACCAAGATAATTATCTTTCATACCAAAGACATCTACAATACTGCCATTTTCAAGATTCTCATCTATAGAAACTATTTCATCTTCATATACCCATGGATGTCCGTCATGGATACAATTTGCCTGCTTTTTGGTTACTGTTGCTTTTGCATATATACGTTGTTGTTTCATAAGTTTTCTCCAACTGCATTGTACCACATACTCAATCATCAAAAAAACAGGAACTGTGTGACATGCACAATTCCTGTCAATGCATAGTTTATGAATACTTTATCCTCTGTGTCCTTTTTCGTATGGTATTCCTTCCGCCTTAGGTGCCGCAGAATTCTGGGGCGTCAATGCCAGAACTACAAGAGAAATAATATATGGCATCATATTGTAAACAGTTCCAGGTAAATGCAGAGCAGCGAAGAATCCAATACCTGTATATACATTACTTAAGGCTCTGAAGAATCCGAACAATAAAGCAGTTAATGCAATCTTATGCGGTTTCCACTGACCAAAAATCATTACTGCAAGAGCAAGGAAACCAAAACCTGCAACACCTACTTCAAACTTCCATTCAGATACACCTGCTGTAATATAGGTAATACCACCAAGTCCGCCTAAAATACCGGAGATAATGACACCCCACCAGCGCATCTTGTACACGTTAATACCTACAGAGTCAGCTGCCTGAGGGTTTTCACCACAGGCACGCAGTCTTAAACCAAATCTTGTTTTATACAATAATACAAATCCTATAATTAAAGCTACAGCAGCAATTAACATAAACCAGCTGAATTCAAAACTTCCAAGTTTGACAATAAATGCTTTTTTCTGATTTACATATGCCAGAATTGTAGATACATCCTGAGAATTTTTAGAAGAGTTATATCCTCTTGCCACAATGGCAGCAAGAGCAGTTGCCAGCATATTCATAGCTGTTCCGACCAGGGTCTGATCGGCATTACAGTGAATACTAGCTACACCAAGAAGTAAGGAATACAGTACTCCGAAAGCAACAGCAAACAGACATACTGTAACTACCATGATAAAGGCATTGTCACAGGAAGAAAGAATATTCATTGCCATAGCTCCTCCAAGGGCCCCCATAACCATGATTCCTTCAAGTCCCAGGTTGATGATACCGGAATGTTCTGAGAAACATCCACCCAGTGCAACAAGTGATAATACTGAAGCAAATATCAAAGTATATTGTAATAGTAAGATCATGCCTGTTCACCTTCCTTCTTTTTGGACTTTGTCACCTTTGCCTGACGTCTGTTCATCAGATTCTTTGTAAATAATACAAAGGCACTTCCGTAAATAATGATACCGAACATCATATCAGAAATCTGCGATGGATACAGCATACGGTCAATCAGTGCACCTCCATCCAATACATTTTGAATAAAGAATGACGCAAAGATTGTTCCGATTGGATGTAAACCACCAAGGAATGTTGCGGCGATACCGTTAAATCCCATTGCAGGTACGGAAGACTGTGTTGTTTCCCACTTCATATACCCGGATAAGAACAGGAAGCTTGCACCGATTCCAGCCAGTGCACCACCGATAGCCAGTGTCTTTAAAATATTCTGCTTTTCCTTCATACCGGAATATTTTGCTGCTTCTTTACTGTAACCTGTCGCAATGAGTTCATATCCAAATTTTGTCTTGGTCAGTACCACCCATAACAGAATGGCAATAATAATCGCTAACGGAATAGCAATTGTCACATTTCTGTTATTGGCAAAAAGTGCACCCAGCCCCATAGAAGGAATCAATCCAGATGGATTTACAGAATTGATATCAACAGTATACGGACTTGCCAGATCCTTGGAAGCTGGCTGAGATAAGACAGTATTTACAAGATATAAAGTAATCCAGTTTAACATGATACCTGAAATAACTTCATTTACATTTCTGTAAGCTTTCAAAGCACCGGTAATCACACCAAGTATTGCACCTGCGATAGCCGCCATGATAAGGCACACATACCATGGCAGATGGAATATCAAAGCTCCCACAAGAGAAGCACCTGCACCTGCCACATACTGTCCGGCAGCTCCGATATTGAATAAACCAACTTTATAACAGAAACAGACACTCAATGCACACATTAACAATGGAGCTGTCTTTACCAGAGTATTTCCCAGAGCTTTCATCTGAGCCGGTGCACCGGTACGTGTCAGGAAGTTCAATATAATAGTGATAATTGCCTGTGTGGCTCCATGAGGTGCAATAATCAGCAATACTATATAACTGATCAATACCCCTGCCAGAATACAAATCAATGAAGTAACTATGGTCTGTACTGCAGAGTTTTGAAAAAATGATTTCTTTTTCATGCTTTATCCTCCTCAGTCACATTACGTTTTGCACCGGACATATATAAGCCCAGTTCTTCCACTGTAGTTTTTTTAGGATCCAGATCTCCGACAATTCTGCCTTCATACATCACAAGAATTCTGTCAGACAGATTCATGACTTCTTCCAGTTCCAAAGAAACCAGCAGCACCGCATCACCCTTATCTCTTCTTTTGACGATTTCAGAATGAATAAATTCAATAGCACCTACATCAAGACCTCTGGTCGGCTGTACAGCTATCAGCAATTCATGATTTCTGTCCATTTCACGTGCAACAATTACTTTCTGCTGATTACCACCTGACATCTGTCTTGTAATGGTATCGGAGCCACTGGAACAGCGCACATCATATTCTTCAATCAGTTTATCTGAATACTCATGAATATTCTTTTTCTTTAAGAATCCTGCTTTATTGGTAAATTCAGGTTCAAAGTATCTCTGCAATACCATGTTATAGGCAATGGAATAATCCTGCACAAGACCATGCTTTAATCTGTCTTCAGGAATATGAGACATTTTGGAATTCTTCTCACGGATAGATTTTTTGGTGACATCTTCCCCATCCATGAATACCTGTCCGCTTTCCACAGCATCCAGACCTGTAATACCATATACAAGCTCTGTCTGACCATTTCCATCAATCCCGGCAATACAGACGATTTCGCCTTTTCGCACTTTAAAGCTGACATGATCGACCGCATTCTTATGATGAAGCCTGGATTTTACAACAAGATCCTTCACTTCCAGCACAACATCGGAAGGTCTGGCTTCTTCTTTCTGCACAACAAGCTGTACATCTCTTCCAACCATCATTCTGGAAAGTTCCTTCACAGTCGTTGTTGAAGCATCTACGGTACCAATACATTTACCTCTTCTTAAAACCGTGATTTTATCCGCCACTTCCATGATTTCATTCAGTTTATGGGAAATAAACAAAATGGATTTTCCTTCTGATGCAAGATTCTTCATGATCTGCATCAATTCTTCAATTTCCTGAGGAGTCAATACAGCTGTTGGTTCATCAAAAATCAGAATATCATTATCTCTGAACAACATTTTTAATATCTCTGTTCTTTGCTGCATACCAACAGAGATATCTTCGATTTTTGCGTCAAGATCAACATGCAGACCATATCGTTTACTTAATTCCATGACCTTTTCACGTGCACACTTTGTCTGTAAAATTCCATTCTTTGTTTCTTCAACACCAAGAATAATATTTTCCAGCACTGAAAAGCACTGTACCAGTTTAAAATGCTGATGAACCATACCGATACCTAATGCATTGGCATCATTAGGATTTTTGATAGATACCTCTTTCCCGTTAATGCAGATTTTCCCTTCTTCTGCCTGATACAAGCCAAAAAGAACGGACATCAACGTGGATTTACCTGCACCATTTTCTCCCAGTAACGCATGAATTTCTCCGGGTTTTACCTGCAGAGTAATATCATCATTTGCTACAATGTTTGGAAAACGTTTGGTGATATGCAACATTTCTATTGCATAAGGTACTGAATTTTCCATAATAACTCCTCCATTTTCTTATGAATTATTTTATTCTATTTTCATATATATTTGCACTTAATTTTTACACTTTACAGGTGGAGGAAGAAATCTCTGTCCCTTTCTTTAAGGTCCCTGCCACATCCAGCAAACCATATCTGCCAGTATATTTTACATAGGATTTTCCCTGATAAAGAGCAGTCACATCTTCAAAGATAAACTCCGTCACTTCTGTACCGGTTTCATCTATAAACCCCCATTCCCCGTCTTTCATGACAGGACAATAGCCATCTTCAAACCACAGTACATCCTGATATGGTTCCGCATTGATAATTTCACCTGTTTCAAGACTGACAATATCTTTAGATGCAATATCCTTTGAATATATATCCGTCATGCAGGTAATGTCCACAGGTTCATGTGCAGTCACATAATATCCATTTACAAGAGTATCTGTATTCTGGATACCATTGCAAGGTACATAATCGTAAATCTGTAAAATATTACCCTCATTATCCATTTTTGCCATACCTGTCCAGACATCATCTGTAAAATTCGTACAGTTGTCTACTACCGGCACATAACAGATATCCGGAAGATTCAGATACGATACATCCACCTCTTTAAATGGTTTGATGAAAGATGCGTCTTCATACATATACATGTTATAGATAAAAACTTCCTGATGCATCACAAACGGATGAAACGGATAATCTCCTGCCATCATACCATGGGTTATTTCTTCCCCTGCAGTCAAATCCTGATCCAGCTGATAAAGGACACCGTTTTGTTTTACGATATAAGAATAATATTCCTTTGCCTCAAGAGGATTCTTTTCCCCTGAACAACTCTGTAAAGGTTCTATATCTTTTAACAGAACAGCACCTGTATCGTCCAGAATGGCATACGTTCCATTTAAGGTACAGGTAAACATATTTGAAGGATACTCAACATCGACAATATCCGATGTATGATTCTGCCAGGAGGAAGAATATCCTGTCATTTCAAGATACCAGCATGCTCTGGAAGGCTGTCTGTAATATCCCTGTATTACATTATCTATGTTTTCGTATTCTAAAGAAGGCTCTATAGCCCATATCACCTTATGTAAAATACCTGCGGGTTCTTTATCAGATTGCACAACAGTATTTGAAGCACAGGCTGTACACAAAGAGACCATGACAGGTATAACGTATGATTTCACTATTTTGGATGGCATATTTTTTCCTGTTTTCTACTAACATTATAGGGGAAATCACAAAAAAAAGAAGATAAGATTTCTCTTATCTTCCCAAACATGTCAATTACTTGATATTGCCTTCAAATTCAACATGAGCAACTGTGGACATATCTGTATCTACTGCATTATCAATCTTAATCTTGCCATTGTAGATATCAGCCACAAGTGCCTTGTAATCATCTTCTGTGAAGTTATCACCAAACTGTGTGCTGGATGGTAACTGAACATAGTTTTCTTCTGGATTTTCAGAAACAAGACCGAGGTTCATCAGCTTGCCACTGTATTCGTCCCATTTACCGTCATGAATAGCTGTTAATAATGTTTCTACAGTTGCAGAAAGACCCTTCATAGCAGAAGTAACTGTTAAGCCTTCACCGTATTTACCATCAATTGTAGGAGCCTGGTCAACGTCAACACCGATAACCTTGCCGTTTGTCTTAACAGCAGCTTCAGCAGCAGATGTATAGATAGCACCTCCACAAGCAAATACTAATTCTGTTCCGCCACCATACCATGTGTCCATACGAGCTGTAATATCCGCATCACCAAAGAACTGGTTACCATATGCATATTTGATTTCAAGATCCTTTACACCCATTTCTTCAGCAGCAGCGTTAGCACCCTGAACGAAACCATATCCATAACGGATAACTGCAGGTACTGCCATACCACCTAAGAAACCTAACTTCTTGTAGCCTAACTTAACAGCAGCTACGCCAGCCATGTAGCCGGCAATTTCTTCCTGATATACTGCACAGAATACATTATCACTCTGCCAGTCAGTTTCTCCGGAAGCGGAATCCAGATCAAACTGAGATACATCCAATGCCACAAACTTTGTGTCAGGATATGTACCAGCTTCATCAACTACGCTCTTTGCAAATGCATATCCAGGCATAACGATAACGTTGTAACCTTCTTCAATAGCCTTTTCAATAGAAGACTCTCTGTCTGCGTCGGAGTCACTTGCCGGTTTGTAATAGTTGAATTCCACACCGTTCTTTTCACTCCATGCCTTTGCACTTTCATAAGTTGTCTGGTTAAAAGACTGGTCAGTAATGTCACCATAGTCAGTGATCATTGCTACCTTCATGTCGGATGCTGATTTATCAGAATCAGAACCCTTGTTTGCATCAGAATCAGAGCCACCACATGCTACTAAGGATAAGCTCATTACTCCTGCAAGAGATGCTTTTAGTAATTTTTTCATTATGATTACTTTCCTTCCCGCGTTTTCGCTACCCTTATTCTAGAATGTATTGAAAGCGATTGCAAATGTATTCCTTCTTTTTTTTGCTATTCCTTAACATTTCTTTGATGTTAACTTCTGAGTTTCTAGTATAATTGTGCATGCCCGGGAGTGAATATATATGGAAAAAGTAAATATAGTAAAAATGGGAATCAATGGTGAAGGCATTGGTTACCTGAATAAAAAACCAATCTTTGTCAGTGGTGCTCTTCCAAAGGAGTACGTTGATGTATATGTTACGGAAGAAAATCCGACGTATGCCAAAGGTTCTGCTTCACACATTATTGAGGCAAGTAAAGATCGCATTTCCCCACAGTGTAAACATCAGAAAGAATGCGGCGGATGTGCTCTTGGAATCCTCAACTATAAATCACAGTGTTATTACAAAAAGACACTGCTGACAGAAGCTTTATATAAATATGCACATATACGTAAGGAACTTGTTAGAGAAGTACATACCAACAGAGTAACAAAAGGATATCGCAATCAATGTAAGATGCCTGTACAGGAAAGTCATCACAGACTGACATGTGGTCTGTATGAAGCTGGCACCAATCACTTCAAACCAATGGACAAGTGTCTTGTACAGGATAAACAGCTGGAAGAGGTGCGCTCCAATATACTGAAAGTCTTAAACAAAGCACACTTTCCTGCGTATGACGCAAGAAAAATGAAAGGTCTTCGTTATCTTGTCATCCGCACCATTGACAATCAGAGTCAGTGTACTTTAATTACAGGCAAAGATACTTTAAGCGAAAAACTGATTGAAGATATCTATGCCATAGATTCCGTACAGTCTGTTTTCCAGTCCATCAACACACAGAGAAAAGGTGTGGATATCTTTGGAAGTAAAGTCAGACTGTTAAAAGGTGAAGAAACACTTCAAACCACATGGGATGATTTCTCCATCTCCCTCTCTCCAAGATCTTTCCTGCAGTTAAATACAGAAATGGCAAAAGAACTCTATTCCATGGTTATCAGTAAAGTGGACCCATGTGAAACACTTGTTGAAGCCTATTGCGGTATCGGTTTAATGTCCTTACTTGCAAGTAAGAAAGCCCAGCATGTCATTGGTATTGAATCTATTCCTGAAGCTATTGAAAATGCAAAAGTAATTGCGGAAGAAAACCACATAGAAAATGTAGAATATCTTCTTGATGATGCGGCTGAAGGGTTACAGAAAGTTCTGCAAAAGACAAATGTCAATACACTGCTTGTTGACCCTCCTCGTTCCGGTATGGATGATGCCATGCTGGAAACAATTCTGTCTTCCTCCATTGAAAAGATTATTTATGTATCCTGCAACCCTGCAACACTCGCAAGAAATCTGAAGGTACTAAAGAAAAACTATCAGGTGCTGACAGTTATTCCTTATGACCTGTTTCCAAATACACCACACATTGAAAGTATTACGGTCTTGTCACGAAACGGTGTAAAGTCTGGAAAGAAAGCTAAAAAATATGAAGTACCAGTTACAGAATAACCGTCTTGATATCTTTATTGATGCACGTTTCCTGCGTAAACCACTTTCTTCATTCTTTGAAGAATACTGTATTTCAAAATCCACACGATACAGATACATGATGGAAAATCGTATTCTGATTCAGAATACCCCTGTCAGGCAGGATACCCGTGTGTTTCAGAAAGAGGATGTCTTAACAATACTGTTACCTGAAGAAGGCATTGACTGGAGTCCTTCTGAGACTCCCTGTACAGTCATTTATGAAAACACATTTGTTTTTGTAGTGCATAAAGAAGCCGGCATTCCCATCCATACAGAAAAACAGGATACCAACTGTCTGAATGCACAGGTGGCCAGATGGGCAATGGATAAAGGTTATCGTTTTCCCATACGACCTGTACACAGACTGGATGTGGATACGACCGGGCTTCTTCTGTACAGTAAGATACCATTCTTTCAGCCATGGCTGGATCAGCAGCTTGCTTCTAAAAAGATATCCAGAAAGTATCTTGCCATCACAAATGGTGCCCCTTTAAAACCACATACAGTTTTTACTTGTAACGATTGTATAGGAAAAGACAGGCATCGTTCCAATGTGTACCGTGTTTCTCCAACCGGAAAAACAGCTTCCACAACTGTAGAAGCACTGACCTATAAAAATGGATTTCAATTGTTGCAATGTACATTATTAACAGGAAGAACTCATCAGATTCGTGTTCACCTGTCTCATCGTGAATATCCCATCGTCAATGATCCACTGTATGGTCATCCTTCCAAACACTTTTTGAAAATGGGATTATGGGCAAATGAAATTACGTTCAAAGATCCTCTCACAAATAAAAAACATCGTATACAGGATATACCAAACAAGGATTACTCTTTCTTCGAGTAATCCTTGTTTTTTCAGGCGATATGTAATTGTTCCAGCATCTTGGCAACACCATCATTTTCACAGCTGTCTGCTACCAGATCTGCATATTTCTGTACATCATCTTTGGCATTCTTCATCGCTACACCAATCTTTGCCTTTTCAATCATGCATGTATCATTTCCAGCATCTCCAAAAGCAATAACATTATCCCATGTCCATCCATGGTCTTTTAACACTCTTTCAATAGCCGTAGTTTTATTGATATCTTTCAAGAATACATCAAATCCATTTCTGACAGACCAGGCAAACACAAGATCCGGCATAGAAGAGACATAAGGAAGTAATTTTTCATACTCTCCAATAATAAATGTGCCTAATGGGTATCCATACTTTTCATGATGAGAACATGTCGCATCATCATTGATAATCAATGAGCGTTCATGATCATTATGCGCATATTCACGGATAAACAAATCATAGTTGGCATAGGTGACAATCGCATCTTCAAATTTAAATCCAAGTCCTGTACCTGTTTCCTTACACATGTCAGTGATTGCTTCCATGGTTTCTTTGGACATAGGATGTTTTTCAATAACTGTGCCGTCTCTTTTGACCAGACACGCTCCGTTAATGGTTCCTATAACATCCATATCCAGATCTTTAAAGAAACTTTCAGGAAGTAACGTATAATGCCTTCCTGTACATATCAGAATGGTATATCCGTTTTGTTTTGCTTTATGAAAAGCTTCTACGGTGCGTAAAGATAACGCATTCTTACCTGCAGGCAGAATTGTTCCGTCCACATCACATACAATTAGTTTAATAGTCTCTATATTCATGATTTCATCACTCCTTTATGGTACAATGATTACACTTGTGTTCGTGGCGCAATTGGATAGCGCATTTGATTCCGAATCAAAAGGTTGTGGGTTCGATTCCCATCGAGCACACTTTTTTTATTCTTCCGGATACTTCATATCCTTTCTCTGTCCGTCTTTACAAATTACTGCAGCTGGGAAAATAGCTTTGATTTTTTCAGCATATTCTTCAGGATACGGCATAGAAGGAGAATAATGTGTCAGCCAGAGTTCTTTTACATTTCCATTACTGGCCAGCGTAGCTGTTTCACTCATCATGCTATGGTAATTCAATCTGGCTTTTTCCAGCTTTTCCTCATCCCCATACATTCCCTCACCAATATACAAATCTGCATCCTGCACATATTTTTCAAGTAAAGGTACTGGTCTTGTATCAGTACAGTACACAACTTTCAGTCCTTTTCTTTCTTTACCAAGTACCATGTCAGGTGTATACAGAATGCCATCCAGTTCTACGGATTCTCCTTTTTGAAGAATATTCCAGCATTTTAACGGAACCTGATTTCTTTGAGCTTTTTCTCTGTCAAATACAGGAAGTCTTTCAGCATAGATACTGTATCCATAACAAGGTACTTTATGTTTGACCGCAAAGGCAGTAATCTTTAGCCCTGCAATATCCAGTACTTCCTCTTTTTCTGTCAGTTCTCTGTATCTGATTTCAAAAGGAATATATCTTGCCAGCAGTAAAACTCCCTGTATGATTTCTTTCAGATTCTTCGGTCCTATGATTTCCACCGGTTCAGTTCTGTCTGACTTTGCCATGGAAAGCAATAAGCCAGGAAGCCCTGCGGTATGGTCTGCATGATAATGTGTCAGAAGAATGGTATCTATATGTTTACAGGAAATGCCTTCCTTATGTAATGCGATCTGGGTACCTTCCCCGCAGTCAATCAATACCTGTTTTCCTTTATAGTTCAATAAACAAGCTGTCAAAGCTCTATTTGGTAAAGGGACGGTTCCTCCAGTCCCCAGCAAACAAACATCTAACATTTTTTCTCCTTCAGTCTGTAGGTATTATACACAAAATAAGAAGCACGTCTTAGTGCTTCTCATCAAATGTCTTTCATGATCTCAGACAGTTTTGGCATCAGTTGCTGTTTACGTGAAATGATGCGTGTATCAAATCCGGAATGATCATCAAACTGTGTTTCCAGAATATCACCAAGTACATACGACAGAGGTCCGTAATATACGAATAAAGAACCTCCTCCCATCACATCTGTAAATAACATGACCAGAATATCCAGGCCGTTGCTTGCCTGTTCCTTCTGAAGATTCTCCTTGAATTCCGGAAGAATTTTCTGTACCTCCTCCATATGGGAATAGTTTGTCTGACCTATGGCAAAACTGTACTTTCCAATCTCATAGGTCTTTAAGTCTCTGTACAGAATTTCATGCGGAGTAGAATCTTTCAAAGAGACAGAAGCACTCAGCATTTCTCTTGCATAGGCATCAATATCTTCTATACCGGCAATCTTTGCAAGCCATTTGGCTGTTGTATGATCCTGAGAAGTTGTAGTAGTACTCTTAAAATTCAAAGTATCGGACAGAATAGCACTTAACAACAATCCGGCCATATCTTTATCTGGTAAAATACCGTTTTCCTGATACATATCCGCAATGATTGTACAAGTGGAACCCAGCCTCTGGTTTCTGTACAGCACAGGCTGATCAGTAGTGATTCCACCAATATGATGATGGTCAATAATTGCGACAATATCCGCATTTTCAATATGATTCACCGTCTGATTAAGAGCACTGTGGTCTACCAGAACGAACTTTCGTTTTTCATAGTTTCTTGTATGGTAACGGGATACACCGCCTACAACATTGCCATCATCATCCACCACAGGGTAGGAACGCACACGGCTTTTAATCATTTTTGCAGCTACGTCTTCCACAAATTCCGACTCATTATACGTAATGAGATCTCTTGTCATCACTTCTTCCACACTGTAGCTTTCTGTGATAACTCTGGCGGTATGCATGGTGTCTTTATCCGTTTCAATAATCGCCACGTGATTATTCTTTGCTTTTTCAAGAATTGTTTCAGAGGCATGAGTACCACAGGTCAAGACGATACATGCCACCTTTTCATCTACCAGCATGGACTGTTTTTCTTCTCCGCCGGATAAAATGGAAATACCATTTTTCAGGTTATATAACAAAGCTTCCGTTCCATCCAGAGAAATAATATGCACATTCCCGTTGGAATGGAAACGCTCTGGTGCAAAGATGACCTTACCTCCTACTGTTTTGGCAATATTGCCAATGGAGCATGTACTCATCAGCTGTACAAGATCCGCATCTTTATGAATACGTACGTATGAAAGATCTGAAGAGGTACAGATACCCACAAGGTTTCCGTTACCATCCTGTACATACAGAGAACGGTTTTTTGTCTGTAACATCATATGCCAGGCATGATGTACCGTTTCATTCTGAGGAATCATAGTCGGTTCATCGAGGGCAATATCTCTCAGATGTGCTCTAGCATCTGTCAGTAACAGCGGGTTTTCCTGATGAAATCTTTTCAGTATAAACTTCGTTTCTTCATTTAAAGGACCCTGTCTGCAGGCAATTGCCTGTTTACCGGTTCTGTTCAGCAAATCACTGTAAGTGATAGCTGCACAGATAGAGTCACTATCCGGATGTTTATGTCCTATAACATAAGTAGAATGATTAACCATATATACTCCTAATACACCATGGAAAATACATCGGTACGTATATCTTTATCTTCTGTATTCTCCATGTCTTTTCTTCCTATGGCAAGTGCCCCTACACACATATAGCCTTCAGGTACACCTAAAGCAGAAGGAAGTTCCTGATATTGTCTGGCATTACACACATCTACCGGATACTGTAAAAAACACGTACCAAGACCTCTTGCCATTGCTGCATACTGCATATTGGCAAAGGCAAGTGCAGTATCCATAACAGGAGAGTGTGCCTGTAAATTTGCAAAACCTATCACTACAAGCGGTGCCCCATGGCTCTGTCCTTTTGCATCACATAACTCTTCCATCTGAGAAAGAATATCTCTGTTTTGGATAAACACAAAAAACCATGGCTGTTCGTTATGATAGCTTGGTGCGCATTCCACTGCTTTCTGTAATACTTCAATATCTTCATCCTGCAAGGATTCCTGTCTGAACTTTCTGCAGGATCTCCTTGCATATACACACTGTAAAATATCCTGTTCCATAAGCTTAATAGGAAAGAATTTCCAGTCCTTCTTCCGTCACAAGAAGTGTGTGTTCCCATTGTGCGGAGTCACTGTGGTCTTTTGTATAAATTGTCCAGTCGTTATAAGGATCAATAACTACACCTGCCTTACCGGCATTGATCATAGGTTCGATTGTCAATACCATTCCAGGTACAAGAACCATTCCCGTATGTGCTTTTGCCACATGACATACAAATGGATCTTCATGGAAGTCCACACCTACTCCATGTCCTCCCAGCTCTCTGACTACGGAGTAGCCGTGAGTACGGGCATATTTGGAAATGGCTGCACCGATATCTCCTACGGTTGCCCATGGCTGACAGGCCTCCATACCAAGTTTCAGACAGTTTTTAGTTTCTTCCACAAGCTTTCTTCTTTTATCACTGACATTACCAATCATAAACATACGGCTGGCATCACCATAATAGCCGTCTTTAATAGTTGTACAGTCTACATTGATAATATCTCCATCATGAAGTTTCTTTAATCTGGAAGGAATTCCATGACAAACTTCATCATTGATAGATGTACATACACTTTTAGGAAATCCTTCATAATTTAAAGGCGCACAGATACCTCCAAGTTCTTTTGTCACTCTGGCTACGAGATCATCGATATCCTGTGTTGTCATGCCTTCATGAATTTCCTTTTCCACAGCATCCAGAACCAGTGTATTGATTCTGCCAGCTTCTCTGATACCTGCAATCTGTGAAGGGCGTTTGATTAACGTTTCCTCCGGTACTTCCATATGTTTTTTTCTGCAATGTTCCATTCTTTCAAGAATATGTGCAGGAATTGGTTCTGTTTCAAAATACTTATATTTTTTTTCTTCAATTGTATCCATGATTTACCTCTTTGTTGTACTTCCTATACCGCCTGTTCTTTCTTCTTCCACATCATCATCTTCCGTAATACCAAAAGATGTAAAGATTCCCTGCAGAAAAGCATCTCCTTTATGCAGGAGTAATTCCTTATCTTCTCTGGAATCATTGATGATCTTGGCAAAGATATGTCCTTCGTTTGTAGCATTATAATAGTCTGCATCAATCACTCCTACAGTATTGTTCAGCTGCAGACGATATTTAAATCCAAGAGAACTTCTTGGATAAAGCATCAGAACATAGTCCTCTCTTATTCTAGCACGAATTCCTGTAGGAATTAGCATAGACTGACCAGGTTTCAGACAAATGTCGTAAGGAAGAAAGAAATCATATCCTGCAGAATACTTTGTAGCTCGTTGCGGCAATGGAATATCCACGTAGATTTCCTGTATTTCCTTTTCGCTGTATTGGGTTTTATCCTTCAGGTCCTTCAGAAACTGTTCTTCAGACACTTTTTCAAACTTTGCAATTCTTTCCATGTTTTCCTCCAAGGCATAAGTAAATAAAATCTGCCAGTGCTTTTTCCAAAGGATAAACACTGTGCATTACTGTATCCGGCAATAGCACATGGTCCGGAAAAATATCTTCATGCAGAAAATATTTCACTCTTCCAAGTTTATCTAAAGATTTAATAAAATCCTTAATAGAAACCGCCGGTGTGTAGGCATAGTTTTCAGCATATGCATCCTGCAAAGCAAGATGTATACGTTTTTTCACTTTCGGTAATGTATACACGATTGTTTCATCAAAATCAAACAAATCCATGACATTATCCAGCATACTGAAGAAATACTGTGCATCGCTCAATGTATGTCTGTGTGTCTGTTTTTTCAGCATATCCGTAATAACAGAAGCGGAATTAACGAAATGAGAAGTTCTGTATATGCCTGTCTCAAAT
Source organism: uncultured Bulleidia sp. (assembly GCA_934754415.1). Classification (GTDB taxonomy): domain Bacteria; phylum Bacillota_I; class Bacilli_A; order Erysipelotrichales; family Erysipelotrichaceae; genus Bulleidia. Next base: position 66,783 of record CAKVIS010000002.1, read on the forward strand.
CTTTCCAGAGCAATATACCACTCCTTAAAAGAAGCAGGGAGTTTTGTCTTTTCAAAAGTATATTTCAATCCGGAATAGATATGCATCATCTTGCAGGCATCATTATACCCTCTTGTATACAATCTCATTACCACTTCATGGTCAAACTGTAAAAAATTTCCGGTATCTGACTGAGGAAACTGATAGGCAATATTAGATTTCTCTATAAACTCAGGATGATTTGGTTCACAGTTAAGGTCAATGACATCCACTTCTTCAGCTCCCAATTTTAAAGCAAAATCAATAGCGCAGTTATCATAATACCCGCCATCCACATAGTCTTTGCCATCTATAGTTTTTATAGGAAAGGCAGGATAACAGCTTGCTGAAGCAATCAGCCAGTCTTCTCCATGTTCTTTCATTTCCTTCTTTGTAATATACACAGGAGAATGATTTAAATGTGTAGCTACCATACACCCGAAATCCACATCACTGTGAAAAAATTTTTCCGGAGTATACATGGCATGAACAGTCTGTTCAAACGGTGTAATATCCACACCTCTTTCCTTTACATACTGCACTATCTCTTTTTTCAGTTCCGTTGTGCGATTCAGCAACACATCTCTGTCTATTTCTGTAGGCACAATCCCCTGAATAATCTGATCACTTCTCAGATTCTGATACAGCTCATCCAGAGCTTCATAATCTTTCTGTACTATTAATGCCGCATTAAGAGATCCCACTGAAGTCCCCACAACAATATCCCAGTCATTTTTTTCATATTGTCTGTAAGCTCGAACAGCACCTGCCTGATAGGCTCCCCTGGTGCCGCCACCTGCCAAAACCAATCCTTTTTTCATATACACCTCATGGTGTATTTTAACACGAGACACCCAATTATGGTTATAATAGGTTTGGAGGTATTCTTATGAAACTTAATGTTGCTGTGTTTTTTGGCGGTGAATCCGTCGAGCATGAAGTATCTATCATTTCTGCCCATCAGGCAATGGAGGCTATGGATAAAGAAAAATATACCGTTCTTCCTGTTTATGTTGCCAAAAGCAGAAAGTTATATTATTCCCCGGATCTTTTAAACATAGAAAAGTTTAAAGATCTCAAAGCCATTGAAACAAATTATCCACAGGTTACTCTGGTCAATGTTGACAACAAAGTAGTCATTCAGCCAGTAAAAACAACTTTATTCGGTAAGAAGGAATTAGCTGTAGTGGATGTAGCAGTCCCAGTCATGCATGGTACAAACGGTGAAGACGGTACCATTCAGGGATATCTGGAAATGCTGAAACTTCCATACGCAGGATGCGATCTGTATGGAGCGGCTGTAGGACAGGATAAAGTACTGATGAAGCACATCCTGCAGGACAACGGCCTTCCTATGACAGAATGGTTCTGGGTATATGGTCACGAAATCGATGACCATAAAGAAGAAGTTTTAAAGAAAGTACACAAACTGATGTATCCGGTAATCTTAAAACCTGCAAGAACCGGTTCTTCCGTAGGTATTGCCATCGCTCATAATGACGAGGAATATCTGGAATGTTTCGAAAATACACGTCAGTATGATGAAAAGGTCATCACGGAAAAAGCCGTACATCCTTTAAGAGAAATCAACTGTTCTGTTCTCGGCGATGCTTACCATATGGAAACAGCGGTTCTGGAGGAAGTCACTAACGGTGATGATGCGGATAACTTCCTGGACTTTAACAAAAAGTATATGAGCAAAGGAAGTAAATCAGGTTCCAAATCTTCCGGTTCCAAGTCAGCAGGTATGGCATCTACCGCAAGAAGACTGCCTGCACCTGTTTCCGAAGAAGAAACAGAATTGATCCAGAAATATGCAAAAGAAACTTTCAAGGTACTGGGATGTTCAGGTGTATGCCGTATTGACTTCTTAATGGATGCAGAAACACACCATATCTATGTCAACGAAATCAACACCATTCCAGGGTCTCTGGCTTTCTATCTTTGGGAGGCAACAGGGCTTTCCTTCTCTGAATTAATGGATAAACTTGTACAGCTTGCCCTGGACAGAGAAAGAAGAAGATCCAGAATGACATTCTCTTACGAGACAAACCTATTATCTAATTACAGTGCAAATGGTGCTAAAGGAGCAAAAGGATCTAAAATGTGATCCGAAAGGAGAAAAAAATGCCAACACCTCATAATAATGCAGAAAAGAAAGACATCGCTAAAAGTGTCTTAATGCCGGGAGATCCTCTCCGTGCAAAATTCATTGCCGAACACTTCCTGGAAAACCCTGTACTTGTGAACTCTGTACGCGGAATTAACGGATATACAGGTACATACAACGGCAAACCTGTCACAGTTATGGCAAGTGGCATGGGTATGCCATCTATCGGCATCTACTCTTATGAACTGTATAAAGAATACGACGTGGAAAATATCATCCGTATCGGTTCTGCAGGCGGCTATTCCCCTGATCTGGACCTCTATGATGTTGTCCTTGCAACAGGGGCGTATTCAGAAAGTTCTTACGCAAAAACACAGTGCGGAAATACAGATGAGGTACAGACTCCATCTGCTTCTCTGAATGAAAAGATTGAAAAAGCCGCAAAAGAGCTGAATATTCCTCTTCATGAAGGCATTATTCATTCCTCTGATGTTTTCTACCGTGAATCCAAAGAATACTTAAAAGACGTCACAGAAAACCATCATTGCCTTGCCGTAGAAATGGAAAGCTTTGCTTTATTCTCCAATGCAAAAGTACTGGGTAAAAATGCTGCCTGTCTTTTAACTATCTCTGACAGTTTTGTTTCTCATAAAGAAACAACTCCGGAAGAAAGAGAAACTTCTTTCACTCAGATGATGAAACTTGCCCTTGAAACAGTTACTAAATATTGCGACTGATTCTGATACAGGTATACAATACAAATAAACCTACTTTTATCTGGAGGAAATGCATATGCTAAGAATCGGAATGCTTACAAGTGGTGGTGACTGTCAGGCTTTAAACGCTGCCATGCGCGGAGTCTTTAAAGGTGTCATGAATAACGCAAAGGAACCTGTGGAATTTTACGGGTTTGAAGATGGATATAAAGGATTAATCAATTCCAGATTCCATTTACTGACAGAAGAGGATTTTTCAAACATCCTCACAGTCGGTGGAACAATGCTGGGTACTTCCCGTACACCGTTTAAGGAAATTCATGATCCTCTTCCTGATGGGAGAGACAAAGTAGACTCCATGAAGCAAACCTACTATAAATTACAGCTGGACTGTCTGATTATGCTGGGTGGTAATGGCTCTACAAAAACAGCTAATCTGTTGTCTGAAGAAGGCTTGAATGTCATCACTCTGCCTAAGACTATTGATAACGATCTGTATGGCACGGATATGACATTCGGTTTCCAGTCTGCAGTGGATATTGCCACAAGATGTATTGATGAAATTCATACCACAGCTTCCAGTCATGGTCGTGTATTTATCGTAGAAGTCATGGGGCATAAAGTCGGCTGGTTACCATTAAATGCAGGCATAGCCGGTGGAGCTGACATTATCCTGCTCCCTGAAATTCCTTACGATATCAACAACATTGTAGATGTCATTGAAAATCGTGATAAACAGGGAAAACGTTTCACCATCATTGCCGTAGCTGAAGGTGCCATTTCCAAACAGGATGCCAAGCTGACTAAAAAAGAATATAAAAAGAAGCTTGAAAAATACACCTTCCCTTCTGTTTCCTATGAACTTGCAGACCAGATTACAAAGAAAACAGGCAGAGAAGTGCGTGTCACTGTTCCGGGGCACATCCAAAGAGGCGGAGCCCCTGTTGCCTATGACAGAGTCTTCTCTTCAAGACTTGGTGCTGAAGCTGCAAAATTGATTCTGAAGAAAAAATACGGTGTTATGGTAGCGTATAAAAACAGAGAAATGGTCACTGTTCCTCTGAAAGAAGTTGCCGGAAAACTGAAAACAGTTGACCCTAAGGCTCCTATCATTCAGGAAGCTAAATTCATGGGCATTTCCTTTGGTGATGAGTAATTAAAAAAATGTGCAACAACAAGCACATTTTTTTTAATCCTCTTTGACAACTCTTGGCAAGCTCCACTTGTAATGAGAAGCCATCAGTCGAATACATAGAACCACAAAAGAACCCATATATATCGCCAGATTGGTTTCATGCATACGGAATAATGGCAAGGCAATCAACGCTCCTGCAATAGAAGCCAGAGCGTAAATATGTTTTCTGAAGATGGCCGGCAGTTCATGAATCATTACATCTCTTAAAACTCCCCCGCCTACACCGGTGATCACACCCGAAAAAACAATGAGAAAGCCATTATCCACACCATACAGCTTAATTGCCTGATTCATCCCAAGCACTGTAAATACTCCAAGACCTATGGAATCTCCAAATAAAAGACTCAGTCTTCTGAATTCACTTTGCTCATTGGTCGGGTGTTTGGATTGTCTTGCAATAATAGCAAACACAATACATGCTGTAATTGCCGAAGCAAATACATAGCGTGGATGGATAAACGCCTCCGGAGGGCAATGCCCTAACACCACATCTCTTAATACGCCTCCTGCAGTAGCAGTAAACACGCCTAAGATAATGACACCAAAAATATCCATTCCTGCTTTTAAAGCCGTGATAGCTCCACTGATTGCAAAAGCAATCGTCCCAATAATTTCAAATATTGTAATCATCTGATCCATATGACTACATTGTAATCAAAGTCGGATTCAAAATCTATTCTTTAATGTTCTGAAAAAAATAAAGATTCCCGTGACTATTCCCACACAAATTCCTGTTGCCGTTGCATACCCGGAATATGTCCTTTCCTTCACTTCCGCTATCTCCATTACTCTGTTTTCTTTTCTGATCTGTAACGTAATCAGCGGCATTTCTATCGCAGTTTCAGGAACAGTAAAAGTGTATACCTCCTGTGCAGCCTGCATACCTGGAATCATTCGAACATTTTGCAGTGTATACGTTTTTCCGCATTCCACAAAAGGATAAGAAATAGTGGTTTTACCAGTTTCTCCTGTCTCCAATAATTTTCTATGTTCTTCATCATACAGTCCCCAGATGGTTCCTTCTGTCTGACAGGAAGACTCATCGATTACTTCTACAATCACCCCGGCATTTTGAGGCACATCATGTATTTCCATGTCTTTATCGATGTACACTGAAACAAAATCTTCTTTTCTGAAATATCTGGAACTGGATTGTGTCTGGAACAAATAATACTGTCCTTGCCTTAGAGAATAGATGTTATCGGCGTGAAATATTACAGGATTTCCTTCTATATCCTTTACAGCTTCCTTTTTTTCTTCATCGTAATACATCTGATATTCCATTCCTTCTTCCAGATGCATAGATACCTGAAAATATCTGCGTACATGTAACGCATAATACAGCATATCAGACGGCTTATCTTCCACACGTATACGCATAGGTATAGCAGACGAGTAATGATCCAGTGTATTTACCTGTTCAAGAATATACGTAACACCTGGTTCTACTGCAATCTGTTTTTCCTGTGTACCATACCATGTATCTATGACTTTACCAGATTCTTCTTTCAGCGCTATTCTTGCCTCTGGCATGCATTGATCTGTATCGTAATCTTTAACAGAAGCAGAAATCAGGCACTTTTTCAATACAGGTTCCAACTGTATTGAAGATTGAACACCACTGTCAGTTTCTATGGTATATACCTGCGTATCTGTATAGTAGTTCTTTTCTTTTTGCGTCTGTTTTAAGTAATAAGTACCGTTAACTACATTGGCTCTTTGATTTAGAGAGTGAAACCATACAGGATTACCTTCAATATCTTTTGCCATAGATGAACAGGCACTGTCCGTATACAAGCCATACATAAAGTCTCTGGTATCTTCAGGAAGAGGTACATAGATGTCCACATAAGGTTGTAATGTCAGGCATACCGTATATGTGCTTTGCCCATCGATATGCAGAGTAATCTTTTCAGAAGAAGGCAGATATCCTGCAGGAACAGAAAGTATTTCAAAGCAAACTTCATCCTGAGAAAAGATTCCCTGTACACTTAAAGGATTCTTTAAAGAAAGATATGTGGCATAGGCATCCTGTGTAAGGTCATACATCTGTACCTCCACTCCTTCTATGCATTTCTTTGTGAAAGCATCTCTTACTTCAAGAAATACGGTAAACGGAAGACCTTCTACCTCTATCGGTAAACTTTCCTCCTTGTAAAGTGAGGTAGAGAAGCTGACAGGTAAAATGGCATATCCTCCTTCCACAGCATCACTTTTCAATGTATATTCCGTATCTCTTTCCAATACTATCTGTTTTGTCTGACCATCATTTAACCACTGTTCCACCACATCTCCATTTTCTTTAGTTAAAGTGAAAGTATACGGCAACAATGTACCAGACAGGATAGTTTTCTTTACCTGCATGAAATCCGGCTGTATGGTTACCTTATCGTCTTTCACTTCAAAAGAAAAGACATCTTCTATGGCATAGTAGTGAGAATCTATGTCTTCATATCTGTAATAATACGTACCTGATGGAAGAAAGACTTGGTCTTTTGGCGTAATACACATAGGCTTACCCAGATGATTGATAAGAGGTTCTTTACATTCCTTATCCTTATACACTATTGCTTTTGCGGATACATCACTTTGAAATGTTACAGGATACCCGTGAACACAGGCAAAATGGATATCTGTATTTTCTTTTTCCACTGTAAATGTTACAGGAGAATGCTGAGCATACCCTTCTGCAGGTTCTTTTTGATACAGAGTATAGGATTTACCATACACGACATACCTTCCTATATCTTCTTCCCTTTCAATATCTATTATCATCGATTCTTTTGTCTCATTTTCCTGCAAGACATAGGCCATGGGTATTTCGCTGGTTACCAATATACCAATGGCATCCAGCTGTATGGTTTCAATATCCTTTTCCAACGTAGCTTCATAGGGTAAGATACCCTGAAAAGCGGGGTCACTTCGTACAGTATAGACATCTTCTTCCAGTTCCATTGAAACTTTTCCTTCGCTGTTTACTTCCACTGATGTCACTTTATTATCGGCCTTATCATAAATATCCAGCTGTAATCCCTGTACATCTCTGTCCTTGCATACCACCTGCATAGTGTATGTACGCTTTGACAATGTTTCTTTTCCATACACCTGTGTTATCAGTAAAGCACTCATCATACACGCAAACCACTTTTCAGGCATACAGACCTCTGTATTGCTGAAGTGCAATAGATATCAGACTGGCATGCACATCCGCTTCCACCTGAAACTGAAATATCACAGGATCCTGTTGTAATTCTTTTGCCAGCGCTTCAGGCTTTTCCTTTCCAATGAATAATCTGTAAAGTAACATTCTTGTCTCTACTCCATAGTTTTCCTGCAGACTGTCAAATACTTCATCCACCTTTTTCACTTTCTGTTGTAGCTGTTCCAGCTCATGTTGCAATTCTTCCTTATGCATATCTTTTTGTTGTTCAATACTTTGCTGTAACACCTCCATCCTTCTTTGATACTCTCCATAAACTGCACATTCTTCTTTAAATTTTGTATAGGTAGTCATACAGACACCTCCCTTCAAAATATATATTGTTAAAAAATGTTTTTTTTCTTTGAGAAAATTTAAAAATTTGTACAATAGATGGAGGAAAGAGGGAAAACATATGAACACGCCATTTAATTCTGAAAAATATCTATCCATGCAAAGAGATAAAATCCTGGAACGTATCCAGTTATTCCACGGAAAATTATATCTTGAATTCGGAGGAAAAATGTTTGAAGACTTCCATGCCTCAAGAGTATTACCCGGGTATGAGCCTAATAACAAGGTCAGATTATTGAGTGAGTTAAAAGATCAGGTTGAACTTATTATATGCATCAATGCCAACAATATTGAGCATCCTAAAAAAAGAGCAGATCTTGGCACCAGATATGACCAGGAAGTATATAGATTACTGGATAAATTCAAAGAACTGCAATTATATTGCAGCAGTGTTGTCATCACACAATATGCGAACCAGCCAAGTGTGGCAGCCTTCCGCAAAACCTTAAAAAAAGCAGGCATTGCAACATACCTGCATTATCCTATTCCAGGATATCCTGGAAATGTGGACTATATTGTTTCTAAAGACGGTCTTGGAAAGAATGAGTACGTACAGACTACAAGAAATCTCATTGTCGTGACTGCTCCGGGACCTGGTTCCGGAAAAATGGCCACATGCCTTTCTCAGATGTATCACGATCAGCTACACGGTATTTCTTCAGGATATGCTAAATTTGAAACCTTCCCTGTCTGGAATCTCCCATTAAAGCATCCTGTTAATCTTGCTTATGAAGCAGCTACTGCAGACCTGAACGATGTCAATATGATTGATCCGTTCCATCTGGAAACCTATGGAAAAACAGCTATCAACTACAACAGAGATATTGAAATCTTCCCTGTACTGAACCGTATCATCACACGTATCATGGAAACTTCTCCATACCATTCTCCTACAGATATGGGTGTAAATATGGTTGGATTCTGTATTGACGATGAAGAAGCTGTATGCAAGGCAAGCAAGGAAGAAATTATCCGTCGTTACTATCGTATCTATTCCGATTATATTCAGGATAAAGCTTCTATTGAAACAGTTGAAAAGATTGAAAGACTGATGAATGAGTGTGATATTCATCCTTCAGATCGTAAAGTAGTTTCCATTGCACGTGATAAATCCAAACGTTCCAAAGAACCTGCCATGGCCATTGAACTTCCGGATGGAAGAACTGTCACAGGAAAAACCTCCGATCTTTTTGGACCATCTGCAGCAGCTCTTATCAACGGACTGAAAACACTGGCAGGTATTTCCAAAGAAACACACCTGATCGAACCTGAAGATGTCGTTCCTATCCAACATCTGAAGATTTCCTCTCTGGGTAATCACAACCCGAGATTACATTCCGATGAATTACTGATTGCTCTGGCAATCATTGCTGAAAAAAATGACTATGCACATCAGGCAATTGAACAGCTGTCTTTACTGAAAGGCTCCGAAGCACATTGTACAGTAGTGATTCCTCAGGAAGATCAGGACGTTTTCAGAGCTCTGGGCATCCGTGTCACCATGGATCCTGTATACAGTCATAACACTTTATTCCATAAGTAATATGACAGAAGAAGAGATAGTGACATATGTCAAAATGTACGAAGGACAGTTACCCTTCTATTCAGACTATAAAGCCTATGTCACATGGAATGCTGTGTTTTTTGACGGTCTGGAAAACGAAGAATTGAAGATACTGGAAAACAAGAAGTTCAATACAGACATGATTGCACACTGCACTGAGCTCATTCATGCCTGTAAGGTTTTGTTTCATGCCTGCACTCCTTGTACCACCCCTATGATAACCACACGGGTGGAGAGACTGTATGATTTTCAACAGATGCAGAAAGCGGGCAGAACCATTGCCTTTACTTCCACCAGTAAGAACAGCTTCTTAAAACAATATCAGGATAAAGAAGGCATTGTTTTACTGGAATGTCATCTGCCAAAAGGCACTCGTTGTGCAGACTTTGCACACATCTTACAGGATTACCAAAAGACAGACGAAGCAGAAGTACTTTTACCGCCTTATACTAAGCTGGATATTTCTGATTTGCCTCTCAGTCATGAAGAAATGCGCATCCTGGATAAAAGCGGTCATTCACCATTTGGTAAATACTGTCTGAAAGTGCAAGGTATCGACTTCATAGAAGAGCCACAGTTTGTCATTACACAGCAGGATATAGAAGGTGCAATTCGTTTTCTAACCTGTTTAAATGCAAACAAGACTTATGCAGTATCAGACGCAGATAAATACATACAATTAAAAAAAGCATTACGTTACCACATACGCAATGCTTTCAGCGAAGAACTTTAGATTCTTCGTTTTTTTTATTTTATAAATTTCTGAATTTCAGACTGTGACGGCATGACTCTTAAAGCACCTTTTCGTGTTGTGACAATACTTGCAGCCGCATTAGCTCTTACAAGCATTGCCTGTAAAGTATCCTCGTCCAGGCCATCCAGACCTTTTTCAAGCACAGTCTCCAGTACACATGCACAGAAAGTATCTCCTGCTCCTGTAGTTTCAATAGTATTCTCCTGCAGGAATGCAGGTACTTCCACCTTACATGAGGATGTATAGGCACAGCTACCGTCTTTACCTTTGGATAAACATATCAGCTTTAAACCAGGATAGTTTTTTTTCAGATATGCGATGCCTTCTTCAAAATCCTGTTTACCAGTAAACCACTGTATTTCGTTATCAGAAATTTTCAAAATATCTGCCTGTTGCAATCCATAATGAATCTGATCATGTGCCTGCTGCAGATCTTTCCATAATGGTTCTCTGAGATTTGGATCAAAAGAGATAAGACAATGCGCTTCTTTAGCACATTGTAAAGCTTTGATAGTCGCTGTTCTTACAGGTTCATCCGTTAAAGATAAAGAACCAAAATGAAAAACAGAACAGTTGCGAATCAGATCATAGTCTACTTCTTCAGCTGTAAGGCAAATATCTGCACCTGGATTTCTATAAAAAGCAAAATCTCTGTCCCCATCTTCTTTTGTCAGAACAATTGCCAGCGTTGTATGTACCGTATCATCAAATCTCAAGCCTCTTGTATCAATGGTTTGTTCTTTTAAAGCAGACTCAAGTAACGTGCCAAAACCATCTCTGCCCACTTTCCCGATATAGGCTGTCTTTCTTTGAAATCTGGATAACATGGATAATACATTACATACTGCACCACCGGGATTAGCTTCCAGAACAGGATTGCCCTGTGCACTTAATCCGTTATCTGTGAAATCTATCAGCAGCTCACCCAAAGCCACTACATCATATTGTTTCATCATACTCAGCACATTATTCTTTCTACAGTGATCTGCCCTTTGATTTTTTCTATTTCAAACTGATTGGCAATGCCTTTTACTGAAGCAGTTGCTGTTCCCATAATCAGAGATTGTAAAAATGCCCCCTGCATATCTGCACCCTTTTTCATTGCACTCACGAAACCGGCAACCATACTGTCTCCAGCTCCAATACTGCTTCCGTTTACCTCAGGAACATTTCCTCTGTAAACAGTACCATCTTCACATAAAAGTACAGCTCCGTCTTTACCAAGCGAAACCAGCACATTTTTCGGTCCCATCTGCTGAAGACGCCTTGCATAGAATAGTACTTCACTGAAAGAACGAATATCTTTATCAAACAGCTCAGATAATTCCATACGATTCGGTTTCACAAGAAACGGACAAGCCTCTACAGCTTTCCTAAAAGCTTCCCCTGAAGCATCCAGGATACAGGTACATCCTTTTTCATTGGCACACTGTATAAATTCGTAATAAAATTCAGAAGGAACACCATTAGGTAAACTGCCACTTACAATCAGTGTATCTCTTTCTGTTAAAGAAGCTAATCTGGATTTTACAATTTCCAGTTCTTCCTTTGTGACCTTGGGACCACTTCCGTTGATTTCTGTTTCTTCGTTGCCCTGTACTTTAATATTAATACGGGTCATTCCACCATATACATCAATGAAATCAGTCTGAATAAAATTCTGATGCAACATATCCAGCAACATTCTGCCAGTTCTTCCTGCAACAAACCCTGAAGCAATAGATTCGCAATCCAGTTCTTTCAAAGCATAGGAAACGTTGATTCCTTTTCCTCCTGGGACGATGATTTCATTAGTTGTACGATTCATTTGCCCGGTTTTTAATTCCGGTATATCTACTATATAATCCAAAGAAGGATTTAACGTTACGGTGTATATCATGGAAGCTCCTTTTGTATATTTTTATTTTCATGCAATTCTTAAGTTATAGCAACAAAAAAATATTACAAAAACCCGTGTAAGCACTTACTTATTGGCATTTTTTAACAAAATGACGGAAATGTCTGCTTCAGCCTCAGTGCCACCTGCATGATCGCCTTGAACAAAGTTCACTTTATCTGGCATTCCAAACATCAAAGAAATATCCGATTTGGCAACAGCAAGAAAATCTCCAAGGAATTCCTTCATTCTGTCATGAGGTACTCCCTGCCCAAAAAAAGACTTTTTCACCACCTCTTCTGGTGTATACAGATCAAAACTATCCCCATACACTTCCAGAAATCTGTGAAAGAAATACTCTTTTTTCTCTTCATGAATATAGAAAGCAATTGTTCTTGGCTCCAGAGCCGGCTTTTTCAGAAAACATTCCACCAGTTCCGGATGTTCCTCCATAGCCTGACCATGCACATCTATCTGAGAATGATCTGCAAGTACTATCACTCCCACATCTTCAGGAAGCTGTCTGGAATACTCTTCTGTAATCTTTTCAAGTTTCAATACCTCTTTACCTGTTTCCGGTGCAGAAGGACCATGTATGTGCATAAACGTATCCAGTGCATCATAGTACGCATAAATATAGTGCATATCTGTATTCTTTGAAACATCCACTATGTTCTGCCACATTTCACTGTAAGTAGTGGAAGGATAGCTTTTACCCCATGAAGGCCATATGGTACAGCTGTTCAGATGCATTTCCTCTTCCAGAAAAGTAACAGGCAAAGCTTTCTCCACAAAACCTGGATAAGACTCTCCTGTATACTGATCTTTATTCATAAACAAAATGATATTGGCATCTATTTCCTGAAAATACTGATTCCATCCAAGCCATCCATTTTCTGCAGGGGTTTTCCCTGTTCTTAAAGAAGTAGTAGCCGCAGAGGTTGTAGGAGGAAAAACCGTCATTGTTTTTTTCGCTCTGTTTTTCAAGAAAAAACCGTTTGCATTACAATGTTTTTCAAGAACAGAAGTGCCTAAGGCATCTATCAGTAATACAACCACACATCTGAAATGATTCATCTCCAGCCATTTATCTATGACAGGATCTGTATCATGATACACTTTTTTACCTGCAAATTTTCTGACAGAATTGGAAACAGCTACAATCCCACCATAAGTACTCCATTCCATATGTAATTCTCCTTACTTTGCACTATTTCCATAGTTACTGAGATACCTTGCAGAAGGATCGTTCACATCACAGCCTTTCCAGTGTTTATTTGGCATCCAGTAATCTTTAATCAGTGCATCCAGTTTAGGATAGTATACCTCAAAAATATCTCTGTAGAGTAAAGACTCCTTTGTAAAAGGCGCACACCAGGTATATTTCTTCACATCCTGTGCATAGGTTTCATCTGTATATTTCATGGAAGCATATTCCTTTAAATCATCCGCAAGAGAATGACCTACTGCATCAGAAAAAGCTGCTTTGTCTCTGAAAAGAATATCTTCCGGTAACAGGTGATCTTTTTCAAACGCATGTCTCAGCAGATACTTTCCCATGCCATACGTATTCATCTTCATAGCCGGATCGATATCCATCACGTATTGTGCAAAATCCAGATCTCCGAAAGGTACTCTTCCCTCCATGGAGTTAGAGGAAATACATCTGTCTGCACGCAATACGTCATACATATACAGTTCTTTGATTCTCTTTTCTGCTTCTGTCTGGAAACTCTGTTTATCCGGGGCAAAATCAGTATATTTATATCCAAAGAGTTCATCACTGACTTCACCTGTCATTAACACCTTAATGTTGGTAGTTTCATGAATCTTTTTGCATAAAATATACATTCCAAGAGAAGCACGTATGGTTGTAATATCCCATGTTTCAAGAGTTTTGATAACTTCTGGCAAAGCTTCCAGAATATCCTGTTTTGTCATGGTAAATTCTGTATGTACAGAGCCAATGTATTCCGCCACTTCACGTGCATATTTTAAATCGATGGCATCTGTATCCATACCTATTGCAAAAGTGCGAATTGGTTTATCGCTGTGTTTTTGCGCAATGGCACATACAAGTGAAGAATCCAATCCGCCTGACAGCAGATATCCTGCTTCAGCATCAGCATCCATTCTTTTTACCACTGCCTTAATCAGCTTGTCATGAATGGAACTGCAGACTGTTTCAAGATCATCTGTGATTACTCTGTCTGCTTTATAGATTTTTCTATAGGCAACCCATTCTCCGTTACAGTAATAATATCCCGGAGGAAATGGCATGATACCTTTGCATATTGGCTGCAGACTGGCAACAGTAGAGCCAAAACAAATCTTTCCGTTTTCTGTATATCCATAGAATAAAGGACGAATACCAATGGGATCTCTTGCCGCAATCCATCCGGTTTTCGGATCATACATTGCCATGGCAAATTCCGCATCCAGCATGGAGAACATTTCCATTCCCTTCTCTTCAAATAATGGTAAAAGAATCTCACAATCTGAATCTGACGCAAACGTATATCCTTTCTTTATAAGCATTTCCTTAACAGGGCGAAATCCATAAATTTCCCCGTTACACACAACATACTTTCCGTCTTTTTCAAATGGTTGCACACCTTCAGGTGTCAATCCCATGATTGCCAGTCTTTGAAAACCTAAAATACCGTTTCCTGTATCCATGATTCTGGAATCATCCGGTCCTCTGTCCTTTAATGCAGACAGACCTTTCTTAAAAGCTGTGACATCTGTTGCTGAATCTGTTGAAACTAAAATACCGCACATATATTTTTCCTCCGAGTACTAAAAAACAGTTCCTGTCCTTATAAGGGACGAAGAACTGTATACTCCGCGGTGCCACCCAACTTATTGATATGCATCAATCACTTTTTTCCAACTATCATTGAATATCAGTCTGATAACGGTCTGCTTCCGTCAAAGCCTACTTTAAGAGAATTTCGGTTTGAAGCTCCAAGGTGTTCTTTCACTGTTTCGTAGATAGAACGGTTCCCACTATTCCATTCCTCACTTAATCCCGTAAGCAGATACTTTTCCTTTTCATTGCTTATGTAAATGTTTTACTCTATTTTCAGCAACTTATCAACACCATTTTTCTGAAAGTTTTTCATTCTTCTCTGTAGGTTGCCATCAACTGCTTGAACATATCCTGCACAGAAGGTGGTGTATAGGTTATGGCATTGGCACCTGCAAGAATTGTGTCCAGTACTGTTTCCTCTGTGTTACCTCCTGAAGCTATCACTGGTACACCAGGATATTCTGCACGTATTTTACGTACAACCTCACAGGTTTGATGTCCGCAGGCAATATTTAAAACAGACGCTCCTGCTTCAAGTCTTGAACGAATATCTGCATCTTCTTTTGTCACTGTGACAATCACCGGGATATCCACTGCCTTGGAAACTGCCAGCAGATTCAAATCAGAAATCGGTGCATTCAGTACCACACCCATAGCTCCCTGTGATTCCACATCTTTTGCAAGTGACACTGTACGCAAACCTTTGGTCGCACCCCCTCCTACTCCACAAAACACAGGAATATAGGAAGCTTTAATAATTGCATCACTGATAGCCTGTTGCGGAGTAAACGGGTATACTGCAAACACTGCATCAGCATCACAATTTCGAATAATGGCAAGATCTGTAGTAAACACAAAACTTCTGATTCTTCTTCCGTTAATAACTATACCGCTTGCCTGGTGTATTGCTTCTGGTAACCGTAAAATATTTTTACGTAATCTCCCTCCGATTTCAGGAATATTTGTATTTTCTGACATAAAAGTTGCTCTCCTTATATCCGTATTGTAAAGGATCCAAAACCATAATCAGAATATACATTTTTCATATACTGTCTCTTTTCACACAACAGCAAGAGAAGAAACACCCGGACAATCTATATGATCAACTTCTTTCACAATCTCTTTTGTAAGAGGATCCAGTGCGTATACATATATCTTTCCTGTATCACAAAGTGCAACAAACAGATAGTTTCCATCTTTGCTTACAGCAAAACCTCTTGGATCTTTCCCAGGCAGGGTATAAGAAGCTGTATACGCAAGTTTTTCTTTTTCCATCTTCAGTAAAGAAATAGTTCCAAAAGAAGAAAAACACCTGTTAGATACATAAACATACTCTTTAAATACATGAATATCACTTGGCATGGCACGTCTTTTATCTGCCATACCACAGGTATTGATTTCTTCTTTATCTGCATGAGGCTTATCAAAATGAGGTAAAGGATACACATCATAATATGTTTTGGGCATAGTAATAGATATGTCAAGTGCATATAGTTTTCCCTGCTTCAGTTGAAACAGAGATACTGCAGGATAATTTTCATACAGTACAAAGGCATATTCTCCCAGTATCTCCATATGTCTTGGAGCATACCCGTATGGACACTGGCATTCCTGTATAAGCAGCAATCTGTTATTTTTATATGTAAAGACCTCAATGGTATCCTTACCTCTGTTACATGTATAGATATATTCTCCCTGAGTTTTGACACAATGAAGATGGCTTGTGGACTGTCCTCCACCATGACACCAGTATCCACTTCCGTGTATGACCTGAAGATCCTGTAAATTTCCTATAGATCCATCCTTCTGTACTGCAAACATGGCCACAGAACTGTCATCAAACTGTCTCTCCAGCACAAACTGTCCAAGATTATTTTTGATGTAATGGCAGGTCACAGTTGTATGAGAGCCATGATTTGTGACAAACAGATGTTTTCCATCATCACTTTTCACCACATAGGAAGGTCTTGAACCATAAGAAATCGATTGACTGATTTTTTGAATTGTTCCATCTGTTTTATTCACCGCATAGGCAGATACACCACCACCTGAGCCATTAAGTCCTGTAAAATCTTTTACCTCGTTGGTACAGTACAGTCTGTCACCATACACCTTTAAAATACTTGGCTGTACATCTTCAACTTCCTGTAGTTTTTGAAGATGTTCTCCATCAAAGCTGAACACGGTAATACCTTTACCGCTTCCTTTCAGAGATCCTGTGGATTCTGTAATCGATCCTGCATATATGTACATAGTATGTTCCTCCTGATAGTAAAAAGAACCCTTTTCAGGTTCTTAATAATACTTCGACATTCTGTCCTGTACTTCTTCAATAATAATATCCGGCACCATGTTTTCTATATTCCCATGATTCAATGCAATTTCTTTAACTACAGAAGATGACAGGAAAGAATATTCCGGTCTTGCAATCATCAGCATGGTTTCAATACTGCTGTTCAGCATCATATTGGCAGTAGCCTGCATCAGTTCATATTCATAGTCAGAGACTGCTCTGATACCACGAATAATAACGTTAGCGCCAAGGCTCTTTGCCATATCCACAGTCAGCCCTGTACCAATCACTACCGTGACATTTTCAAGGTGTGAGGCTTGTACACTCAGTTCAATCAGTCTTTTTCTTTCTTCTTCCTGAAATAAACAATGTTTATTTGGATTTCTCATAATCAGAACAATCACTTCGTCAAAGATTTTACTTGCACGCTGAATGATGTCCATATGTCCGTTTGTAACAGGATCAAATGTCCCGGAATACACTGCTTTCATTTTTATCGTCCTTCTTTTTATATTCCCTTTTCATTCAAGGGGTTTACCTTGAATCTACCATGTGAATATGTTAACATATAGCATGTGTAAAAGCAAATAAGGAGGCTTTTCAAAAAGATTATGGCAAAAAACTTTAGTGAGCTTTTATCAAAACTTTCATCTTCTTCAAAGAAAGTTTTGTCTGTCGCATGCGCAGAAGACAAAGCAGTGTTAGAAGCTGTTCAGGGCGCACACGAAATGGGAATTGCTGATGCAATTCTTGTAGGTGATGAAGCAAAAATTCGTTCTATCGCAAAAGAAATCAATATGAATCTGGATGAATTCACTATCATCAATGAACCAGATGGTGACCAGGCTCCATTAACAGCTGTCAAGTTAGTGCATGATGGAAAAGCAGATATGTATATGAAGGGACTTCTTCCAACAAAGAACTTCCTGAAATCCGTTCTTAATAAAGAAGTAGGTCTGAGAACAGGTAAACCTCTGTCTCACGTTGCTGTTTTTGAAATTCCAGGTATGGATCGTTTACTTTTCTTATCTGATGTAGCTTTTATTCCATATCCTTCTTTACAGGATAAAAAAGACATTATCGCCTATGATGTAGACGTTGCTAAATCCTGTGGAGTTGAAAATCCTAAAGTTGCTCCATTAGCAGCTGTAGAAGTTGTTAACCCTAAGATGCAGAACACTGTTGATGCAGATGAATTACGTAAAGCATGTGAAAACGGAGAAATCAAAGACTGTGTAGTTGATGGACCTCTTTCTCTGGATATTGCTTTATATCCTGAAGCTGCAGAAGAAAAAGGTGCTCAGGACCGTCCATGTGCAGGTTGTGCTGATGTTCTGTTATTCCCTGACATTCATGCAGGTAACCTCGTTTATAAAACAATCGTACATATGGTACCAGGTGTTAAAAACGGCTGTATGCTGGTAGGAACAGCTGCTCCGGTTATTCTGACATCTCGTTCCGATACTAAAGAAACAAAGATTTATTCTATCGCTTTAGCAGCATTATTATGTGAACACATGAGAAAGGTAAATGGTTAATATGGCATACAATATTCTGGCAATCAATCCGGGTTCTACTTCTACAAAAATCGCATTATTTGAAGATGACACAAAAGTATCTGAAGTTGTGTTAGATCATCCTGCTTCAGAAATGGCTAAATTTCCAAAAACAATCGATCAGCTTGATTTCCGTTACAACGTTATCATGAACTATCTGAAAGAACAGAATTATGACGTCACTAAGCTGGATGCCTGTGTAGGAAGAGGCGGCTATCTCCACCCTATTACAGCAGGTACGTATACAGTGAATGATGCTATTGTTCACGATCTGACTATTGCATTACATGGAGATCACGCTGCCAACCTTGGCGGACTTCTTGCAAAGAAAATTGCTGATCCACTGGGAAAACCTTCTTATATCGTAGATCCAACTGCAGTAGATGAATTACAGGATGTTGCAAGAATTTCAGGTATGCCTGATATTTCCAGACGTTCTTTAATCCATGCATTAAATATGCGTGCTGTCACAAGAGAATATGCTAAATCTGCAGGCAAAAAATTCGAAGAAGTAAACTGTATTGTTGCCCACATGGGTGGTGGATGCACAACTGGTGTTATCACTAATGGTAAATGGATCGATATGTACAACGGTCTTGATGGTGACGGTGCTTTTGCTCCAACACGTTCCGGTGCAGTTCCTGTCGGCGATTTGATTCGTTTATGCTATTCCGGCAAATATCCAACAGTAGACGCCATGATGAAGCGTGCTGTAGGTGATGCTGGTATTGTAGCTTACCTTGGTACAGCAGATATGCGTGAAGTTAACAAGATGATTGAAAACGGTGATAAGAAAGCCAAACTGATCAAGGAAGCTTTCATCTATCAGCACGCTAAGGATATCGGTGCTCTTGCCACTGTATTACACGGTAAAGTAGATGCCATCCTGTTAACTGGAGGTATCGCTTATGGTAAGGATATCGTTGACGGTATTGCCTCCTATGTAGACTGGATTGCTCCTGTTGTAGCTATTCCTGGTGAAAGAGAAATGATTGCTCTTGCTCAGGGTGCTCTACGTGTATTAACTGGTGAAGAAGAAGCTAAAACTTACGAAGCTGAATAATACAATCTGTGAAGTTCTTATTCTGATGGAATAAGAACTTTTTTATGTTCAAAGAAAACGGATAGCAATGTTTGCTATCCGTTCTTATTTCCCGCTCATTTCCTTAATAACCTGCTGATAATAATAGAAGCTGTCCTTCTTATATCTTTTCAGCTCTTTGATGTTCTCATTGCTTCGATCCACAAACACAAGTCCATAGCGTTTATCCATTCCTTGAGAAGAACTTAATACATCTGTAAACGACCATGGTTCATATGCAAACAACTCTACCCCGTCGTCAATGGCACAGGACATAGCCTCTATCATTTCTTTCATATAGGCAATACGTGAATCATCATGAATTCTGTTATCCTCAGATACTGTTTCTCTGGCAGACCATCCATTTTCACTGATCATGATTGGAAGATGGTATCGTGCATACAGTCTTCTTAATGCAAAACGTAATCCTGTTCCGTCACAGTTCCAGTTGAACTCACTATATGGAGTATACGGGTTTCTGTAGTATTGATACTCTCCTTTTTTAGCACGACTCTGACGTGGTAATTCAGGACCTGTATATTCACCATGCATGCCTTCTCCAATATATTGCCCAATCACTTCCGTCACATACCAGTTCACAGCTATGAAATCAGGTTTTGCATCAGCTAACAACAATTCATCCTCAGGAAGCATGTCAAACATGACTCTTTCTTTTTTTAGCGTATTGATAAAGTATTGCGGATATTTACCGTAAAAATGCACATCAATCAATGAGAACACATTGAAATCATCCTGTTCATAAGCAAGTAAAACATCGCTGGATTTGAATGTCGCCGGTAAACGTGTTGTATAGGAAATACAAGGCCCTATTTTCCCTTTTAAATGCATGGATCTGTACAGTTTAGTAACCAGGGCATGTGCTATATTCATATGATGAAATGCCTGATATGCTTCTTTCATGGATGTTATTCCCTGAAAGAAAGGAATCTGTGTAATCACCATCTGTTCATTGATTGTAAGCCAGTATTTCACTCTGTCTCCAAAATTGTCAAAACAAACTTTTGCATACTGCACAAAAGCATCTATACACCGACGTGATACAAATCCATTGTATTTGTCCACAAGGATCTGAGGCAAATCAAAGTGATACAAAGTCACCACTGGTTCTATATGATTAGCCTCCAGCTCATCAATGACACGATTGTAAAAATCCAAGCCCGCCTGATTTACTTCTCCCTCTCCTTCTGGAAGAATACGTGTCCAGGCAATGGAGAAGCGAAAACTTTTCAGACCACATTCTTTCATCAGATGAATATCTTCTCTATAGCGATGATAGAAGTCCACTGCAACCTCTGTATCAGCTATATGCTTTTCCACAGCCTGTTTATGTAATCTTACGTCACTGACACTTAAAGACTTACCATCTGTCAGATAGGCGCCTTCTGCCTGAAAAGCAGAAATAGCAGCACCCCATAAAAAATCTTTTGGAAAACTCATACATATTCCCTCTCTTTCGTTTTTCGCTTATATGTCATAAAAACATACTTAGCATCACCATTGCCATACGTTTGTGAATCCAGCAGTATAAAGTCATCTTCAAATTTTGGGAAAAATCTGTCTGCCTGCTTATGAGCATATACATACGTCATATGAACATATTCAGTATATAGCAATAGTTGTCTGTATATACTTTCTCCTCCAATAACATAAAGATCCGTTATGTTGTTATGATGACAGTAATCTTCAAGATCCTGTAAGGAACGTACTACAGCACAGCCTTCTATTTTCCCCACAGATTTACTCAGGACTATATTCTGTCTTTTTGGTAACGGTTTAGCTGCAGGAAATGTATTTAAGGTTTTATGACCATACACAATCACTTTATTAACTGTAAGCTGATAAAAATGTTTCATATCTTCTTTTATTGAGTAAAGCAATCTGCCCTGATATCCTATTCCTCTGTTCTCATCCATGCAGACAACAATATGTATATGTATATGTTCAAACATACTTTAAGTATACAAATAAAAAAGACTTCTTCCAAATAGAACTGGAGGAAGTCTTCATATTTGAACTTAGTTCTTTGCAGCTAAAGCAGCTTTAATTTTGTCTGTCAGTAATGGAACGATTGTATTTAAATCACCAACGATACCATAGTCAGCTACATCAAAGATTGGAGCATTTTCATCTTTGTTGATAGCAATGATGATATCGGATTCTTCCATACCTGCAACATGCTGAATAGCACCGGAAATACCGATAGCGAAGTATACATGTGGACGAACAGTCTTACCTGTCTGACCTACCTGTAATTCTTTTGGTAACCAGCCGTTATCTACAACAGCTCTGGAGCAGGATACTGTTCCGCCAAGAACTTCAGCTAAATCTTCAAGAAGCTTGAAGTTTTCCTTGGAACCAACACCACGTCCACCAGATACAAGGATCTTAGCAGCAGAGATATCAGCAACTGTACTTACTTCTTTTACAACTTTTTCGATTTCAACATAGCAGTTGTTCTTTTCTAATGGAGCTTTCCATTCAACAACTTCAGGCTTGAAACCTGTTCTTGGAGCAATCTTCTGCATTACACCAGGTCTTACTGTAGCCATCTGAGGACGGTTGTTAGGACATGCAATAGTAGCAATTGTGTTACCACCGAATGCAGGACGTGTCATTAATAACTGCTTATGTTTCTGTTCCTGATTTGGAATAGCAACTAATGGATAGTCACCAATTTCAAGTTTAGTACAGTCAGCTGTTAAACCTGTTTCAACACGTGCAGATGTTCTAGGACCTAAATCACGTCCAATAGCAGTTGCACCAACTAATACTGTTTCAGGTTTGAATTCTTCAATAGCACCTGCTAAAGCCTGTGTATATGGTTCTGTTCTGTAGTCTTTTAATTCAGGATCATCGATAACGATAACTCTGTCAGCACCGTATGCACCAAGTTCATCAACAAGGCCTTTTACATCGGAACCAATCAGGATAGCTGTAACTTTCTTTTCATCCAGATCCTGTGCAAGTTCCTGAGCTTTACCTAATAATTCAAGAGTAATCGGAGAAATTGTTCCGTCAACCTGCTGAGCATAAATTGCAATACCCTTGTATTCTTCTAGATTCTTCTTTCTCATTGTCGTATTCTCCTTCACTCTTAGATAACATGCTTTTCAGCAAGA
The DNA here is from genome assembly GCA_934754415.1 of uncultured Bulleidia sp. Classification (GTDB taxonomy): domain Bacteria; phylum Bacillota_I; class Bacilli_A; order Erysipelotrichales; family Erysipelotrichaceae; genus Bulleidia. The sequence continues at coordinate 89,451 of CAKVIS010000002.1, forward strand.
ACGTTTGCAATGTATTCAGCACCTTCCTGAGCAGAGTCAGGAGTAACTACTGTACCTTTACCTTTAGCAACTTTATCACTTGCCTTGGCAATCATAGTAGGAGAACCTACTTTACCAATGTTGGAATCATCAACATCAAGATTTGCTCTGCCCCATACTGTAACGTCCTTAGCAAAAGCATCAAAGATTCCGCCAGGTGTCATATATCTAGGTTCATTTAATTCGCTTAATGCTGTAACAAGACATGGCATCTTAGCTGTAACGATCATATAGCCATCATCAAACTGTCTCTTAACTCTGACTGTATCACCTTCTACAGATACTTCCTTAGCATAGGAAATTACAGGAATATGTAAATGTTCAGCAATCTGTGGACCAACCTGAGCTGTATCACCATCAATAGCCTGACGGCCTGTGAAAATCAGGTCATATTCCATATTCTTTAATGCACCGGCAATTGTACTGGATGTTGCCCATGTATCAGCACCACCAAGTACACGGTCAGTAATCAGAACACCATCATCAGCACCCATAGCCATAGCTTCGCGAAGAACTTCATCAGCCTTTGGAAGACCCATTGTCAGTACTGTAACCTTAATGTTTTCAGGATCTGTATCCTTGATTCTTAAAGCAGCTTCAAGACCTGCTTTATCATCAGGGTTCATAATAGCAAGCATGCCTGCACGATCCAGAGTTCCATCCGGTTTAAACTTTACGCCACCAGCTGTATCTGGTACCTGTTTTACACAAACTACAATTTTCATCTGTCATTTCTCCTTCTATTACTTTAGAAGATCTCCAGAGATAACCATTCTCTGTACTTCGGAAGTACCTTCATAGATCTCTGTAATCTTAGCATCTCTCATCATACGTTCAACTTCGTATTCACGGATATATCCGTAACCACCAAGTAACTGTACGCACTTTGTTGTAACGTCCATTGCTGTTTCAGCCGCAAATAATTTAGCCTGTGCAGCTTCTACAGAGAAACGAGACTGTGTAGCCTTTGCCATAGCAGCTCTGTAAACCAGTAATTTAGCAGCTTCAACCTGAGTTGCCATGTTAGCTAACTGGAACTGTGTATTCTGGAAAGCAGCGATAGCTCTGCCAAACTGTTTTCTTTCCTTAACATAAGCAATAGTTCTGTCTAAAGCACCTTCAGCAAGACCTAATGCCTGAGCAGCAATACCAATACGACCACCATCAAGTGTATGCATTGCATTTGCGAAACCTTTTCCTCTGACACCTAATAAGTTGTCTTTTGGAATACGGCAATCCTGGAAAATTAATTCATATGTGGAAGAACCACGGATACCCATCTTCTTTTCTTTTACACCAAATGTGAATCCAGGAGTTCCCTTTTCAACGATAAATGTAGAGAACTTCTTCTGTTTTCTGCCCTTCTTATCCAGAACGATGTCTGTATAAGCAATGATAATATAGATATCAGCTTCTTTACCGTTTGTAATAAAGCACTTGGAACCGTTAAGTACCCATTCATTTGTAGTTTCATCAAATACAGCTTTTGTCTGAGCACCCTGAGCATCAGTACCAGCACCTGGTTCTGTTAATGCAAAAGCACCTAATTTCTTACCGGAAGCTAATGGAACAAGGAACTTCTGTTTCTGTTCTTCTGTACCATAGTTCATGATTGGATCCATACATAAAGAAGTATGAGCAGAAACTACTACACCTGTTGTACCGCAAACTTTGGATAATTCTTCAACTAACATTACATATGTCAGCGGATCACAACCCTGTCCACCATATTCCTTTGGCACAGGTACACCCATGAAGCCATATTTCTGCATCTTTGCAACTGCTTCTCTTGGGAATTCTTCTGTCTCATCGACTTCGATTGCATGAGGTTTTACTTCTGTTTCAGCAAAATCTTTAAAGAGTTTCTGGGCCATCTGATGTGGCTTGTCTAACTGGAAATCCATCCTTTTTTTCCTCCAAATTTCTTCTTTCTAATTCTATGCACACAAACAGCGCTGAGGTTTTTTCAGCGCTATTTGCAGTGTATCTTAAAGTTCGTCAACTGGTGTCTTTGTGCGGTCTGCGTTATAAACGTAGAAACCTCTTCCTGTTTTAGCACCTAAGTGACCGCCTCTTACCATCTTCTTCAGAAGCATAGCAGGACGATACTTGGAATCACCTGTTTCAGCATAGAGAACTTCCATGATAGCTAAAACGATATCCAGACCAATAAAGTCACCTAATTCCAGTGGTCCCATTGGGTGGTTAGCACCAAGCTTCATAGCAGAGTCAATACCAGCAATATTGGAAACACCTTCGCTGTATACCTGAATACCTTCATTGATTTCAGGAATCAGAATACGGTTAACAACAAATCCAGGAGCTTCTTCTACCTGAACAGGTGTCTTACCCAGTTTTACAGCAATTTCCTTAACTGCTTCTACTGTTTCTTTTGGTGTATTGATACCAGCAATGACTTCAACAAGCTTCATAACAGGAGCTGGATTGAAGAAATGCATACCGATGACAGGCTTTTTCAGACCTGCACCAATTTCTGTAATGGAAAGAGAAGATGTGTTGGATGCATAGATACAGTTTTCGTTCTTAACAATATTTTCCTGTAAGTTCTTGAAACATTCCTTCTTCAGATCCATTCTTTCAAGTGCAGCTTCTACAACCAGGTCAGGATCAACTGCCTGATCGTTTAAACCAGTCTGAATCTTATTTACGATAGCATCGGCAGCAGCCTGTTCCATCTTTCCTTTAGCAACTCTCTTATCCAGGCCGGCCTTTACCTTAGCTTTTCCGCCATCAGCAAATTCCTGCTTGATATCACACAGATAAACCTTTTCTACTTCATCGCACTGAGCAAAAGCCTGAGCAATACCACGGCCCATTGTTCCAGCGCCAATAACAGCAACCTTCATGTTCATTTCCTCCTATTGCTTATTTATTAATGAAATTCTTTTCTTTTCTCTTTTCAACGAAAGCTGTCATGCCTTCTTTCTGGTCTGCAGTAGCGAAGCATTCACCAAACAGTTTTTCTTCTAAAGCAACTGCATCATCCATACCAAGTTCCAGACCTTCATTGATAGCTTTCTTGCACTGACGTACAGCAATCGGAGCATTTGCAGCAATTGCCATAGCCAGTTTTTCAGCAGCAGGCATTAATTCTTCTAATGTCATTACACTGTTCACCAGTCCGATACGTAAAGCTTCAGGAGCTTTAATATTACGAGCTGTATAAATCATCTGTTTTGCATAGCCAGGACCAACAAGTCTTGCAAGTCTCTGAGTACCGCCAAAACCAGGAGTAATTCCCAGTCCAGTTTCAGGCTGTCCGAAGACTGCATTTTCAGAACAGATTCTGAAATCACAGGCCATGGATAATTCACATCCTCCGCCTAATGCAAAGCCATTGATGGCAGCAATAACTGGTACAGGGAATGTTTCAATTCTTCTGAAAATATCGTTACCTTTCTTGCCGAAAGCTTCTCCGCCTGCAGCATCAAGGTCTTTCATTTCTGTAATATCGGCACCTGCAACAAATGCTTTTTCTCCAGCACCTGTCACAATAAGGGCACGAACCGTTTCTACATCTACCTGGTCTAAAGCAGCGTTCAGATCATCCAGCACAGCAGAATTCAATGCATTTAACTGTTTAGGGTTATTGATGGTGATAACACCATACGCACCTTTGCATTCGTAATCTACAAAACTCATCAGAATTAGTCCTCACGTTCTACAACAGTAGCACAGCCCATGCCACCACCGATACATAATGTAGCTAAACCTCTGTGAGCATTGTTCTGCTGCATTGCATGGAGCAATGTAACAAGAATTCTTGCGCCGGAAGCTCCTACAGGATGACCAAGAGCAATGGCACCACCATTAACGTTTAACTTGGACAGATCGAAGTTCAGATCTTTACCTACAGCAACAGACTGAGCAGCAAATGCTTCGTTTGCTTCATATAAGTCAAAGTCTTCAATCTTTAAGCCTGTCTTAGCCATAACCTTCTTAGTTGCAGCAACAGGACCTACACCCATGATGCTTGGATCTACACCAGCAAGGCATCCTGCTACCCATGTAGCCATAGGCTTAACACCTAATTCTTTTGCTTTTTCTTCAGACATAACAACGATTGCTGCAGCACCATCATTGATACCGGAAGCGTTACCTGCAGTAACAACTCCACCTTCTTTACCGGAACAGCACTTCAGTTTACCTAAAGATTCAGCTGTTGTTCCAGGACGAGGTCCTTCATCTGTATCTACTACTGTAACAGCACCTTTTCTGCCTTTGATTTCAACAGGAACGATTTCATCTTTGAACTTTCCTGCTTCCTGAGCGGCAACAGCCTTCTGCTGAGAAACTGCAGAGAATTCATCAAGTTCTTCACGTGTCAGATGCCACTGTTCAGCAACGTTTTCGGCTGTAATCATCATATGATAATCATTGAATGCATCCCATAAAGCATCGTTGATCATGCAGTCGATTAAAGATCCCTTAGGAGCGTTCATTCTATATCCAAAACGTGCATTTGGTAATGCATAAGGAGCTCTGGACATACTTTCCATACCACCTGCAACAACGATATCAGCATCACCTGCTTCAATCATCTGAGCAGCCATATTTACACAGTTCAAACCGGAACCGCAAACTACATTGACTGTAACGGCCGGTGTTTCAATAGGAAGGCCTGCCTTCAAGGATGCCTGTCTAGCAGGGTTCTGTCCAAGACCAGCCTGGATTACATTACCCATGTATACGTGATCTACCTGCTCTGGCTTAACACCAGCTCTGTTTAATGCTTCCTTAATAACAATGGCGCCCAGATCTACTGCTGGAACGCTGCTAAGTGCTCCACCCATCTTACCGATAGCTGTACGGCATGCACCTGCTAATACGATTTTTTTTGACATTTTAATCTCCTTCCATTTGTAAGTAACTTGTTAAAGTTTTCTCATGTCTTATATAAGTTAACATATTCACAGGTTCATTTCAATGAATTCCATGTGAAAATTATGTATACTTTTTCATAATTTTGTAAAACTTTGTGAAGGAAGAAAACTGTATCACATGCCACCCATTTCCGTATCTGTTTCGACTTCTGCAATAGCCATATCGTCATAAATAAATCTGATAACCGCCTTAGCCGTATCCCCTATCAGAGCCTGGCAAAACCCAGCTGAATGTGTTCCTTTTGCCCTTGTGTATACAGAATTGGAGACATTACCCAGATGTGCATCCCACTGGGAATACACCTCTATTGCTTCATCATCATATTCATTTTCAGGGTTTTTTCTTAGTTCCACTGTCATGCCAATTTTAAACGCCTGAATACCGTAATAATGCCTTGCACCTACGATTGTTACATACTGTTTCATATTCTTTTCCTCCTGAATGTATATAAATCATAGAAAAGTTCTTGTGCATTTTTTGTGCCAGTAATACACTAATTTTAGAAAGTAAGCATTTTTATGGAAAAAAAGAAAAAAGTTACACTGTACATACTGGAGATATTAAAAACCTATTCCGATGAACAGCACCCTCTTTCCACAAGTGATATTCTGTCTTTACTGGATAAAAAATACGGTGCAGTCATTGAAAGAAGAACAGTATACAGAACCATTGACACCTTAAACGATTTTGGATACACCATTAAAACACGGAAAGACACTGGTTCCGGGTATTATCTGACCAACAGAGATTTCAATGAAGGAGAAATTATTCTGCTTTGTAATGCCATCCACTCCTCAAACTTCATTTCCATTACACAATCTGAAGAGCTTATCAGTAAACTGTTAAAAACACAGAGTAAATACCAGTCTCGTATGTACATAGATTCTGTCTATAAACCAAACAAAAAAAAGATGGAGTTTGATGATCTGACAGATACCCTGCAGATTCTTACGCACGCCATCAAGGACAACATATGTATTTCTTTTACATACAAACATTATAATGTCAGTAAAAAATGTATGCTTCCCGATACTGAAATCCGTACATTCGAGCCACGATATATTGTGTACTATGAAGAAAGACCATATCTTGCTGCTACCGTTCCCGGTACTGTTACCTTCCGTCATTTCAGAATTGACCGCATGGCGGATATCTGTCCTTTGCCAGAGAAACCAATGTCCCGTTTTGATAAAACAGATGCCTACGAATACGCCAAAGATAAATTTTTCATGTTTACAGATGAAAAAACAGACGTCACTTTTCATATACAGGAGGACAAGGTTCCCCTTGCTGTAGATTTTTTTGGTAAAGATCTTATGTTTATCAAAGAAAAAGACGGCTACAGATTTCATGTACGAGGTTCAAAAACAGGCCTGTTGCTTTTTGCACAGAGAAATATTGACTGTATGTACATCATAGAACCGGAATCCATGAAAGAAGAAATGAGAACTATATTGGAAAACGCAATGCAGCATTACAAAAAAAGATAGCCGCGGCTATCTTTTTTCATTGTATTCCTTATCTGTTGAATACACAGGTATTCAGTCTTTCAAAAGCTTCCTGTACTCTGCTTAAAGGAAGAGCCAGATTCATACGGATACCATATGGCTTATGGAACGGTCTTCCATCCTGCCACATAACACCAACTTCCCATCCTCTTTTCAACAGAGTATCCATATCTACATCATGTTCTTTACACCACTGTTCACAATCCAGATACAGCATATACGTAGCTTCAGGTTTTGCAAGAGTTACACCCTTAAAATGTGTTGTGATATAGTCATATCCATAGTTCACATTTTCCGTTAATACATGTCTAAGTTCATCCACCCATTCATATCCTTCAGGCTTGTAGGCACCAATCAGTGCATGCATGGATAAAACATTCATGGAATTGTAATGAGATACGCTGCCTTCTTTTACCACTCTGTCTCTTAACCAGTCATTATAAATGATATGGTAGGAACCAATCAGACCTGCAAGATTAAATGTCTTACTTGGTGCATAGAAAGCTGCTGTATGCTGTTTTGCATATTCACTGACAGATTGTGTAGGCACATGGCTATGTCCTTCAAGAATGAGATCAGACCAGATTTCATCAGAAATAACCCAGACATTATGTCTTTCATATATTTCCATCGCCTTTTCAATTTCTTCTTTTTCCCAGGCTCTTCCACAAGGATTATGAGGATTACAGAAAATAGCTGTATGAATATTATTTTCTACAATCTTCTTTTCCATATCTTCATAGTCCATTCTCCATACACCATTTTCATCCTGCTTTAATGGGCTCTGAATCAGATGATATCCAGCACCTTCTACAGAATGTGTAAATCCAATATATGTTGGAGAATGTACAAGGATATTATCTCCTTTGGAACAAAGTACACCAATAGCACTGCCTACTCCACCAAGCACACCGTTTTCATAACCGATATGTTTCGCTTCAAGGCCTTCTACATGATTTCTGTTTTTCTGCCATGCAATAATAGAATCAAAATATTCCTCTGTAGGTCTGAAATATCCAAATGCAGGATGTTTGACTCTTTCAATCACAGCTTCCTGAATTGTCGGACATGTAGGAAAATTCATATCCGCTACCCACATAGGTATCACATCATAACCTTCTTTTGCCTGTCCTGGAGGGAAATCCACTGCAATGGAATCTTTCCCGTGTCTGTCCATAATTGTTGTAAAATCGTACTTCATATATTTATCTCCTTATGGAGTTAGTATATGCCTGTTATTCTTTTTTTGCACAAAAAAAGCCTTGTTTCCAAGGCAATTGTTTATAGTTTGCTGGATTCAATAAATGGTTCCAGAAATCTTGAACGTGTTGTATGTTTCAGCTTTGTAAGACCCTTCTTTTCAATCTGACGAATACGTTCACGTGTAACGTTCATTTCCTTACCCACTTCTTCCAGAGTCATAGGTTCAGAGCCATCCAGACCAAATCTCTTGATCAGCACTTCTTTTTCCCTGTCAGTCAGTGTTTCAAGAAGTGTGAAAATCTGCTCACGTAAAGCATTGGCTTCTGTAAATTGAGAAGGAGTCATTGTATGTTCATCCTTGATTAAATCTCCCAGATTGGTTTCATTTTCTTCACCGATAGGAGTTTCCAGAGAAACCGTATCACATGCTGCATGTTCAATTTCAGCAATCTTTTCCGGGCTCATACCATCCATACGGTCAGCCAGTTCTTCAAGACTAGGATCTCTTCCAAGTTCCTGTACAAGCTGTCTTCTTGTTTTATTTATTTTATGTAAAGCTTCGTTTACATGTACCGGAATACGGATATTACGGCTGTTATCTGCAATGGAACGTGTAATTGCCTGACGAATCCACCATGTAGCGTATGTAGATAATTTGAATCCTTTTGTATGATCAAATTTACTTACCGCTTTCATTAATCCGATATTACCTTCCTGGATAAGATCCATTAAAGGAATATTAAATCCTGCATATCTTTTGGCAACACTGACAACAAGTCTTAAGTTACTTGTAACAAGAAGTTCTTTAGCTTCTTCATCACCATTAAAACTTCTTTCAGCCAGTTCCTGTTCCTTTTCAGGGCTTAATAATGGAATGGTACCAATTCTTTTTAAATAGTTACGTACAGAATCTGTAGTGGAAAAGGTCAAATCAATATCATTTCCCTTTTCAAAATCATCAGCAATCTCCTGATCTTCTTCAGTCACATCACTAGTATCAAATTCTATATCGTCCATACCGGAATCAAGATCGCCTACGTCTAATTCAATTTCTTCATCTACCTGTTCTGTCATTCTAATCCTCACATCTGTTAAAAAATTCAATATACTATACAACTTTTTCAATAAAAAGCACGTGTATTAGTATAACGAAAATATATTTTATGTAAATCCCCTTTCGACTTTTATTTAAAGGAAATTTGCACGTATTCGCATACATGCGCTATCATAAAAATATGAATACTATCTATTGCGGTGAACATACAGTCATCACCGGTAATGTTACATGTAAAAACAACTGTTCCCTGTGGCATAACTCTGTTGTAAGAGCTGATACAGCAAAGGTTACACTGGGAGAAAACGTCAATATTCAGGATCTTGTGATGATTCACGCCGGAGACGGATGTGAAGTCACCATAGAAGATAATGTCACTGTAGGTCACTCCTGTATTCTTCATGGATGTACTGTCAAGGATACAACGATTATAGGTATGGGGTCCATCCTCATGAATAACAGTGTTATCGGTTCTCATTGTATTGTAGGTGCCGGTTCTTTGATTACACAGGGAAAGGTATTTCCAGATAACTGTCTGATTATGGGAAGACCCGCAAAAGTCGTACGTCCTTTGACAGAAGATGAAATGCAACACTGCAGAGAAAATGCAGAAGCATATGTACGTAATGCAAAACAGTCTCTTAAACCCAGAGCACTTTAAAAGACATATTGTAAAGTACTGGTAAAATCTATGTATATAGTCGCCACTGATGTGACGCCTTTTTGGCAGGAGGTGTATATGCAATGAAGAAATCAGGATTAATGACAGAAGGAAGTATACCCGAAAAAATACTTCTTTTTTCTATCCCTTTATTATTAGGTAATTTTTTCCAGCTGATGTACAACACCATCGACTCTGTAGTTGTCGGTAATTTTATCGGTTCCACTGCTTTGGCAGCAGTCGGTGCAAGTACCCCTATCATCAATTTTATGATTGCGTTCTTTCAGGGCCTTGCGACTGGTGCAGGTGTGATTGTGTCCCGTTACTATGGAGCACGTAATAAAGATAAAGTAGAAAAATCGGTACATACTTTCATTGTATTCTCTTTCCTGTTTGGTGGCTTTTTAACCATTACAGGATACCTGCTTGCACCTTATGTACTGGAATGGATGAATACACCTGCAGATACTTTTGCACAGGCTGAGGCATATCTGCAGATCTACTTTCTCGGAAATATCTTTGTAACTTTATATAACGCAGGAACAGGTATCCTGCAGTCTGTAGGAGATGCAAGAACGCCTCTTATCATTCTGATTATCTCTTCTATTATCAACATCTTCCTTGATATCTTCTTCGTTCATACACTGCAGATGCAGGTACAGGGAGCGGCTTTAGCCACCATCTTATGCCAGTGCATTTCCATGGTTGCAGTATTAGGTATTCTGCTGAGAAGAAAAACAGAGTATCAGTTGAAACCATCCAGGCTGAAAATACACCTGGAAACTTTACTTGAAATCATTCGTATAGGTGTACCTGCAGGATTACAGGGCATGGTAGTTTCCGTTTCCAATGTCATCGTCATGACCTACATCAACGGATTTGGTTCCGCCTCTGTGGCAGGATTCTCCAGTGCCAACAAATTTGACAACTTCCTTGGTCTTCCAGTTAACAGTTTCGCTCTGGCTATCACCACTTTTATTTCACAGAATCTTGGTGCAAAAAAATATGACAGGGTGAAACAAGGTGTACGTACTACCTTATGTATGAGTATAGGTACTGTAACTGCTCTTGGAGTATTCATTTTCCTGTTTTCAGATACGTGTATAGGCTTTTTCTCCAGTGATCCTGAAGTGATTGCCGCCGGTTCCAGATGTATCCGCATTATGTGCCCGTTCTACTTTGCATTGTGTTTCCATCAGGTATATTCAGGAGTTTTACGTGCCAGCGGAAGAAGTTCTGTACCAATGATCACTTCCATTTTGGCCTTTGTCGTTATCCGACAGATTTTTTTAGCCGTGACCTTAAAGGTATTTCATGATATAACTGTTATAGGTTTAGGATACAGTCTGACCTGGTGTCTGGCAGCAGGGTTTACTGCATTCTATTACTTTAAGAGTAACTGGTTGCAGTCAGAAATAAAAAAAGGAGAAAATGTATGTTAGAAAATATTGCAAGTTTAAACATTCCGTTACCTGAAGATGTCCAGAAAGCAAAGGATTTTGGCGATTTTGACAAAGCCAACAGATTAATTGATCTGTACCTGAACGATGCATTTACTGCAGAATGCATGAAGCAGCGTCTCATCACAGAAAAAGAAGTCTTAAGAAGACTGCCTTTAGCTTATCCTTATGATGAAGAAAGTGCCCTAAAGCTCATCCAGGAAGAAATTCCAGATTTCACCATGGAAGAGTTACATCATTATGAGGATATTAAAGGTGCAGACTGGATTTATATCAACGGTCAGGTACATTTACAGGACAGATTTTTTGCCTCTTTACAGAAAGTGTATCCTGAAGTAGAAGCTCGTTGTCATACACATTCCGAGAAGAATACCCTTCTTCTGGATAACATGAAAGAAATGAAGGAAAAAGGACAGGCTTCCTACCATATGACTGTAAAAGCAGGCATTAAAATTGCAGATAAAGCATTTGTTCCAGGAAAGAAAGTACTTGTACATTTACCTATCCCTGCAGAATGTGCTTCCATCTCCAATGTAGAAATTCTCGATCACACAGATCTTCCTTGTCATATCGCAGATAAAAACAGTCTCAGCAGAACTATCTCTTTCGAAACAGTTCTGGAGGAAAACAGAGATTTCTTCGTCAAATATTCCTATGACTGTACCGCAAAGTATACAGCTCTTGATTATAACGCTCCATCTTCAATAGATTCTAATGAAACTGTTGAAGAAATGGCTCCGCAGATTGTCTTTACACCATACATCAAGAAACTATGTGCAGAACTGTCTGAAGGTATTGAAGATCCTTTACACAAAGCTCGTGCTTTCTATAAATACTGCACAGAAAATGTTACATATGCCTTCATGAGAGAATACATGACTCTTGGTAATATCTGTGAATATGCAGCAGCACAGAGAATTGGTGACTGCGGTGTCAAAGCACTGCTCTTTATCACATTATGCCGTTGTGCAGGTATTCCTGCTCACTGGCAGAGTGGTCTGTATGTCACTCCTGATTTCATCGGCAACCATGACTGGTCAATGTTCAAGATTGAGCCTTATGGATGGTTATATGCTGACCCTTCCTTCGGAGGATCCGCTTTCCGCAATAAAGATTTTGAAAGACAGGAATTCTACTTTGGAAACCTTGATCCATTCCGTATGGTAGCTAACAATGAACTTCAGCAGGAATTTGATCCACCTAAGAAGCAGTGGAGAAGAGATCCTTATGATAATCAGTCCGGAGAAATTGAATATGAAGATCACGGACTAATCCATGATGAAGTCGAAACAGAAATGGTTATTCTGAGTGCAGAAAAAATTTAAATTTCACACAAAAAAAGTGAGCCGAAGTATCAATGATACACGGTTCACTTTTCTTATTGTCTTGTCAGATTGATACGATATACCTTATCGTCCTTGATAGCATCTACCGTACCATCTTCAGAAATTACAATAGCGGTAAATTTTTCATTCATCTGACTTCTTCTTAAAATATAGTTATGTGCGGAATTATATCTTGAACCTCTTGCAAGAGAACCCTTTGCCACAAAGTCTCCATCCAGAATTGCCCCTATACAGCTGCACATACAGTCTGTATCAATAAAGACTGCTCCGTCTATGGAAGTAATGGACTGTATCAGCTCTTTTTCCACAGAAAGATTAATTGCACTGATGGCAATGCCATATTTGGCACCGGTGATTCTCTGTGTTTCCTTCTGTACGGCTTCACTGTCGCCAAGTACAATAATGGTTCCATGAACCTGTTTACTTGCTTCGGTGATGACAGAAGCAAGCCCCTCTATCTGTGCATCCTCCAGATCATCACTGACAGTAGACAGGAAATTCTTTAAATTGACATCTGCTGTATGCGGCACAAAGATATGATAATGTCCGTTGTTATAAGAAATTGTCTTTTGCCCATCATAGGTAATTGTCCATGCAAGATGTCCGCCAATACGTATCTCACATTCATTCTGCAACAGTTCCTCTGCTGTAAGACCACGGATCTTTCCTGTTTCACCAATAACTAATGCCAGTTTGTCATCACTTAATTCCAGAAGTTTTCTGATTTGCCTCAGGTTATCAATGGTAAAATCCACACTATCCACAAAGGCAACTTTCAAACCGCCTTTTCTGGTACGCCTTACACCTCTTCCATCTGTTCTCGAAGCATAAATTCTTGCATTGGTGTAATTACTCTCATAAGTAGTAGCTGAAAGATTCTGAATAAAATTAATATCTATAGAATAGAATCCGTAGAAAAACTCTGTAATACCGGTAGAGATAATCAATTCACTCATCATATTGATACGTGTCTTTTTAAATCCCTGTGTTATCAGCATACTTAGTACTTCTCTGATAAAAGAATGTGTGATAAAGGTAAAAGGAGAAATACCTGTTTCCCTGAAATCAAATACCATGAACGCACCTTCTTTATACCACGTATAGGCACTTTCAAAGTTTTCTATCTCTGACACATCATGAATAACATTGTGTGTAACTGTATTAGATCTTCTTGTTAAAGTACAGATAGGATATCCTTTCTGTTCTCCCTGTTCTATTGTTTCTGTATCTTCCGAAAAGTGAATACGAAAATCAGGTATATCTGCAGGATCATCATACAGATGTTTCATCAAAGAAGTGTATTGATCACGGATTTTAAAAAACAGATCTTCTTTTGTATAGGAAGGATCATCAATATATTTGTCCCAGTAATTCTTTTCCATGAAATTAGTATACACCAAAAAGAAAGGAGCCATGCCCCTTTCTTTTATTCTCCAATTTTATTTCCTGTATACAGCTGATAATATCTGCCTTTCTTTGCAATCAGCTCTTCATGATTACCACGTTCAATAATTCTTCCGTTTTCCAATACCATGATACAGTCGGAATTCTGTACGGTAGATAATCTGTGTGCAATGACAAAGGTAGTTCTGCCTTTCATTAATGCATCCATACCTTTTTGTACCAGAGATTCGGTTCTTGTATCAATAGAAGAAGTAGCTTCATCAAGAATCATTACAGGAGCATCAGCAACTGCAGCTCTTGCAATGGACAATAACTGTCTTTCACCCTGAGATAATGTACCACCATCTCCTTTAATACGTGTCTGATAGCCATCCGGCAGTCTGCGTATAAAGCCATCGGCATTGGCAAGTTTACTTGCTGCAATACACTCCTCATCCGTCGCATCCAGTCTTCCATAACGGATATTATCCATAATGGTTCCTGTAAACAGGTTGGTATCCTGTAAAACAATACCAAGAGACTTTCTTAAAGAAGATTTCCTGATTTTATTAATGTTAATATCATCGTATCGGATTTTACCATCCGCAATATCATAGAAACGGTTGATCAGATTGGTAATTGTTGTTTTACCTGCACCTGTAGATCCTACAAAGGCAATCTTCTGCCCTGGCATACCAAACAGTGTGACATTATGCAGAACTGTCTTTTTACCATCGTAGGAGAAGTCCACATCATCCATGGTAATTTTACCTTCCAGTTTACGATAGGTAATCGTACCATCAGCCTTATGCGGATGTTTCCAGGCCCATACACCTGTTCTTTCTTCTGTTTCATGCAATGTACCATCTTCATCTTCCACAGCATTAACAAGTGTGACATAGCCATCATCCACTTCAGATGGTTCATCAAGAAGATCAAAGATTCTTTCAGCACCTGCCATAGCCGCAGCCACGGCATTCACCTGCTGAGAAATCTGCGTCACAGGCATTGTAAAATTCTTATTCAGTGTCAAAAAAGATACCAGTGTACCTAAGGTCAGAGATACAATGCCTCCCAAAGAAAGTCCTGCACCAACAACTGCAATCAGCACATAAGAAATATTTCCAAGATTTCCCATGACAGGCATCATAATATTTGCAAAGGTATTGGCATTTTTAGCACTGACTCTTAAAGACTCATTATTTTTTTCAAAGCCTTCCACAGATTCTTTTTCATGGCAGAATACTTTTACAACTTTCACACCCTGAATCATTTCTTCCACGTAGCCGTTGAGTTTACCCAGTTCTTTCTGCTGTTCCATAAAGTATTTGGAGGATTTACCACCAATCTTCATCACACAGACCATCATGAATCCAATCATCATTAAAGATACCAGCGTCAGAGGAATCGATAACAGAACCATAGATACAAAAGAAGAAACGATAGTAATAGAAGAGGAAATCACATTTGGAATCGTCTGGGAAATTACCTGTCTCATGGTATCTACATCGTTTGTGTATACAGACATGATATCTCCATGTGCATGTGTATCAAAGTAGCGAATAGGTAACGACTGCATGTGAGAATAAATATCTTCACGCAATTTTTCCATTGTTCCCTGAGAAACAGTAACCATGACTCTGTTGTATGTAAAGCTGGCAATCACTCCTACGGCAAGGATAGAAATCAGTTTTAAGATAGCCTGCGCTAAAGGGCCAAAGTCATGAGAACCACTTTGCAGCATCGGAAGTATGTAGCTGTCAATTAATGTTTTCTGGAATAATGTACCCTGCAATGTGCAGAATACCGAAATAAAGATACAGGCTACCACAAGAATCATCTGTGGAGTGTAGTCCTGGATCATGTATTTGATAACACGGGTAAATGTACCCTTCTTTACCTTTTTAACAGGTCTCATCTGCATTCTTGGCATCTATTTCACCTCCTAATCCATTTCTGACTTATCAAAGTCGCCACCGACTTTATTCTGAGCTTCTTCAATTTCTTTATAAATTGCATTTGTCTTTAACAGATTTTCATGTGTATCAAAGCCGGAAATCTTACCATCATCAATGACCAGGATTCTGTCCGCATTCTTCACTGAAGAAATTCTCTGAGAAATAATAATTTTGGTTGTATCCGGTATTTCAGTCTGAAAAGCTCCCTGGATTTTAGCGTCAGTAGCTGTATCCACCGCACTGGTAGAGTCGTCCAGAATCAGCACTTTTGGAGATTTCAATAAAGCTCTTGCAATACATAAACGCTGTTTCTGCCCACCGGAGAAGTTATTACCTCCCTGTTCCACACGTGCCTGAAGTCCATCAGGATTTTTCTTTAAGAATTCATCTGCACAGGCAAGTTCACATGCTTTCCAGCATTCTTCCTCACTTGCAGTTTCATTCCCCCATCTCAGGTTATCTAACACTGTACCTGAGAACAGTACGTTTTTCTGTAATACCACAGATACTTCATTTCTTAAAGAATCGATATCATATTCTCTGACATCTTTTCCACCGACTTTCACCGTACCCTGTGTTGTATCATATAAACGTGAAATCAACGATACAAAAGTACTCTTACCGGAACCTGTACCACCGATAATACCAATGGTTTCTCCGGAATGAATATGCAAATCTATATCATCCAGCACATTCTCACCTGTTCCTGAAGCATAGGAGAAATTTACATGTTCAAAGTCAATGGAACCATCCTGTACTGCATATACAGGATTTTCAGGATTCTGAATATCTGGCACTGCATTTAATACTTCGGAAATTCTTCTGATGGACGCAACAGACATGGTAATCATTACAATAACCATACTCAGCATCATCAAAGACATCAGTATACTCATAATATAGGAAAACATGGAAGTCAGCTGTCCGGTTGTCAAAGTCCCTCCGACAATCTGATGAGCACCAAACCAGCTGAGGGATACGATACATCCGTATACCGCAAGATTCATAATTGGTCCGACACATGCCATCATACCTTCTGCTTTTTCAAATAATTTTCTTAAATTATGTGCAGCAACAGAAAATTTCTTCTTTTCATATTCTTCACGCACATACGCTTTTACAACTCTTACACCCGTGACATTTTCCTGCACTTCTGCATTGAGATCATCGTATTTATTAAATGTTTCCGTAAATACTTTATTCACACGTGGAAGAAGAAGACCAATCATAATTCCAAGGAATACAATCGCCACAAAAAATACCGTGGACAGTGATCTGGAAATTGTCAGACACATCACAATGGACATTGTCAGCATCAATGGTGGTCTTACTGCAATACGAATCAGCATCATAAAGGCATTCTGCACGTTTGTGACATCCGTTGTCAGTCTTGTCACAAGACCTGCAGTAGAAAACGTATCAATATTGGAAAAAGAGAATGTCTGAATTTTCTTATACATCTTATCTCTGACATTTGCCGCAAATCCTGTAGAAGCTTCAGCTGAGTACTTTCCGCTCATCACTCCGCAAAACAAAGAAAAGAAAGCCAGCACAAGCATGATGAGGCCATATTTCCATACAGCGCTCATATTCCCGGCATTGATGCCTTTATCAATTAGTGAAGCTGTAGTAAATGGAATCATAACTTCCATCAACACTTCAAGAGCAGTAAATACCGGTGTCAGTAAAGCTGCTTTTTTATATTGTCCGACACAATCTTTTAAACTTTTGAACATGTAGTATCCTCCTTTTCTATATATGTATAAATTCGTTGAACATATTCTGATAAATGAGAGTATTCTTCAGGAGTAAAAAGAGCCTGCACTTCAGCTTCTCTTCGCTGAAAGGCCTGCTTGGATTCTTCACACAAAGCTTTTCCCTCTTCTGTCAGCCTTACATATTTCACACGTTTATCTTCAGGTTTATAAAAACTCTCTATATACTTTTTTGATTCCAGTCTCTGGATAATACCTGCCATCGTAGCCTGCGCAACATGGAATCTCTTTTCCAGTTCTTTCAATGACAGACAGTCATGATTTTCATACAGATGGACAAGTACAAAATGCTGTGTAAAAGTCAGTCCGAGAGAATCTAAATGCTTATTGGCATTTTTTCTCATCAGGTCGTTTAACTTCTTGATTTGAAATATCAAACGTTCCATATATACCTCCTTTAGTAGTACCTATTATACAGATGCTTAGCATGCTGTCAATAGCGTGCTATTGTTTGCTTTTTAATCATGACCACCCGTGAAACGGGTGGTTTGCTCTAAGGCTATAAGCCTTTTATCACCAGCCAATGTCTTAAGGCAT
>CAKVIS010000003.1 GCA_934754415.1 uncultured Bulleidia sp.
ACAAAAATTCAATAAAAAAACACAGTGTTTATGCAGTGTTTCAAGAACGAGTCAAATTTAGAGCTGTAAAACTTCCGTGAAATGTGTGTAAGGATTGCATCAAGACTAGTCGACAAATATCTGCTGGATAAGTAGGAGATTTGCATACATTGTTTATTGTTTGTTATAATACGAAATATATTTAAGAAAGGATGGATATCTATTTTGGAAGATTCAGCGATACCGTTGTGTACACAGTTTGTATATAAAAACAAGGGAGGGCATGTAAGATGAACTCTCAGTCTGTATGTATATTTGCTCTTGTAATATTACTTCTTTTTTCTTCTATGTTTTCAGCTATTGAGACAGCGTATTCTTCATGTAATCGGATACGTCTGAAAAACATGGAAAATGATGGAAATAAGAAAGCAAAAAAAGTGTTAAAGATTTTAGAGAACTTTGACAAGTTTCTGACAACCGTTCTGATTGGGAATAATATTGTAAATATTGGTTCTACAACCATTGCAACATTGTTATTTACTTCTTTACTTGGAGAAACCAGAGGCCCTACAGTTTCCACCATTGTGATGACATTACTTGTTTTAACTTTTGGTGAAATTCTTCCTAAGTCTTTAGCAAAAAGAGTTCCTGAGAAATTTGCCTGTATGACAGTTTCTTTTGTGACTTTCTTTGAGTGTATTTTTACACCTCTGGCTTTCATGTTCCATGTTATTCAAAATTTTGTATGCAGTTTTGTAAAGAATAACGATGATGACAGTGATATACAGGATGAACTGATTACAATGGTAGATGAGGCAGAAAAAGATGGAGATCTTAAAGAACATGAATCCGATCTTATTTCTGCAGCTATTGAATTTAACGATTTAGATGTGAAAGATATTCTGACACCAAGAGTAGATGTTGTGGCTGTGGATATTACCACTTCTTTGAAAGACCTTGAAAATACCTTCAGATATCATTCTTTTTCGAGATTACCTGTATATGAAAACTCCATTGACAATATTGTTGGTGTGATTCACGAAAAGGATTTCTTCTCACAGATGGTTTTTGAGCAGCTGCCAATTCGCAGAATTATCAAACCAGTTATTTATACCAGTACCAATGTTAAGATTTCTACACTCTTAAAACAGCTTCAGGGAGCTAAACTGCAGATGGCTGTGGTTTTGGATGAATATGGTGGAACACAGGGAATTATTACTCTTGAAGATATTATCGAAGAGCTTGTCGGTGAAATCTGGGATGAACATGATACAGTAAAAGAATATTATACAAAACTGGATGAACATACGTATCTTGTAAAGTGTGATGCAGATGTAGATGATATGTTCGAAAGATTTGATGTAGATGTGGAAGATCAGGATTATGACTACATTACAGTGTCTGGTTGGGCTATACATGAATTAGAACATATTCCTCGTGTTGGTGAAACTTTTGACTTTGAAAATCTGCATGTCACGATTACAAAAGCAGATCAGAGAAAAGTTCTTGAACTTAAAGTAGAAATTAAAGAAAAGAATAAGGAGGATGAGGAAGACGAGTAATCGTTTTCCTTTCTTGTCTATGCAACAATATTTTGTGAATGACCCCCTTGAAACAGGGATGGATTATGTATTTGATGATAAACAGGCACATCATGCCAAAACGGTTGTACGCCTGAATAATGAAGTGGTACGTCTTGTATATGATGGAAAAGGATATTTTGCCACTGCCAGACAGCAGGGAAAACAGTTTATCGCACATGTAGATAAAGCAGATGAAAGGGTGAATGAACTATCCTGTCCACTTATTTTATGTATGGCACTGATACGCAGAGAAAAGATGGAACTTGTACTGCAGAAAGCAACGGAATTAGGTGTGACTAAAATTATACCGTTTGTTTCCAGCAGATGTGTTGTTAAAGAAAAAAAAGAAAAGAAAGAAAAGCTTGCCGAAAGATGGAACACAATTCTTTTGGAAGCTGCACAGCAATGTAAAAGAAATGTGATACCTGAGTTGTCTTCAGTTATTTCTTTTGAAGAACTGCAATCGGTGGATGCTTTCTATAGGCTCTGTGCGTATGAGAATGCTTATGGAAAGAGTAAGAAGCTGACTGATGTTGTAAATTCCCATGAACCAATTGCTTTGGTTATAGGCCCGGAAGGTGGCTTCTCGCAGGAGGAAGTGCAACAGCTGGAACAGGCCGGATATACCAGTGTCACTTTTGGAAAAAGAATATTACGAGCAGAAACCGCAGCTATTTTTGGGTGCAGTGTTCTATCAGAGATAGTAGAGGATGACTAAATGAAATTTTCAATATGTAATTTAGGATGTAAAGTAAATGCTTATGAAGCAGAAAGCATTGCACATACCATGGAACAAAAAGGCTGGGAAAGAGTGGATTTTGAACGGCCTGCAGATGCAACAATGATTTTCACATGTGCTGTTACCAATATGGCTGCTCAGAAAAGCAGAAAAATGATGCACAGGGCAAAAAGGCTTTCTCCGGAAGGGATAGTGGCTATGGTTGGCTGTTATGCCGAAGTGGATCAGGGATTACTGGAAGAAGCTGAAATCGTAGTCGGTACAAAAGAAAAGAAACGTTTACCGGAATTCATTGATCAATACCTGGCAACAGGTGAAAAAATACGAGTGAAAGGTGATCTTCAGGAAGCTGTATTTGATGTAATGGAAACAAATTCCTTTGAGAATAAATCCAGAGCGTACTTAAAAATACAGGATGGATGTAATCAGTTCTGTTCTTATTGTGTGATTCCTTATGCAAGAGGAAGGGAACGTTCCATGGCGCCTGATGAAGTGATTTCCTCTATGAAAGTACTGGCTGAGCAATATCCTGAAGTGGTTTTGACAGGTATTCATACTGGAAGATATGGAAGAGAATTCAAAGTTTCTCTGACGGATATAATGAAGCGAATTCTCAAGGAAGTGCCACAGTTGTACAGGTTGCGTATTTCTTCTATTGAAGTTACTGAACTGGATGATGATTTTATTGCTTTTATGAAAGAAGAACCTCGCATTGCACGTCATCTGCATATACCTTTACAGTCAGGGTGTGACAGCGTATTACAACGTATGCACAGACCATATACGACGCAGGAATACTATGAAAAAATAGAAAAAATCAGAGAGGAGATTCCTGATGTTTCCATATCCTGTGATCTGATTGTAGGATTCCCACAGGAAACAGAAAAGGAATTTGAAGAAACGTATGCTTTCTTACAGAAATGTCGTTTTTCTTTCCTGCATGTATTCCCTTATTCCATGCGTAACGGAACAGTTGCGGCGGATATGCCTTGCCAGATTGATCCACAGATAAAAAAACAGAGAGCTCAGAAATGTATAGCACTGTCAGGCAAGTTATATGATACGTATCAGTCTCAATGGATTGGAAAAGAAGTCGATGTGATTGTAGAACAATGTAAAGAAGAGGGAAGTAAAGGACATTCCAGTCAGTATTTCCCTGTGACAATTGCTGAAAATCTTACCCCAAAAGGTATATATCGTGTTAAAGTGGATGGGTATGAAAATCACCAACTCTTTGGAAGCGTGATAGAAAAGAGGGTTTATGAAGCTGAATGAATTATTTGAAAATGTACCGGATATAGAAATTCGCAGTCTGATGGCTGACAGTCGTAAGAAAAGACCATCTTCTATTTTCTTTTGTATCAAAGGTATTATGAGTGATGGACATAAATTTATTGACCAGGCAATTACTAACGGAGCTATTGTCATTGTGTACAGTGAACCGCTGGAGAAGATGTATAAAGGCATCACCTATATTCGTGTGGAAAATGTCATTCACACATTTAATCAGGTGGCTGATGCTTTCTACAATTATCCAAGCCATCATCTGAAAATGTATGGTGTTACAGGTACTAACGGAAAGTCTTCCATTGCCTGTATTATACGCAATATTCTGAATCCTTTGATGCCTTGTGGGTATATAGGTACAATTTCCATTGAATATGGAAATGTCAAACTTCCACCATTATTAACTACTCCTGACATTGACGATCTCCATGGTATCCTGAAAGATATGGTTGACGCTGGTATGCATGCCTGTGCTCTTGAAGCAAGTTCTATGGGTATTGAACAGGGAAGAGTTGAGGCTATTGATTTTGATGTCGCTATTTTTACAAATCTAACTCATGATCATCTGGATTATCATGGAACGATGGAAAGATATTTCCAGGCTAAAAAGAAGTTGTTTGATTCTCTGAAGGAAGATGCTATTGCTGTAACCAATATGGATGATCCCCATGGAATGGCAATTGTAGAAGATACTGCTGCCAAAGTGGTTACCTATGGAACGAAGGAAGGTGCTGATTACCAAATTGTCAATTATCAGCTGTTAAAGGACAGAACACGTATTACTTTAAAGATTTCCAATATGCTTTATGAGATTGAAACAAATCTGGTGGCTAAGTTTAACATCTATAATCTTGTGGCTGCTATTGCTGCATTGCATTCTTCAGGTGTTTCTATCGAACAGATGTTGCCAACTATTAAGTCTTTACATCAGATTGAAGGAAGAATGGAAAGAATTGATGAAGGACAGCCGTTTAACATCATTGTTGACTTTGGTCATACACCGGATGGTATTGAACAAGTCTGCAAATATGCTTCAGCGATTACTCCTAAAGGAAAACGCATTATTTCCATTACTGGCAGTGCAGGTAAAAGAGATACGGAAAAAAGACCAATATTTGGTGAGATTTTAGATAAATACAGTGATATGATAATCTTAACCGAAGATGATCCTAGAGATGAAGACCCAATTGAAATTGCCAAAGAAATTGCTACAGGTATTAAGAATACAAATTATATTCTTATAGAAGATAGATATGACGCTATACGTCAGGCAGTGGAATTGGCAGATCCTGAAGATACGATTGTTATTTTAGGTAAAGGGGATGAAAAGTTCATTTACCGTGAATTTGGAAGAGAACCGTATGAGGGGGATGATGTCATCGCTAGAGAAGTCTTGCATAAATATTACTTTTCCAAGGAGGATGACCATGAAGCTGAATAAGTATATTGACCACACACTGTTAAAACCGCAATCCACAAAAGCAGAGGTAGAAAAAATCATAGCTGAAGCAAAAGAAAATGATTTTGCCACAGTTATGGTAAATCCTTTCTGGATTCCTCTTGCAGCAAAGGAACTGGAAGGAACAGATGTAAAACCAGCCTGTGTTATCGGCTTCCCTTTAGGGGCAAATACACTTGCAACTAAAGTGTTTGAAGCCAAAGATGCTATTGCAAACGGTGCTCAGGAAATAGATATGGTAATTAACATCGGTATGTTAAAAGATCATGAAGATGAGTACGTCATCAATGAAATCAAGGCGTTAAAAGAAGCAGCAGGAGAAAAATGTCTTAAAGTCATTATTGAAACATGTCTTCTGACAGAGGAAGAAAAAGTGCGTGCATGTAAGGATGTTGTTGCAGCAGGTGCTGATTTTGTTAAGACATCTACAGGTTTTTCCACAGGAGGAGCTACTGTGGAAGACATTCGTCTGATGAAAGAGGCAGTCAGCGGGTCTGATGTACAGGTGAAGGCATCTGGCGGAATTCGTACAAAAGATGTGATGGATGCGATGATTGAAGCTGGTGCTACACGTATCGGAACAAGTTCCGGTGTAAATCTGATAAAGTAATATTTGCTTTTTTCTTTGCAGTTTGATAACATAGTAACGTTGAAAAAGAGAGGGGGTTGTGGACATGGCTCGCGTTGTAGTAAAAGAAAACGAAAATCTTGATGATGCATTACGTCGTTTCAAGCGTCAGGTATCTCGTAATGGAACCCTCGCTGAAGCTCGTAAGAGAGAGTATTATGTAAAGCCAGGCGTTAAGAGAAAGCTTAAGTCTGAGGCTGCTCGTAAAGCTCGCAGAAGAGGCAAATAAAAGAAGCTTAGGCTTCTTTTTTTTGCCTTTTTCAGTACAATGGATATGGAAAAGAAAAGAGGATCTGTTTTGGAAGAAAAAACTACACTGCAATTACCGTCATTAACCGGTGAACAGGCATTACAATTACTTGGTCCTAAGGATGTGCATATTTCAATCCTGGAGGAAGTATTTAACGTTCGTATAGCTATCAGAGATGAGCAATGCATTATTAATACTACAGAGGCTTCTATTATTGAGCCTCTGCAGGAGGTTTTACATATATTATGTCAGCAGGTATCTAAAGGACTGCCACTGTTTGAACAGAATGTCAGATATGTATGCAGAAGAGTGATGAATCACCAGTCTGTTTCGTTTGAAGAAATGGATATGAAGATTGTCGGCAGGACACTCAATGGAAAGGCTATAGTACCTAAAACGGATGGACAGCTGGCATTTATTAAAGCCATAGAAGAAAAACCTGTTGTCTTTGGCATTGGTCCTGCCGGTACAGGTAAAACATTCCTTGCTGTGATTTATGCCGTATCTGCTTTGAAAAGAGGCGATGTGAAACGTATTGTTCTGACACGACCAGCAGTGGAGGCAGGAGAAAATCTTGGCTTTTTACCTGGGGATCTGAAAGAAAAGGTAGACCCATATCTTACGCCTTTATATGATGCTTTACACGATATGCTGGGTAATGAACAGACCGAGAAGCTTATAGAAAAAGGTGTTATTGAAATAGCTCCTCTGGCATATATGAGAGGGAGAACTTTAAACGACGCCTTTGTACTTCTTGATGAAGCACAAAATACAACTGCATCTCAGATGAAGATGTTTCTGACAAGACTTGGATTCAGATCACACATGATTATTACAGGTGATGTTTCGCAGATTGATCTGCAGAAAAATGTTCAAAGTGGTCTTGTGCAAAGTGCACATATTTTAGAAGGGCTGGAAGATATTGCTATTATTCGACTGACAAGTGAAGATGTTGTCAGAAATCCTATCGTACAAAAGATTATTGAAAGATACAGTGCTTTTGAAGAAGCTCTGCAACATAAAAAGAAGTTCTGATTGTGAACTTCTTTTTATTTGTTTGGCAATAATTCATCTGGAGAAATGTCATCCTGAGTTTCAAATACAGCTGATTTGGCAATATTGCAGGCGTGGTCAGCCATTCTTTCCAATGTACCAAGAATATCACAATAGACACTTGCAGCCACAGAAGAAGGACATTCATTTTTAGCCATTCTCTGGAAATGTCTGAGTCGTGCGTCATATTCCATCTGGTCCATTTTGTTTTCTTTCTTTTCAAGTAAGAGGTAGGAGTCCATATCCTTGGTGACATAGATTTCTACACAATCATCCAGCATATCTACCAGCTGTGCGAACATATCGTTGATATCTTTAACGGCGTGAGGTGTAAAGGAATCTTTATCTTCCTGTACCATTTCGAAGAACTCTGTTAAATTCATTGCAAGATCTCCGATACGTTCGAGATTTTTGACTGTTTCAAGATTCAGACGTACGTCTTCAATATCTCTCGGTGTCATGGCAGCAGGATTTTGCTGAATACGAATGAGATAATCTGTAATAGCTTTATCAGTTTTATTAATCAGAGCTTCGTTCTGATTCAGAATTTCTCTGTCATCACTTGTACCAGGTTTATTCAGGTAATTTTGTGTCATGATAGCATCCTGTCTTACGACATCTGCCATCTTAAGAATAGCCTGTTGTGCCTGTGCTACGGCAGCACTTGGAAGAACATTGGAGATATTGACATCCAATTCTTCAATGTCAATATCCATATGTTCCTGTTCTTCTCCTGGAATAATCTTTTTGATCAGATTGGTATATGGTTTCAGAATTGGTAAGAACAGAATAGTTGTGACTGTTTTGAATATAATGTTGGCAAATGCTATTTCCATCATTGGATTCAGATGTAACAAGGTGGATAGATACTCTACAACATATGTGTAAGGTATTAAAACAAGCATTCCAAGTAAGGTGCCTATAATATTAAAGACTGTATGTAATGCCGCGGTTCTTCTTGCTGCTAATGAACCGCCAAGTGAAGCAAGGATACCAGTAACTGTTGTACCGATATTGGCGCCGAACATAAACGGCAGGGAAGCACCCAGAGTAATGGCACCTGCGTGATATAATTTCTGAACTACACCGATGGTTGCTGCAGAAGACTGTACAACACCAGTGATAATAATACCTGCTATCATTGCAAGCCATGGCTGTGATGCCATAGACAGGGCAAAGTTTTCAAATATAGGTGTTTCTTTCAATGCAGTTAAGGCATCACCCATGGCACTGAGACCAAAGAACATAAGACCAAAGCCGAAGATAACATTCCCCCAGTAGTTCAGTTTCTTTTTGTGGGAGAAACATATCAGCATGCCCCCGATGAAGACAATGTACATGGCATATTTATCTACAGATAAACCAATCAGGAAAGAAGTGACTGTTGTACCTATATTGGCACCCATGACGATGCCTGCAGCCTGAGGCAGGGTCATCAGCCCTGCTCGCACAAGACCAATGGTAATCGCAATAGATGCGGAACTGGATTGCATAATAATCGTTAACAAAATACCTATAAGGACAGCACTCCATGTACTGGATGTATATTTGTCAATATAGTCGCGCAGTTTATCACCGGCAACGGATTTTAATCCGTCTCCCATGAAGGAAATACCGAACATAAATAAACTGAAGCCGCCAAGAATCATATCCCAGGATATGGTTGACATAAAGATCCTCCCTTTACATAAACTTCTCTGTAATTTAACTTTGTTTTAACATCAGTATTTTAACATCTGTTGTTTTATGATACAACGACAATTAAGAGTTCGAAAATTTTGTTATAATATGTACATATCGGAGAAAATAAGTATGGATATTACTATTTACAATAGAACAAATACCTCAGCAGAGCAGTGGGAACCAGTATTTAAAAAGATTGCTGCCTCTGCAGAGAAGTTATTACAGTTACCTTCTACCTATGAAATCAGTGTGACTTTTGTGCGATCAAGAACAATTCATACCATCAATAAAGAGTACAGAGGGATAGACAGACCTACAGATGTCATCAGTTTTGCAGTCAATGATGTTCCTGAACTTGTAGATATGCCTGATAAAGATCTTGGTGATTTGTTTATCAATATCGACTATGCAAAACGTCAGGCAAAAAACTATGGCCACAGCTATGAAAGAGAAGTGGGATTTCTGTTTACACATGGGATGCTGCATTGTCTGGGATATGATCATATGACTCCTGAAGAAGAAAAAGAAATGTTTGATCTTCAGAATAAGATACTTGATCCTATTCTGCCTCGTATATGATTGCGAAATTCAAACATGCCCTGGATGGCATTTCATGTTGTATGAAAGATAAATCCATTGTACTGCAATGTGTTTTGGGTTTATGTACCTTCATTTTCTTTGGCTTTTTTGACCTGAATGCAATGGAATGGTGTCTTGTTACAGGGTGTATCGGTGGGGTCATAGTATTGGAAATTATCAATACATGTATTGAAAAACTATGTGATTTGTATTCTGAAGAACACGATATACGTATTCAGCGTATCAAAGACATGTCTGCAGGTATGGTACTGACAGGTTGTGTGTTTGCTTTGATTATTAGTGTCATCATCATTGCAAGGAGGATTTAGCTATGTTGACAAAAGAAGAATTATTACAGGAAGCTTTTAAAGCAATTCATTTTGCGTATGCCCCTTATTCCAGATATCATGTGGGAGCGGCTGTTGAAACAAAAGACGGAAAGATATATCTTGGAGCCAATGTGGAAAATGCTTCTTTCGGAGCTACCAGCTGTGCGGAAAGGAATGCCGTATTTGCTGCATATTCTAATGGATACAGAAAAGAAGATATTATCGGTGTGGCTATTGTTTCAGACGGTGACAGGGTATGTGCACCATGTGGTATCTGCAGACAGGTGTTATGCGAGCTGATTCGGCAGGATACACCTATTTATCTGTCTAATGGAAAAGAAGAGGTGACAAGTTCTATAAGAGAACTGTTGCCATTCCAGTTTAATGAGGAGGATGTGAATAGATGAGAAGTGGATTTGTGGCTCTGGCAGGAAGACCAAATGCAGGAAAAAGTACTTTGATTAATGCACTGGTAGGTGAAAAGATTGCCATTGTTTCAGAAAAAGCACAGACAACCAGAAGCGAAATTCGTGGTATCTATACAAGTGAAGACTGTCAGATTGTCTTTACAGATACACCAGGTATTCATAAACCTAAAGACAGACTTGGAAGTCGTATGAATAAAGAATCTACGGATGTTATACAGGGAGTAGATGTGATTTTTCTGGTAGTGGATGGATCTGTTCCATATTCCACAGGGGATGCTTTTGTACTGAACACAGTAAAAAATGCACACTTGCCTGTATTTTTAATCATGAACAAAGTGGATAATATGGATAAAGAGGAAATCATCAAAAATTTAAATTCCTGGCAGGAAAGATATGATTTCGCTGAGTATTTTCCTCTGAGTGCAAAATTTGATCGTACCTTTGATGATTTGATTGCTACTACTGCAAAGTATCTTCCTGAAGGAGGACTTCTGTATCCTGCGGAAATGATCAGTGACGGAGCTGAAAACTTCAGAATTGCAGAAATGATCAGAGAAAAAGTGTTGTTATGCTGTGAACAGGAAGTTCCACATGCTACAGCAGTGACTATCGAAGAAAAAGAGTACACTTCCAAGGGATGCAATATTCATGCAACGATTCTGGTGGAAAAAGACGGTCAGAAGGGTATTCTGATTGGTAAGGGAGGGACCATGCTGAAACGTATTGGTACCATGGCCAGAAAAGATATAGAAAAACTATTAGGCGTACATGTATTTTTGACACTGTATGTACGCAAAGAAGAAGACTGGAGAAGCAAAGACGCCCGTATTAGCGAATATGGGTATGGTGGTGCATTCCGTAATGAATGATGAAGTACATGCCATTATTCTCAAACAGATGGATTACAGGGAAAAGGATATCCTTGTGACAGCTTTTACTGAAGAATACGGTAAACTGAGTTTTGTGGCAGGTGGTGCAAGAAAGCTGACAAGTAAAAATGCAGGGGGGATTACCCCGTATGTGCAGGCAGCACTGATGTTTGACTATAAGCCACATATGTCAATGTTTCGGCTTAAAACAGCAAGTATGGTCAAAGCCTATCCCAAAATACATACAGAGCTTATATATAGTGCTGCATCTGCGGTAGTATGTTCTATGATGGATTTTATGGCTTTGCCGCATAATGAAGACGGGTTGTGTCAAAAACAGTTTTCATTACTTTCTATGGCTTTGGAACTGTTGGAGACTCATGAAGATCCTCATACTGTATTAAGTCTGTATATTGCGGATGTACTGAACATGTTTGGATCATCACCTTATGTAGACGGGTGCGCTGTTTGTCATCAGACAAGTGTCAGCAGTATTTCTGTCAGAGACGGTGGTTTTGTGTGTAAAAATCATGCTGCACTGGAAGATCTTGTAGTATTACCGTCACAAGACTTAAAAAGATTCAGGTTGCTTACCAAAGCAACACTGGAAAGATATCCACTGATTCAGGAAGCGGCACATGCTACTTTACAGGATGTGGAATATTTTATGATGTTTGCGCATACCTACACGGGTGTTTCTCTGGATGCTTTTATGTTTTATAAACAGGTATGCAGTTTGAATATGATTGTTTGACGTGTTAAACTGTTATGGATTATAAAGAGGAGAACTTACAATGGAAAAGGAAAAGACATTTGATTTGATTGTATCCCATGCAAAAAATACAGGATTTGTATTTCAGGGATCAGAAATATACGGCGGTTTAAGTAATACATGGGATTTTGGGCCTTATGGTGTATTACTGAAAGATAATATTAAACGTGCATGGCAGAAGAAGTTTATTCAGGAAGATCCGAATAATGTGGAAATTCAGGCTGCTATTTTAATGAATCCAAAAGTATGGGAAGCTTCCGGACATTTATCTGGTTTCTCTGATCCATTAATGGATTGTCGTAATTGTCATACAAGACACAGAGCTGACCAGCTGATTGAAGAGTATTCTAAAGGTACAGTTTCTCCTGAAGGTTGGACAAATCAGCAGATGGAACAGTATATTGAAGAAAACAAAGTTCCATGTCCTGACTGCGGTAAGCATGATTTTACACCTATCCGTCAGTTCAATCTGATGTTTAAGACTTTCCAGGGCACTCTGGAAGACGCAAAGAATACTGTATATCTGCGTCCTGAAACAGCTCAGGGTATGTTTGTAGATTTCAAAAATGTACAGAGAGCATATCGTAAAAAACTTCCTTTCGGTATTGGGCAGATTGGTAAATCTTTCAGAAATGAAATTACACCTGGTAACTTTATTTTCCGTACAAGAGAATTTGAACAGATGGAAATGGAATTCTTCTGTGCTCCTGGAACAGATATGGAATGGTTCAGTTATTGGAGACAATTCTGCATGAACTGGATTCTGGAATTAGGCGGAACAAAAGAAAATCTTCGCTTCAGAGATCATGAACAGGAAGAATTATCTTTCTATTCCACAGGAACAACGGATATCGAATATAAGTTCCCATGGGGATGGGGTGAACTCTGGGGAATTGCTGACAGAACAAATTATGACCTTACTCAGCATCAGAACCACTCTGGTAAGGATCTGACATATCTTGATCCTACAACTAATGAAAAATTCCTTCCATATGTTGTTGAACCTGCAGTAGGTGTAGAACGTTTATTCTTCATGTTCTTTACAGATGCTTATGATGAGGAAACACTGGAAAGCGGAGATACACGTATTGTCATGCATTTCCATCCTGCCCTTGCTCCAATGAAAGCAGCTATTCTTCCATTAAAGAAGAAAGCTCATGGAGAAAAGGCACAGGAAATCTACAGAGATCTTTCTGTTGATTTCCCTGTAAGTTATGATGATGCCGGTTCTATCGGTAAACGTTACCGTCGTATGGATGAAGTAGGTACACCATACTGTCTGACAGTAGATGATCAGACACTTGAAGACGGAACAGTAACAATTCGTGACAGAGATACCATGGCACAGGAGCGTATTACTATTGACGAAGCACGTCAGAAGATTTTAGCTGCTATTCGTATCTAGAAAGAGGAAAATGGCATATTTTAGTCAGGAAGAATTAAATAGTATTCGTGAAAAGGCAGACATTGTAGATGTTGTGAGTCACTACATACCGGTAGAAAAGCACAACAATTCCTACAGGGCAGTCTGTCCTTTTCATGATGATCATGATCCCTCTATGAACCTGAACCCAAATATGCAGATTTATAAATGCTTTGCATGCGGTGCCGGAGGCAATGTATTCAGTTTTGTGCAGAATTATGAACATGTATCTTTTGTACAGGCTGTGGAAACTGTAGCAAATCTGGTAGGGGTAAGTGTCAGTACGCATGCCTCTGCATCTTTACCACAGGCAGACCCGCAACATGCAAGGTATTATACACTGTTACAGGATGCCATCAAATTTTCCATGTATGAGCTGAACAGTGAAGAAGCAGAAAAAGAAAAAGCCTATCTTGAAAAAAGAGGACTGAATGAAAAGGTAAGAGAAAAATTTGAAATAGGGTATATCCCGGACCATAATAAGCTGTACAGGTTTTTACATGCCAAAGAATACAGTGATGCTGATATGATTGCTGTAAATCTTGCCAGAAATACAGAATCCGGTATTCAGGATGTGTTTTATAAACGTATTACCTTTCCTATTCACGATGAAAACGGTCATCCTATAGGCTTCAGTGCAAGATCTATAGATCCTAACAATCCTTCAAAATACATCAATACCACCAATACTGATATCTATGTGAAGGGAAATGTGGTTTTTAATGCCCATAGAGCAAAACAGGAAGCACGTCGTCAAAGAAAAATTTATCTCTGCGAGGGAGTGACGGATGTAATTGCCTTTGATACGGCAGG
Source organism: uncultured Bulleidia sp. (assembly GCA_934754415.1). GTDB lineage: Bacteria > Bacillota_I > Bacilli_A > Erysipelotrichales > Erysipelotrichaceae > Bulleidia. The sequence goes on from CAKVIS010000003.1 coordinate 13,875, forward strand.
AATTTCCAATGCAGTATGCACACTGGGTACTTCCTGCACCAATGAACAGATGAGAGCGATTAAGAAGATGTCGCGCGAAGTAGTATTCTGTTATGACGGTGATAATGCCGGTCAGCATGCCACCATGCGTGGTATTCAGATGGCACTGGATATTGGGTGTCAGGTAAGCGTTGTAGAAAATAAAACGGGTAAAGATCCTGATGAAATTGTAAGGCAGGATGGGAAAGAAGCTTTACTGGCAATGGTTTCAAAACCGATCAGCTGGATAGAATTTGCCCTGCAATATGAGGAATCACGTACAAACATGGATTCTTATCTGGAGAAGAAAGCATATGTGGAAAAAGCACAGCAGTATATTTCCAGACTGCAGGATGATATCAGTAAGAAGTATTTTACAGATCTGGTTTCCAAAAAGACAGGATTTGAAGTTTCTGTTCAGGCTTCTGTAGCACCGGTGGATGTAAAGCCTTCTGCAATTGTCAGAAAAGTAGTACCTGATGGTATTGCCATTGCTCAGGAACAGATTTTATGTATGATGTTAAAATACCCATCAGCCTGCCGTATCTATGAAGATGAGCTTGGGTATTTGCTGGATCCAAAGGATCAGGCACTGGCTATTCGCATTTTAAATCATGTGCATAAAACAGGCATGTGTGATCCGCAGGTGTTAATGGATGAATGTGAAGAACAAGAACTTCAGAATCTTCTGACTTCCATTTTATCCAGTGATATGTACTCCATGGAGCTGGATGAAAGTGTGCTGAGAGGCATGATGAATAAAGTCAGATATGCCTATCTCCTTGATGAAAAGAAATCTTTACTTGAGCAGATGTCTTCCACTTTAAACCCTGATACAAGGGCAATGCTCATGCGTAAATATACAAGTTGTTTACAAAAATTAAGGGGGTATATCCATGAAGAAGATCATTAATACAAAAAAAGAAATTCAGGTGATTGCACCAGTGAAAACCCTGGATGAATTAAAAGAGGAATACTTAAAGACGTATCAGAAAGACGGTATGCTGTACCAGAAGGATGTTGTTGCCTCACTGGAAAAACTGGATATGTCTGATGAAGATATGGACCTTTTATGGGATTGGTTTTCTCAGCAGGGGATTATTATTTCTGAAGAAGATGACATTGAAGAGGAATTGCTGGAAGAGGATACTGAAGATGATTCCGATGATTTTATTGCGGATATGAAGAAAAAATATGCGTTGGATGATGTCATGGTTTCTGATACTCAGGTGCAACTGAATGATCCTGTAAAGATGTACCTGAAAGAAATCGGAAGGGTACCTCTTTTAAAACCTGAAGATGAACCTGCTATTGCTAAACGCATAGAAGAAGGAGATGAAGAAGCTAAGAACCTTCTGATTTCTGCCAACCTGAGACTTGTGGTCTCCATCGCTAAAAAATATGTAGGCAGAGGTATGCAGTTTCTGGATCTGATCCAGGAAGGGAATATGGGACTTGTAAAGGCTGTAGAAAAATTTGATTATAAAAAAGGATTTAAATTTTCTACATATGCTACATGGTGGATTCGTCAGGCAATCACAAGAGCCATTGCGGATCAGGCACGAACAATTCGCATTCCTGTACATATGGTGGAAACTATCAATAAATTATCCAGAGTACAAAGACAGCTGCTGCAGGAGTTAGGAAGAGAGCCGACAGCAGAAGAAATTTCAGAACGTATGGATGGTCTTACACCGGAAAAGGTACGTGAAATACAGAAAGTGGCTCTGGAACCAGTTTCTCTTGAGACACCTGTAGGAGATGAAGATGATTCACATCTGGGAGATTTCCTCGAGGATAAAGGTGCGGTTTCTCCGGACAGTTATGCAAATAATCAGTTATTGAAAGAAGAATTGGATATAGTGTTAAGTGATCTTACGGAAAGGGAAGAAAAGGTTCTGCGTTTACGTTTCGGACTTGTGGATGGGCAAACACGTACTTTAGAAGAAGTAGGTAAAGAGTTTAATGTCACAAGGGAAAGAATACGTCAGATAGAGGCAAAGGCTATACGTAAGCTGAAGGCTCCAGGACGTTCCAAGCGCTTGAAACCTTTCAGAGATACAGATGAATAGAATTGAATGCATTACTTCCATGATACAGCCTTGTACTGTACTTGCAGATATTGGCTCTGATCATGGTTTATTACCGGTTCTTGCAGTACAGAAGGGACTTGCACAGAAAGCATATGCGTGTGATATTGCCAAAGGACCGCTGGACAGCGCTACAAAGAATATTGAACAATATGGTCTTCAGCAACACATTTCTACTATTTTATCCAATGGTTTTGAACATGTACCTCAGGATATTCAATGTGCCGTGATTGCCGGTATGGGATGTAAGACGGCAATTGGTATTCTGGAACAGGGAGAAAGGCATATCTGTTCTTTACAGCAGATACTGGTGGAAGTGAATAATGATGTGGAGCAGTTTCGCTACTGGCTGTCTTCAAAACATTACACAATTATGGAGGAAAAAGTGATAGAAGACAGAGGGCATGAGTATATCTGTATTTCTTTCAGCTCTTTGTATCATGAAGAATATACTCCTCAGCAATGTGTTCTCGGTCCCTGTCTTATGGAGCATCCGGACACATATTATCTGCAGTATTGCAGACACAGAGCAGAAAAACTTGCATTTATACTTTCAAAAAGGAAGGATGACAGCGAAGAAACAATGGAATTACAAAAAAGATACCAATGGTATCTTGAGGCATCACAACAGGAACAGGGTGCATAACTGTTCCTGTTTTTCATACAGGTAAGAAAAAAAGAAGGCTGAGCCTTCTTTTTGTTTCTGTATTAACCAATGTTATTAATAGCCTGCTGAAGTCTGGATTTCTGACGAGCAACGTAGTTCTTCTTTTTGATACCACTGATGATGGATTTATCAAGAAGTTTAGAAGCTGTATTGAAAGCAACAGTAGCAGCTTCCTTATCGTTTGCAGCAACTGCAACTTTTACAGCTTTGATTGCTGTCTTAAGAGCACTCTTTTCACCTGCTTTTGCGTTCTGCTTCTTCAGGTTTGTCAGTGCACGTTTCTTCTGAGATTTGATATTTGCCATAATAACACCTCCGTTCTTATTTATCGCGTAAGCAATTATAACAGAGAATAAAGAAATTGCAATAAAAAAGGATTGTACCAGTACTGGACATATCTAGTATAATAGTCACATTGAGGAGGATTTGCACATGGACACAACTAAAATTATCTTTTTTGGAACAACAGATTTCTCATGTGATATATTACAGGCATTGTATAATCAGCAGTATAACGTAGTGGCTGCTGTGGCTCAGCCTGACAGACCTGCAGGCCGTAAACATCGTATTGTGCCTACACCTGTACATGCTTTGTGTGATACATTACAGATTCCATGTTTACAGATAGAACATTTGAAGACTGAATGGGAAGTACTTAAGGAGTATGCTCCGGACCTCATTATTACCTGTGCCTATGGGCAGTTGGTTCCTGATGAGGTGCTCGCATTACCACAGCTTGGATGTCTGAACATTCATCCGTCTTTATTGCCAAAATACAGAGGGGCGGCACCAATGCATTATGCTATTTTAAATGGTGACAGTGAAACAGGCGTAACTTTGATGGAAATGGTACATAAAATGGATGCGGGAAAGATTTATGCACAGAACAGAATTTCCATCGGTGAAGATGAGACATTGCAACAACTGGAAGGACGCTTGAAGCAGGCTTCAGTATCCTTGCTTACAGAAGCTTTACCAAAATATCTGCGTAAAGAACTCCCGGGTATTCCTCAGGATGAACAGGCTGTAACCTTTTCTTCCATGATATCCAGAGAAATGGAATGTGTTTCCTTTGAAAAGGAACCTGTAGATGTTTTGTATAACCATATTCGTGCTTTGATTGACTGGCCATTGCCATATGGCATGCTGGATGGTAAACGTGTTAAGTTCTTTGAAGTAAGAAAAGAAATCAAAGAAGCTCAGGAAGCACCAGGCACTGTTCTTGGTTTTAAGAAAGGCTACATGGAAGTGGCTGCCAAAGGTGGTATTTTAAGAGTGTATTCGTTACAATTGGAAGGCAAAAAACGCATGGATGCCAACAGTTTTGCTAACGGCTATGCAGATGAAGTGACAGGAAAGAGATTTGCGTAATGATTGATCAGAAACATATTCGAAATTTTTGTATTATAGCACATATTGACCATGGAAAAAGTACTTTGGCCGATCGTATTCTGGAAATGACAGATACTGTCAAGGAAAGAGATATGAAGTCACAGATACTGGATGAAATGGATCTTGAAAGAGAAAGAGGTATTACTATTAAACTGAATGCTGTACAGTTACTCTATACAGCAAAAAACGGGGAAGAGTATCTGTTTAACCTGATTGATACACCAGGTCATGTAGACTTTTCTTATGAAGTCTCAAGATCTCTTGCGGCATGTGAAGGCGCTATTTTAGTCGTAGACAGTACGCAGGGAGTACAGGCTCAGACTCTTGCCAATACGTATCTGGCTTTGGACAATGATCTGGAAATTATTCCTGTCATTAATAAAGTGGATATGAATAATGCTCAGCCTGATGTGACCAAAAAAGAAATTGAGGACATCATAGGACTGGATTGTACGGATGCACCTTTGATTTCCGCACGTACTGGTTTAAATGTGGATAAGGTACTTGAACAGATTGTTGAGAAAATTCCTGCACCATCAGGAGATGAAAACAAACCAATGAGTGCTCTGGTATTTGACTCTTTCTATGATCCTTACAGAGGTGTTATTGCACTTGTAAGAATTCGTGATGGAAAATTGTCTGTGAAGGACAAGATTCGTTTTATGGCAACTGGAAAAGAATATGAAGTACTTGAAGCAGGTATTCGAAATCCAAAAGAAGTCAAGGTCAATACACTTACCTGTGGGGATGTAGGATGGTTTGCGGCAAGTATTAAAGATATTCATGATGTTCGTGTTGGTGATACTGTTACAGATGCCAGTAACCCTGTAGCTGAACCGCTGGCAGGATATAAAAAAATGAATCCTATGGTGTATTGCGGTTTATATCCAAGTGATGCGTCCAAGTATGAAGATTTGCATGATGCTCTTGAAAAACTGCAGTTGAATGATGCTTCCTTACAGTTTGAACCCGAAACATCTCAGGCACTTGGATTTGGATATCGTGCAGGCTTTTTGGGCTTACTGCATATGGATGTTATTCAGGAAAGACTTGAAAGAGAATACAACCTGGATCTGATTGCTACAGCACCGTCTGTTATTTATCATTGCTATTTGAAAGATGGTTCCAGACTGGATGTGGATAACCCTGCAAAGATGCCTGATGCTACAAGAATTGACAGAATTGAAGAACCTTTTGTCAAGGCGGAAATTATGGTTCCAGATGCCTATATTGGAGCGGTTATGGAATTATGTCAGAATAAAAGAGGTATTTATAAGGGAATGGATATCATAGATGTTGGCAGAAACAATGTTATCTATGAACTTCCATTATCCGAAATCATTTTTGATTTCTTTGATAAGTTAAAATCTTGTACAAAGGGGTATGCTTCTTTGGATTATGAAATTATTGGTTACAGAGCTGAAGATCTTGTAAGAATGGATATTCTGCTTAATGGTGAACTGGTCGATGCTTTATCCGTTATTGTCCATAGAAGTAACAGCTATGAAAGAGGATCCATTATTGCAAGAAAGCTGAAAGATCTGATTCCGAAACAGCAGTTCGAAATACCTGTACAGGCAGCTATCGGTGGTAAGGTGATTGCCAGAACGAATATCAAATCTTTAAGAAAGAACGTTCTTGCCAAGTGTTACGGTGGTGATATTTCCCGTAAGAAGAAACTTCTTGAAAAACAAAAGGAAGGCAAGAAACGCATGAAGGCGGTCGGTTCTGTAGTCATACCTCAGGAAGCCTTTATGTCTGTGTTATCCATGGACGACGGAACAAACAAAAAATAACCATGGCGGAACATATGTATGTGCATGTGCCATTCTGTAAGAGTATCTGTTATTATTGTGATTTTACACATATGGTATACAGAGAAGATATGGTAGAAGAATGGTTGAATGCGCTTCAAAAAGAATTACAGAATAAAGATATACATGCGCAGGTGAGTACTGTATATATTGGTGGTGGAACTCCTACATGTTTATCTTCAGATCAGCTGGAAAGGTTGCTTTCTCTTTTGGATGTGTATACCACAAATGCAGAAGAATATACGATAGAAGTAAATCCGGAAACACTGGATGAAAAAAAAGTGAAAATATTACAGGTTCATGGTATTAACAGAGTTTCCATGGGCTTACAGACAAGTAATACACGTTTATTACAGCAACTTGGAAGGAAACACACCTATACCACTGTACAGCAGGCAATACAGATGTTGCATAATGCGAGAATTGATAACATCTCTCTGGACATTATGTATTCTCTGCCTGATCAGACACTGGAAGATCTTCAGAAGACGGTGAAAGATGCCATTGCACTGCAACCGAAGCACCTTTCACTGTATTCTCTGACTATAGAAGAGAATACAGTCTTTGGAAAAACAGGTGTGGAAGCTCTGGATGAAGATAAAGAGGCGGATATGTATGAGTGGATATGTCAGTATCTGCCATCACATGAGTTCATACAGTATGAAGTATCTAATTTCTGTCAGGAAGGATATGCTTCAAAACATAATCTGGGTTACTGGTATTATGATGACTTTTACGGTATTTCCTGTGGTGCCAGTGGTAAAGAGGGAAACTGTCGTTATGACAATGCCAAAAGTCTAATGGCTTACCTGAAAGATCCCTGTGCGAAAGAGACAGTTGTTTTATCTTTGGAAGACAGAGAATTTGAAATGGTTATGATGTCATTACGGTTAAAACAGGGGATGGATCTTGAGAGGTATGCACAGATGTTTCAGGAAGATTTTTCTGTCAGGTTTGGTGAAGTCAGCAATAAACTGATTCAAAAAGGGTGGCTGAAAAAAGAAGGTTCGCATCTGAAATGTACAGAAGAAAGTTATCCAATATTAAATAGTGTGCTTGTTGAAATGATGGAAGGGGAAAACACATGCCAAGAGGAATGAAAAAAAACAGTTCTGCACGTAAGGTATCTCAGCGTGCTATTGAAGAAAGAAAACAAAAGGAAGAACAGGAAGCTGAACTGGCCAGACAGCAGCGCATCAAAGCGGAAAATAAGCAGAACATGAAAGATGCGATGATTACAAGTGCCGGGGGATTTTTGACCATTCTTTCTTTGATGGTAGGTCTCTATGGATTGATTTCCATTCCCGCTATTTATCTATGTTATAAAGGGTATAAAAAGAATGCGGATTATGGATGGCAGGGGAAACTTGTACCTGTAATCTGTATTGTATTAAATGTATTATGGATTTTTTTCCAGGTAATTATCATTGTTTCTCCTGATGTTCGTCTGTGGGTCTATAATTTGTTTTATAAATAGTTGATAAAACCCGTTTCTTATGGTAGGATGACCATGCTTTTGACCTGGGTAAGTCGTATCCTAGACGCTTGACTCGGATGAGAAGCAGAAAGAAAAGAGGATATAGGAAATGTTAGAAAAAGCAAAGGTTGAAGAAATCGTTAAAGAATTCGGTCGTTCTGAAGGAGATACAGGTTCTGTAGAAGTACAGGTTGCTCTGTTAACAGAACAGATCGTTCGTCTTACAGACCACATGAAGGCAAACAAGAAGGATTATTCTTCCAACAGAGGTCTGATGAAGATGGTAGGACGCAGAAGAAATCTGTTAGCTTACCTCAAGAATAAAGACGTTAACCGTTACAGAGATCTTGTTAAGAAACTTGGCTTACGTAAGTAATTCAGGTTACAGTCAGGCATGTGCCTGACTTTTTTCTTTCTGTGGATAATCCATTTTTTTTGTCTTATAATTACGTTATGGCATATATAGAATTTAAAGATGTAAAGAAGACCTACCATGTAGGGGAAGTGGATATTCATGCACTGGATGGAGTGGATTTTGCAATCAATAAGGGAGAGTTTGTGGTCATTGCCGGAGCCAGTGGTGCCGGTAAATCCACTATTTTGAATATACTTGGCGGTATGGACACATGCACCAGTGGTTCCATCCTTGTGGATGATAAACATATAGACTCTTTAAACAGTGCACAGTTAACCGATTACAGACGTTTTGATATTGGATTTGTATTCCAGTTTTATAATCTTGTGCAGAATCTTACAGCTTTAGAAAATGTGGAACTGGCTACGGAAATATGCAGGGATCCATTAGATCCTGCAGATACACTGGATAAAGTTGGTTTACATGACAGAAGAAATAATTTTCCTTCTCAGTTATCAGGTGGTGAACAGCAAAGAGTGGCTATTGCAAGAGCACTGGCTAAAAATCCAAAACTGTTGCTTTGTGATGAACCTACCGGTGCTCTGGATTATGTGACTGGTAAACAGATTTTGAAGTTGTTGCAGGATACATGCAGAAAGCAGAAGATGACTGTGATTGTTATTACACATAACCTCGCGATTACTCCAATGGGAGACAGAGTGCTGAAGGTAAAAAGCGGTAAAATTGTTTCAGATACAATGAATGAACATCCTCAGGATATAGATACAATCGAATGGTAAAAATGAACGAAACACGCAAAAAGGATATTTTAAGACTTATCCGTAATACGAAAGGAAGATTTTTTTCCCTGGTGGCAATCATCATTATTGGGGTTGCTTTTTTCGTCGGTGTTGCGGGCAGTTCTTATATCATGGGGAAAAATGTGGACAGGTATGTAGATGATACAAACCTGAAAGATATTACGGTGTACTCCAATTATGGCTTTGATGAAGAAGATGTAGATGCGATTTCTCAGATGAGTAAAGTGTACAAAGCAGAAGGTGCAAAGTTTGCGGATGTACTTGCCACGTCTTTGGATACTTCCAAGGTAACAAGAGTGCATGGGTATGATGAAGATGCTGAAATCAATCAGTTTGTATTAAAAGAAGGAAGACTTCCGAAAAACTCCCATGAAGTTCTTGCTGAAAAAGGTACAGCTATGGCGAATAATTTCTCCATCGGCGATAAAATTACCTTTTCAAGACCAGATGGAGATATTGAAGACTATCTGAGCGTTACAAAAGTTACAGTTGTTGGTCTGGTGGATACACCCTTATACATCAATGAAACTAAAGAAACTTCTACATTGTCCAATCAGTATATTGCAACCTATCTGTATGTGCCGATGGATGCTTTTTCCATGGATTACTTTACAGAAATCAATGTTCTGACAAAAAAAGGCAAGAGTATGTATGCATTCAGTGATGCATATGAATCATATAATGCAGAAGTAAAAGAAGACATACAGGATCTTGGCATTGTTCAAAGCAAACACAGAAGAGATGCAATTATAGAAAAAGCAAAAGAAGCATATCAGGAAGGGTATGAAACCTATAAGGATGCTTTAAGAGAATATAATGAAGGTATTACTAAGGCGGAAGACAAAATTCAAAGCGGTGAAGAACAGCTGGAAAGTGGAAAAGAACAGCTTTCTGCAGGAAAACAGACACTGGCAGAGTCTCAATCTACCTTGAATTCTGAAATCAGTGCTAACAGAGCTATGCTGGATGAAAAACAGGCACAGCTCAATGCTGCAAAAGCACAGCTGGAAGAAGGAAAAGCTACATTAGATGCCAATGCGGATGATGTGGAAAATGCAAGAAGTACTATCAATCTGTATGATACTTTAGGTGCTATAGACACAAAGCTGGAAGGTAAAACCGACGAAGATCTTTCTGATGATGAAGACTATCAGCAGATGCTGGAAACATTGAAGCGCATCATAGGCTTTGTGGATCCGGATATTGAAATTACTGATGACATGCTTGTTTCTCAGATAAGAGGGATTATTGCCAAAGCTAAGACAGAGATTGAAGAACAGGTGTATAAGGAATCTGAGATGACTATAGAAGAGCTCAGAGATACTATTCGACAATATGATGAGGGACTCGAGCAATATAACCAGGGGAAGATTCAGATTGCCACAGGACAGGCACAGATTGATGCAGGGTATCAGCAACTGGAGTCTACGCAGGCATCTTCTCAGTCTCAGATTGATGCAGGATGGAAAGAACTTCAGGAAAATGAGTCTAAAATTACCTCTTCACAGCAGGAACTGGAAGATGGTAAAAACGAATTAAATGATCAGAAAATATCCGGAAAAAAACAACTCAATGAAGCTAAGGAAAAACTGGATAAGGCTAAACAGGATATAGAAGATCTTGAAAAAGCCAAATGGACAGTTCTTGACAGAACACAACATTACGGTATGACAACATATTCCTCCACAGTAGATCAGATGGCAGCTATTGGAAATATCTTTCCTGTATTCTTCTTTCTGGTTGCAGCACTTGTGTGTCTTACAACTATGACGAGAATGATTGATGAAGAAAGAGGACAGATAGGCATTCTGCGAGCTCTTGGATATTCACAGTTCCAATGTGCTTCCAAATATCTTATTTATGCTTTATCCGCCACATGTATAGGGTGTGTGATAGGTTCCGTGCTTGGAATTCTGACTTTTCCGAAGATTATCTATGAATCCTGGAAGATGTTATATATAGAACCGGATATGAAGATGTTTGTGCCGTGGCATTTGATTCTTGAAGCAACATTGTCTTTCCTGCTGGTTATGGGATTGACTACATATTCCGTATGTCATAAGTCTATGAAGGAAGTACCTTCCCAGCTGTTGAGACCTGCTCCTCCAAAACTTGGTAAATCTTCTTTCATTGAACATATCGGAATTCTATGGAATCATATTTCTTTTACATGGAAAGTAACAATCCGAAATCTTTTGAGATATAAGAGAAGACTGATCATGACAGTCATTGGTGTAGGTGGATGTACTGCGTTAATGGTGATTGGATTTGGTATAAGAGATTCCATCAATCAGATGGTCAAACTGCAGTTTACAGACATTACACATTATGACGGTTATGCAAAGATTGCGGATACTGTTTCAGAAACGGATGAAGAAGATATTCTTCAGAAAGTAAAGAATGACAGTGATGTGGAATCTGTTATTTCCGCTATATCCTATGCGGGAAAGATCTCTTTTAACGAACAGGAGGAAACTGCCCTTACACAGGTATTTGAAGATAATGCACAGATTCAGCAATTGTATACATTGAGAACAAGAAAAGGACACACACCTATTTCCATTGATGAACAGGGTGTGGTTATTTCTGAAAAGCTCAGTGAAGATCTAGGAGTGAAAATTGGTGATTATGTAACCGTGGAAAGTAAGTACGGTATACGAAAAGATGTAAAAGTGACAGCAATTACTGAAATGTATATTCAGCATTATATCTTTATGACGAAAGATACCTATGCCTCTTTGTATACTACATCTATTGAACCAGATACTATGTTTATCAAAACCACAGTAAAAGATTCTTCTGCATTACAGAAGGAACTTGCACAGGATGAAAGGGTTGAAGCAATTAATTTCTATGATGTGACTCTTGAGAACTTCAACAATATGGTTAAGACACTGGATTACATTATTGTCGTGCTGATTATTTCTTCTCTTGCTCTGGCATTTGTGGTTCTGGGAAATTTGATGAATATTAATATTTCCGAAAGACAAAGAGAAATTGCCACATTGAAAGTACTGGGGTTCAGAAAACGTGAAGTACAGTCGTATGTATATAAGGAGAACAATGTACTGACAGTACTTGGGGCTTTTGCAGGATTGCCACTTGGAGTTGCCATACACCATTGGATTATGAAGGAACTGCAGTTTTCTTATGTCATGTATGGTGTGGATGTCATGCCGGCGTCTCTTGCTATATCCGTAGTGCTGACAACAGTGTTTGGTATTTTGATCAATCAGCTGATGAAGAAAAAACTTGCGGCCATAGAAATGGTGGAAAGCCTGAAGAGTGTAGAATGATAAAACCCATACCAAAGCAGTAAGCATTACACTTGTATTCTTTTCAAATATTCTCTATAGTGTATATAGAAACAAGGAGGATATATACAATGAAGGATTTGAAAGTGTATCGTTGCCCATCTTGCGGAAAGATGGTAATCAGTTTAAAGGACTCTGAATGTCCTACAATATGCTGTGGTCAGCCAATGCAGTTACTTACAGCAAATACTACAGACGGTGCCAGAGAAAAGCATGTACCGGTAGTCACAAGAGAAGGAAATACCGTTTCGGTAAATGTAGGAAGTGTCGATCATCCAATGATTCCTGAACATTATATTGAATGGATTACTCTGCAGACAGAAAAGGGATTCCGTATCGTTTATCTGGAACCTGGGCAGGCTCCGAAAGCAGATTTCCTTGCTGATGAACAGGTAAAAGCTGTTTATGCTTACTGTAATCTTCATGGTCTCTGGAAGACTGAAGCATAATTTTAAAACACGGGTAAAGGTGCTTGAGTGCCTTTACTCTTTTTTTTATCCTGTTGTGTCATTGTATTTGGTGTTTCAAAAGGATAGTGTTTGTGCTAAAATTAAGCAGTTAGAATAGAATTTGAAAGAGTGAATATGGAAAAATATTGTAAGAGTTGGAATTTCCATGGCCGTACCATTACAGTTGAAAATGGTGAAATTGCAAAGCAGGCCGGCGGATCCGTTTTGGTTCGCTATGAAGATACTGTAGTTTTATCTACAGCCACAGCTTCTTCCGAAGCTAAAGATACAGACTTCTTCCCGTTAACAGTTGTTTATCAGGAAAAGATGTACGCTGCAGGTCAGATTCCAGGTGGATTTTTGAGACGTGAGGGAAGACCTACAGAACATGCAACATTAACAGCACGTTTGATTGACAGACCTATTCGTCCTTTATTTGCTGAAGGTTTCAGAAATGAAGTACAGATTGTGAATACAGTATTCAGCTGTGATCCTGATTGTTCCAGTGAAATGGCTTCTATTTTCGGCTCTTCTTTAGCACTTTGCATTTCCGATATCCCATTTAACGGACCGGTTGCAGGTGTTAAGGTAGGTAAGATTGGTGATGAATATATCATTAACCCTACAGAAGCACAGCTGGAGGAAGCTGAAATTGATTTAACAGTTGCAGGTACAAAACAGGCTATCAACATGGTTGAAGCAGGTGCAAAAGAAGTATCTGAAGAGGATATGTTAAAAGCTTTAATGGTTGGTCATGAAGCTATTAAGGAATTGTGCGAGATTCAGGAAGAAATCATTGCGGCATGTGCTAAGCCAAAGATGGAAGTCACATTATATGAAATCAATCCTGTTGTAAAAGAATATATTGATAAGAATGGTGCTGACAGAATTCGTGAAGCAGTTTCCATTAAGGGTAAACTGGAACGTTACGGAAAAATCGATGAAATCATTGCAGAAATGGCTGATGATGTTTCCAAGATGGAATGGGAAGACGATAAAGCCCGCGATAAAGCTGTAAAACAGGCGCATGAATATGGTGTTGAAGTAGAAGCAGGGGAAGTCAGAAGACTGATTTCTGAAGATAAGGTAAGACCTGACGGAAGAGGTCTTGATGAACTTCGTCCATTGGATTCTCAGGTGGATCTGTTACCTAGAGTTCATGGTTCCGCTATGTTCACACGTGGTGAAACACAGGTTATGTCCATTACTACATTAGGTCCTTTATCTGATGCACAGATTATTGAAGATCTGACTACAGTGAAGGAAAAGCGATTCATGCATCAGTATAATTTCCCTCCATTCTCTGTAGGTGAAGTTGGCAGAATGGGCAATCCAGGCAGAAGAGAAATCGGTCATGGTGCATTAGGTGAAAGAGCATTAAAGCAGGTTCTTCCAACAGTAGAAGAATTCCCATATACTATCAGAACATGTGCTGAAGTTCTTGAATCCAACGGCTCCAGTTCCCAGGCATCTATCTGTGCAGGTACAATGAGCTTGATGGCTGCAGGTGTGCCTATCAAGGCTATGGTTGCAGGTGTTGCCATGGGGCTTATTACTGTAGGTAATACGTATTCTATCCTTACAGATATTCAGGGTATGGAAGACCATTATGGTGATATGGACTTTAAGGTAGCAGGTACTCGTGAAGGTATTACTGCTTTACAGATGGATATTAAAGTGACTGGTATTTCCGAACAGATTTTAAAAGAAGCACTTGCTCAGGCACATAAAGGCAGAATGCAGATTCTGGATAACATGGAAACAGCTATCAGCGCACCTCGTCCTGAAGTCAGCAAATGGGCTCCTAAGTTTGATACAATGCAGATTCCTGTTGATAAGATTCGTATTGTTATCGGTAAAGGCGGAGAACAGATTGATAAGATTATTGAAGCATGTAACGACATCAAGATTGATATTGATGATGACGGAAAGGTAGTTCTGTATCATACTGATAAGGAAATGATCGAAAAGGCAAAGCAGATTATTAACGACCTGATTCGTGAAGCTAAAGTTGGTGATGTATTCGATGCAAAAGTTACTGAAATTCGTGACTCCTTTGCATTTGTGAACTTATTTGGCTCTACAGATGCTCTGTTACATGTATCTCAGCTTGCATGGGAAAGAGTTGAAGATATCCATAAAGCATTAACTGTTGGTCAGATAATTCAGGTAAAAGTCATCAACATTGATGAAAACGGAAAAGTGAAAGTTTCTGCTAAGGAACTTCTTGAAAAACCTGAAGGCTATGTAGAACCACAGAAAACACTGAGACCTCAGCGTGGTGCCAGAGGAGACAGACACGAATCTGGTAATGTTGAACGTCGCGTATTTAAAAAGAAAGCAGAATAATTAAGAAGGTCCACGGACCTTCTTTTTAGGGTGAAGAATATGAGAATGAGAAAAAAGAAATGGGCGGAACCATACCTGGAAGTTCATCAGGAATATGTATTACCTGATCCTGAAAACTATAAAGGTAAATGGCATGAAACATTACAGTGTGATGTGCTGCATGTGGAAATTGGTACAGGAAAAGGTGAATATCTGTTAAAGATGTCAGAAATGTATCCAGAAGAAGGATGGATTGGAATTGAAAAGGACAGAAGTGTTGCTGCAGTTGCAGCAAGAAAAGCAATCGAATCAGGTGCAGACAGTACACACAGAAGAATGATTGCCCTGATGGCGGAAAATCTCGAAGATTGGTTTGCAGATAAAGAAATAGATGTATTGCATCTGAATTTTTCCGATCCGTGGCCTAAGAAAAAAACACACAAGAAGAGATTGTCTTCTTCCACATTTTTAAAGATGTATGCACATATTCTTTCCGATAACGGAGAGATTCGCATGAAAACGGATAATACTGCATTATTTGAAGACAGTGTGTTGTATTTTCTTGAAAACGGTTTTACGTTTAAAGAGTTTTCTGTGGATTACAGACGTGAAGAACATCCAGAAGATGTTATCACAGAGTATGAAAGCAAATTCATGGAACTTGGCCAGCCAATTTATCGTTTAGTTGCTATAAAGACACAAAACAATATACAATAGAGTACAGGAGGGCGCTGACAGTGAAAAAAAACGGTATTCTTGTTCTTTTGTTACTCTTGAGTGGTTGTTCTTCAGATATGTTAACTACACGTTCTGTGGAAACGTCTCTTGAACAGGCACAGACATTGGATGTTTACAATGCAAATTACAGTAAAGAATACTATTCCTATTATCTTGAACCATGTATCGGAAGACTTAACGGAGATTCCACAAGTAATACTTTTGACTATTACGATACAAGATTCATTATGAATCTGAATGTGGCATCGGTACTTCAGGATGCCTACTATGATACGGAAGAGCAGGTGGAGACTTCCACAGTTATGAAGGAAAATGTTTACAGTCTTCAGGGAAGCTACGTTACTAAAGACGGTAATAAGAAAGAATTTCTTCTGGAAGTTAATATGCTCAATGATGCATATATTGTATACATGCAGGCAGGATATATGGAGTTTTTCAGTGTTGTTAATGCGAATGACATAGCACCTGTTGCTGAAAAGATGCTGTATATGGCACGTTCTGTATCAGTGAATACTGATAAGGTAAAAAGAGATTTTTCTTTAAGAAACGATATTACGTATACAGCTAAGAAAGTAGAACTTTTCCAGAATCTGGTTCCTGAAAATGGAAGTATAGATGAATTGTTCGAAAATGGCACAAATACGCTTTCTCCTGAAAGCACGACGCCTCCCTCAGAGGATGGAAAACAGTAATTCTGACTGGACAAATGAGCCGGAATAAGGTATAAAGGTTAAGATGAAATAGTCTTGTATTCATAGAATTTACAATTCTGGAAAGGATGTAGTATGTTACAAAAATTACAAAAATTATTATTTGAAGATGATGAAGACGATTATATTGATGATGAAGATGATGAAGTCGTTGGCTCTCCTGTCAAAGCAAGTAATCCAGTAAAACTTGAGACAAAAAGACCTGCACCGGCTGTAGAAAAACCTGCACCTGTACGTATGCCTGAACCTCCAATGATGGATGATGAAGATGACGAAATTCCATCTTTCAATCCTCAGCCTGCAAAACAGAAGAAGGTTACACGTATTGACGTAACTGCAGAAGTTCCGGTGACTCCGACAGTTAAGGAAGAAAGAAAACCATCCAAACCATTAGGCATTACAGTGGATGAAGAGGTTGTAAAACCTGTTGCCAAACCAAAAGTAGTGAAACCTACTATGCCTAAGAAGGCAAAGCCGGTTAAACCTGCCAAATCATCAAAACCAGCAGGGTATGAGTTTAAACCGGTTATCAGTCCTATTTTCGGAGTAGATGAAAAAGATCTGAATGCTTTGAAAACTACAACAAAGAAGGTTGCTGCTATTGTAGACGAACCTGAAGATGAAGGAAATATCACACCTGTCATTTCTCCAATCTATGGCAGTACAATGAAATCTGAATCTTCTTATGTTGCTCATGAAGAGGCTCCAAAAGCACATGATGAAAAGCCGGGAAGAATTGTTGCTGAAAAGAATCCACAGGTAGAGGATGCAGTTCCTGAATTCTCTCTTGATGATATCTTAAAAGTCAGAGATGAAGAATTCGATAACTCTGACCTTGGAAACACAGCTCCTTTATTTCCTGATCTGAATCTTCCTGAAGATGACGAGGATGATGTAACTGATCTGTTTAAAGATTCTTCAAAGAAATAATAGATTTGTCTTGAAAAAGACGAATCTTTTTATTTATGGCAAAAGGGTATAGAATATATGACGAGGTGATAAACTATGTATCATTTTGTAGGTATTAAAGGTGCAGGAATGAGTTCGTTGGCACAAATGTTAAAAGAACTCGGATATGATGTACAGGGAAGCGATCTTCCAAAACATTTTTTTACAGAAAAGGGACTGGTAGAATGTCATATTCCATTCTATTCCTATAACGCGGATAATATTCATCCGGGAATGACAATTGTCAGAGGAGCTTCTATTACAGACGACCATCCGGAAATTATTAAAGCAAAAGAGCTGGATTTGCCAATCATCACATATGAAGAGATGTTAGGTAAACTGACAAGAGAATCCAAAGCAGTATGTGTTGCAGGATGTCATGGGAAAACAACCACAACTTCCATGTTATCGCATGTACTTGGACCTGTAAAAGGTGCTAATTATCTTGTTGGTGACGGCACTGGCTTTGCTCTTAAAGAAAATGAATATTTTATTCTGGAATCCTGTGAATACAGAAGACATTTTTTGAATTACACACCGTATTATGCCGTTATTACAAATATTGATCTGGATCATGTAGATTACTACAGAGATATTGATGATATTGTGGATGCGTATGAATCTTTTGCAAAGAAAGCAACACATATGGTGATTGCATGTGGTGATGATCCATATACACATAGACTGCAGGTGGATACGCCTTTGAAATTCTATGGATTTCAAGAAGAAGATGATATCCGTGCCACAGATGTTGTCTACAGTGAAAATGGGACATCCTTTGATGTAACGATTGATGGAAATGCCTATGGCCATTTTAACCTTCCACTGTATGGAAAGCATCAGGTATACGACGCACTGGCAACAATCGCTGTATGTTATTACGAATCAGTGACTGCTGAAGAAGTTCAGAAATACTTTAGTACTTTTGGAGGGGCCAGAAGAAGGTTTGAAGAAACCAGAGCTGGAAACAGTGTAATCATTGACGATTATGCCCATCATCCTAATGAAGTGAAAGCTACTATCACTGCCATTCAACAGAAATATCCTCATCATAAGATTGTTGCGATTTTCCAGCCTCATACATTTTCAAGAACACTTGAATTTGCAAAAGATATTGCCAAAGTTTTAGCAGAGGTGGATAAAGCATATATCATGGATATTCATCCTGCCAGAGAATCCCAGCAGGACTTTCCTGGAGTAACCAGCGATCTGATTATTCATGATCTTACAAATGGTGCACATATTTCCATGGAAGATGCAGATATTCTTTATAATGAAAGAGATGCAGTGTATATCTTTATGAGTCCAAATGATGTGTCAAAACTTGAAAACGCACTGATAGAAAAATTAAAGTAGTGTTTTGCTTCGTGCAAGACACTTTTTTAGTATTGTATAAGTAAAGCGCTATCAGTTGTCTTGAAACTTTTTACATAAAAGGTATACTATATGTTAGAGAGAAGGAGAGTTAGTATGGATGCGTTAATTCTAGATTTACAGGTTGTGTGTTCACAATTTTTGCCAATTTTAGGAGCTTTAGCATTAGTTTTCTTATGCATTCTGCTGAATAAACTTGGAAAGATGGTGGTTGCAATTACAAAAACAATAGAAAATCTGCGGCCGACTTTAGATAAAGTGGATTCCAGTGTAGAAAAAATTCAGGCTCCATTAGACACAGTAGCTCGTTTAAGTCATTCTGTAGATAAGATGCAGGATAAGACATCTGCTGCTTTTGAAAAAGCTGCTAATTTTGCCCAGGAAAGTATTCAAAACGTAAAAGAGTATGCACAGAATAAAGTGCAGTCAGAACCACAGAAGGAGGATATGCAAGATGGAGAATAACAATACTCACAGAGATGATGAAAGAGAACCTATTGAAGATATTGAAAAAACAGTAGAAGATCTGAAAAAGAAGATTCAGGAACTGGATGAACAGGTGGAAGCAAAGAAGGAAGAAGTAAAAGAATCTGATACTTATGAGGAAACTGTTTCCAAAATGGATGACATTAAAAAAACAACAAAGGAAACAGTTAATCGTTCCATTGATGAGGTAAAGAAGGTAGTTTCCAACGCATCTAATAATGAGGATGTACAGAAAGCATTACAGTTCATTAAGGAAAATGCACGTAAAGCCGTAGATTCTGCAAAAGGTCGTATTGATGAAATTAAGAATGATCCTAAAGTGCAGGAAAATTATGCGGATTGTAAAAAGAAAACCTCTGAAGTTTTACAGAAAGGTATGCAGGCTGCTAAAGAGGCAACTGATAATGCATCCAAATATATTGATCAGAAACTGACAGATGAACAGAAAGAAAGCATTAAAGATTTTTCTGAAAAAGCATCTAAAGTAGTTGATGATACAGCTAAGACAGTCACAAAAGCTGTAAATGATTTTGCTTCTAATCCAAAAGTGCAGGAATTTGGGAAGAACGCTACAGATATGGTAGATAAGCAGATTAATGCTTTAAAAGATTTTTTCCATAAAGAAGATAAGCAGTAAAGGGGTAATACATGAAACGAGTTACAATATATGACGTTGCAAAAGAAGCCAGTGTGTCTCTGGCTACTGTATCCAGAGTTATCAACGGTTCCAATGTAGTTAAAGGACCTACAAAGGACAGAGTACAGGCCGCTATTGACAAACTTGGATATAAACCAAATGCCATTGCGCAGGGACTTGCATTACAAAAGACAACTTCTATAGGTCTTGTTGTACCTGAGGCTTCTTTCACTTATACAGGGCAGATTATCAATGGTTTGATTGATGTGGCTAAAATTTACAATTACAATATTATGCTACATACAATTACTGCCGGCATTACAGATATTAATGACGTTGTTGAAGATATCATCAAATCCAGAGTGGATGGTGTGGTAATCTATAATGACAAGATGGAAATGAAACAGATGGAAGAATTATCCAACTATAACATTCCTATTGTAGTTATTGGTAATAAGATTCAGGCAGAGAATGTATGTTCTGTATATGTCAATATTGAAAAAGCTATTTATGAGTTATGCGCAAAATATCTGGAAGAAGGTAAGGATAAGATTGCCATTATTGAAGATAGAAGTAATCCGTATACCTGCAGACAGATGGTTGAAGGCGCAACACGTGCATTCAAACAAAGAGGAAAAGAATTTGATGGTTTCCTGAAGATTTCTGCAGAATCCCGTACCAGTTATGCTTTCCTGAAAAAATGGCTTGCGGATCACTCCTATGATCTTATGATTGGAAACAGAGATTCTCAGGCGATGGCTATTGTCAATGCTGCAAGAGAGAACAATATTTCTATTCCAGAGGATATGGAAGTTGTATGTGTCATCGATACTAAATATAACTCCATGATGAGACCAACTATATCCTCTTTCCATATTCCTAGTTATGATCTTGGTGCAGTTTCCATGAGAGTGATGACCAAGATGTTACAGAATGAGCCTGAAATGACAAAGGAAATGGAATTGAGTTACCTGTTTACTCCACGTCAGACAACTAAAGATTGACATTGTTCTTAAGGTGGGATAAAGTCTTAATACAACAAAGAAGAGGACAAGTACTTACAGAGTGTGTAGTTGTAGAAATGTTCCGGTAGCTGCAAGGAACAACACCTGTGTACCAGGAATACACCTTGGAGTTGTTAGTCTCAAAAGGCTAATCGTTGACCTGCGTTAAAGGTAAATGAAGTGTATAGTGAAAACTATAAACTAAGGTGGTACCGCGCTACAGGCGTCCTTAGATACAAGGATGCCTTTTTTTAATGGCATCAAAAAGGAGAATACGATGGAATTTATTGAAGAACTTAAATGGAGAGGTCTTGTTAAAGACTGTACAGATTATGATGGACTGGTAGAAAAACTGAAAACTCCTACAACAGTATACTGCGGATTTGATCCGACAGCAGATTCTTTACATGTAGGTCATTTACAGCAGATTTTACTGTTAAAAAGATATCAAATGGCAGGTCATACACCAATTGCTTTGTGTGGTGGCTTTACAGGTATGATTGGGGACCCTCGTCCTACAACTGAAAGAAAACTGTTAACACATGAACAGGTTGTTGAAAATGCAAAATGTATTCATGATCAGCTGGCACATTTCCTGTCTTTTGAAGGTGAAAATGCTGCTATTATGGAAGATAACAATCACTGGCTCGGAGAACTTTCTTTATTGGATTTCCTGAGAGATTATGGAAAACTGTTCAACGTTGCCTATATGTTACAGAAAGATACAATTAAAAAGAGACTGGATACAGGTCTTTCCTATACAGAATTCACATATACCATCCTGCAGGCAATTGATTTCTATAATCTGTATAAGAAGTATGGCTGTGATGCACAGATTGGTGGCTCTGACCAGTGGGGCAATCTTACCAGTGGTATTGAACTGATCAGAAAAGTCTGCGGAGATGAAGCTAAGGTATTTGGCATTACTTCCCCATTAATCACAAAGAGTGATGGCTCTAAATTCGGTAAGAGTGAAGGTAAAAATATCTGGCTGGATCCTGCAAAGACAAATGCATATGAATTCTATCAGTTCTGGTTAAACACACCGGATGCGGATATTATTGACTACTTAAAGAGACTTTCCTTAAGAACTCCTGAAGAAATCATGGCTCTGGAAGAAGATATGAAAGCAGCTCCTGAAAAACGTAATGCTCAGAAAGCACTTGCTGAAGAGCTGACACGTATTGTTCATGGTGAAGATGGTCTGGCTAAAGCTGTTAAGATCACTGAAACATTCTTTAAAGGTTCTATTACAGATCTCACTGCAGAAGAGATGAAGGAAGGCCTGAGTGATGCTCCAAAAACTGCAGTGGAAGATGGTGCCTTATTAATTGATGCACTGATTCTTGCGGGTATTTCCAAATCTAAGCGTGACGCAAGAACACTGATTCAGCAGGGCAGTATTCAGGTCAATGGTGAAAAAGTACAGGATCTTGAATTTGCACTGACAAAAGATGCTGCATTTGACCATGAGTTCAGTATTGTTAAAAAAGGTAAAAAGAACTGGTTTGTATTTACATTCTGATAAAGAGTATGCTTCGGCATGCTTTTTATTTGGTATAATACATTCATGAAAAAAATAGTGGTTCCTTTATTGACAGCTGTCCTGTTACTGACAGGATGTTCAAATTCAAAAAAACTGGTGCTTGAGACATATGAAATGTATTATCAGATTATCAGTGAAAACTCTGAATATGTAAAAGACAGTTCTTACTACACGCTTTCTTATGAGGTGAAAAAAGGCGAAGATAATCAATATAATTATTATCTGTTTCTGGATAGCCCGACTATATCCATGTATGATGTGGTATTCATGGCTGTGGAAAATGATGTCAGTTTTGACTCTAATCTTCAGATGGTTCCCAGTATTGGTATTTTTGACGGGAAATATCAGCTTGTTCCTAATCAGATTAATAAAGATAAAGGCTTTGTTAAAGGGATGATGATCTCAGGGGAGTCTTCTTATGACAAAATCAACCTGAAAGTGCTGGTAGAATGGAAGGATAAGACCAGAAAGAAAACCACGCGTGAATTTCATCATGTACAGCTGACATTGGATGGCTATTCATATCTGGAGAATGCTTCATGAAAGTAGGAAGTAGTTTTCATGCACATCAGAGTATATGCATATGGATACTCATACTGACTTCCTGCATTCTGGGATTCCCTCTGTTTTATTTTTCTGCTTCTGCAGTCGCTGCTGCGTACACTCTTTTTAAAGTGATGTTTCTATCTGTGCTACTTGAGGTGGCTTTGCCATTTGGACTAGGCAGTTATTTTGATGCATTATATTCCCTGGGTAAAAACAAAACAATCATGGAACAATACCGCAGATCTGTTGCTTTTTTTACTGTTGCAGGTATATGCATTGTGCTGATTGTCTGTTTGACGGCTTCTTCTTTACAGACATTCCTGCAGATTGAACAGGAATGGTTTTCTTCAATTGTACGCATATTGTCACCTTTGTTTTTACTGCAGAGTATTTCCGGCATTCACAGAGCTGTGGATATAGGTATGAAAAGGGTAGCTTCTTATAAAAAAACTCTGGTCAAAGAGCAGGTTTATAAAGTGGTCCTTACGTTAATACTTGCTTGTGTGACTATGCTTTTTCTTAAGAAATCTTCAGAATGGATGGTTTACAGTTTCAGTATTGCCTCATTCTTTTCAAGTGCTGTATATACCGGGTATTATTGTTTTAAAAATATAGATTTTTTAAAACAGAATCTTTTTAAGAAATGTATACCGGACTCTTCCGTATTACTGGTTATTTGTGCAGCAGGAATGAAATATCTGTTTCCGTATGTATTATTTCTTATGGATCTTTGCTGTGTATCTGTTTTCACGTCTTCCTCTATGGAAGTCTACTATGTCATGTTACTGTATTCCTGTATAGGGTATGTATGTGTTTATCCACATATTCATACTTTGATAGAACATGTGGATGAGGCATTCAAGAATAAAAATGAGAAAAGAATAGAAAAGGAAATCAATGTTTCCTTTGTACACATGACATGTATATTGTTACCATTATGCTGTTATCTTGCATTTCATGGAGGCTCTTTATCTGCTTTGATTGCGGGTAATGTGTATAGCGATATATGGTCACAGAACATGTTGCTGTTTTCGTTATGGGTATTGCTATTTGCGTTTTATTCCATTTCCGGATTTCTTGTATATGCCATCAAAAGAGAAAAGAGTTTTGTGTTTTATTACGGATTGGGCTGTGCCATTAAAATTTTTGCGTTTCTTTTTATACCAAAGACTGTTTCCCTGTCATATTTTCTTTCTGTGAATTGTATTATTTACGGTATGCTTCTGTTTTTAAATATGGCAAGACTTAGAAACGTGGTTATGACCTATTTTGTATACTTTCTGAGTAAATGTGTGCGTATTCTTCTTGTATGTTGCGGGGTACATGGTACCTTATTTGTGTTTGAATCCTTTATTATGGAACATCTGGAGTTTGGAGTGTATACAGGTATCCTGGTGAATGCAGGAAAGGTCATACTTTATCTGATTATGACATATATCGGGTGTGATGTATTACGCCTCAGAAAGAAAGGAAGAGCTGTATGATTCGCATTGATAAAGCTATTTCTTCCATGGGATATGGAAGCAGAAAAGATATAAAGACAGTATTGAAAGATAAAAGGGTCAGAGTGAATGGGGAATTTGTGACACGCCCTGAAACAAAGATTAACGAAACAGACAAAATCACTATCGATGATATGGAGATTTCTTACAGCAGGTATACCTATCTGATGATGAATAAACCGGAGGGGGTTGTCAGTTCCACAGAAAGTAATGATGTCAACGTTATAGATCTGATTGATCAGAAAGTACAGGGACTTTTTCCATGTGGAAGACTGGACAAGGATACGACAGGTTTATTGTTAATTACCAATGATGGACCATTGGCGCATCAACTGTTATCTCCAAAACATCATGTGGAAAAAGAGTATGCATTAACTTTGAAACATGCAGTGACACAACAGGATATTGCGCAGATTGCAAAGGGAGTTACAGAAGGCGAAGATACATTTCTGCCAGCTGTGTATACACCAACCGGAGAGACAACAGGAACTATCATTCTTCATGAAGGAAAATTCCATGAAATCAAAAGAATCTTTTTAGCTCTGGATAATGAAGTGGTGCAGTTGAAAAGAATACGTATGAAAAACCTGGTTTTAGATGAATCTCTAAAACCAGGTGAATACAGACCTCTTACAGAAGAGGAACTTACAGAATTGAAACAGATGCTTTAACAGGTGTGAAAACACCTGTTTTTGCATACTTCTGTAAGGTTTCAATTACCTGTTTTGTTAATGAATTAGGTGTGGAGGAACCACTGGTCACAGCTATACATTGCTTATCTTTAAAATGAGTTTCCTGCAGATCTTCTATGGAAGAGATTAACAGAACATCCGGAATATTTGCTTTTTTACCGGTTTCAGCAAGCTGTCTGGAGTTATTGGACTTTGGATCGCCTACAACAATTAAAAGATCTACGTGTTTTGAAGAAAGATCCAGCACTGCCTGCTGACGAATTCTTGTGGCATTACAGATTTCTTCTGCTTCTTTTGCGTCAGGAAATCTTTTTTTGCATTTATCTATGAGTACTTTGGTATCTAAAATGGAAAGAGTGGTCTGATTGGTAATCAGCACATTTTTTAAATCAGGTAACTTCTGAATATCTTCAGTACATGTTACAAGATGTACTTTATCAGATAAACCGACTGTCCCTTCGGATTCCGGATGATTCTTTTTTCCTATATAGATGACATCACCTTTTTTTGTGTGCTGTTTGACAAGATCATGGGTTTTTAAGACGTCTTTACAAGTGGCATCTACACAGATGAGTCCTTTTTCACAGGCTTTCTTTTTCACCTCATCACAGACACCATGTGCCGTAAAGATAACTACACCTGTATCTATCTGGTCTAAAAGATCAAGCCTTGTGGCGGTTTTATCCTCCACAAACTGTATGCCCAGATGCTTGCAGGCATCTACTACAAACTGGTTGTGTACAATCATTCCCAGCATGGTGATTGGCTGATCCGGGTATTTTTCAGCTGTATCCTGTGCAATTTTTATGGCTCTTACAACGCCCTGACAATATCCTCTTGGGACAACACTGATGATTTCCATTAGACTTTCCTTTCTTTTCTTGTATAATTCTGTGTGTTATTTGTAGTATACCATATTCAAAAGAGAAGGAGTGTGAGATAGAAAATGAAAAGATTTGAAGATTTTAATATGAAAAAAGAAACCATGGAATTTATCCGCAGAAATGGTTTTACCACCCCAATCCCTATACAAGAAGAAGTAATTCCTTCTGCTATCAAAGGAAAGGATGTTTTAGGTTTATCGAAAACAGGTACCGGTAAGACACATGCCTATCTGATTCCGTTGATGGAAGTTGTAGATGAAACAAGTAATCATCCTCAGGCAGTTATTACCGCTCCTACAAGAGAACTGGCTATTCAGATTTTTGATAAAGTGAAGGTTATGCAGGAAATCAAACCTGACTTAAGAGTGCGTCTGTTCATTGGAGGGCAGCAGCGTTCTGAAGATGTGGAATCTTTATCTAAAGGTCAGCCACATATTGTTGTTGGTACTCCTGGAAGAATTAAAGATCTGTTTCTTGATACAGGTGGATTACGTCTTGATCTTGCTAAGATTCTGGTCGTTGATGAAGTGGATATGACATTGGAATTTGGATTCCTGGATGATATTGATCAGTGTGCTTCCAGAATGCCGGAAGATTTACAGATGCTGGCATTTTCTGCAACTATGCCTGATCAGCTGCGCCCGTTCATTCGTAAATACATGTCCAATCCTGTGACTTTCCAGATTGGAGAAACGGTTCGTTTTAATCCGGATATCCATCATGTACTTGTGCCATGTTACCATCATACATTTGCAGAAACAATCCAGTCTATTTTGCCTGGATTCCAGCCATATGTCTGTCTGATTTTCTGCAACACAAGACAGGAAGCTTCTTCCATTGCAGAAGAATTACGTAACAATGGAGTGGATGTAAATGAATTGCATGGAGATCTGACTTCCCGTAAGAGAAAGCAGGCTATGAAAGATCTGGAATTATCTCAGCATACTTATGTGGTTTGTACTGACCTTGCTGCAAGAGGTATCGATATTGATACGGTAACTCATGTTATTTCCTGTGGATTCCCGGATGATCTGGAATATTACGTACATCGTGCAGGAAGAACAGGAAGAGCAGGAGAAAAAGGCACATGTTTTGCTTTATATCATGAAGAAGATGATGCGTCTATTCGTTCTTTAAAGAAAATGGGTATCCATTTTGATCATATGCGTTATAAGTCCAGTGGATGGCAGACATTACATCCATATGGGCAGAAACGTCTGAAGACTGATGATGAACTTGAAAAGAAAATTGCCATGATTTATACCAAAAAGAATCAGAAGGTAAAACCAGGCTATAAGAAAAAGCGTGCAAAACAGATTGAGACCATTCATCGTCATAAAAAGAGAGATATGATCCGAGCAAAGATCCGTGAAGAAAAGAAAGCTATGTATAAAGAAAGACAGATAGCTAAGAATAATGGAAAATAATGAGATTATTCTTGGGTGTCACGTGCAGATGAAAGCACCGCAGTTTCTGGAAGGCAGTGTCAAAGAAGCTTTATCTTATGGTGCTAACGCATTAATGCTTTATACAGGTGCTCCTCAGAACACAAAAAGAAGACCTGCAGAAGATTTGCATATTCTGCAGGCACATGCTTTGATGGAGGAACATCATATTCCTTCATCACACATGATAGTCCATGCGCCATATATTATTAATCCTGCTAATTCCACCAAGGCATATGTGTATGATCTTGCACGGGAATTTTTGCAAAATGAAGTGGACCGTGTGCAGGCAATAGGAGCTTCCTATTGTGTATTACATCCGGGTTCCTTTACGGATTCCACTCTGGAAACAGGCATAGACACCATTATTGAGCAGCTGAACAGCATTGATTTTACAGACAGACAAGTTACCATCTGTCTTGAAACCATGGCTGGAAAAGGCTCAGAAATAGGATATAAGCTGGAACAGATTGAAAGTATATTGTCTAAACTGCAGCACAGTGAACATTTTGGTGTCTGTCTCGATACCTGCCACATGCATGACGCAGGATATGATGTACATGCTTTTGATGCAATGCTGGATGAAATAGACCATGTGATAGGATTGGATAAAGTACATGTAGTACATCTGAATGATTCTAAAAATGTACAGGGAGCAAGAAAAGATCGTCATGCCAATATAGGGTTGGGTGAAATTGGATTTGATACATTATGTGCCATTGCCCATAGCACCAGATTACAATCTGTCCCTAAGATTCTGGAAACACCATACATTAATAAAAAACCACCATATGCAAAGGAAATAGACATGCTCAGAAAGCAGCGGTATATTGCAGGGTGGCAAGAACAATATTAAAGATTGGATGAAACACCCAATCTTTTTTATGTTGAGTATGTAGCGTGGAATTTAGCCTGAATCTTAAGAAAACTGCACTCGATTCACAATCTTATAGTGTTAGCGTTTATTCATACATATTTCTGTATATTTCAAAGCCTGATAGCTTCATGATAAGTCCATTATGGTAAGGTTTGACCAAATCTTTGTGTTATTTATTTTCTTTTTCATAGAGTACTACCTTTGCTCAGATAGAGTAAAGCATGAAATGAAAACAATAAATGCTTTCTTTTTGGTCTGATGTTACTTTATAACGAAATTAGAAAAGAGAGGATGGTAGTCCTCTCTTGGATGACAGCATTTACTTCTTGTGTTTTTCAGCAATGAATTTCTGGATTTCTTCGACAAGTGCATCGTAGATTTCTGCCTGAGGTACCGTACGCAGAATTTTACCGTGTTTAAAAAGAATACCTGAATCATAAGAACCGGCGATGCCAATATCAGCTCTTCCTGCTTCCTGGATGCCATTTACCGGACACCCCATGATAGCTACAGTGATATCTTCATGAATTGTGCTCAGGTATTGTTCCATTTTTTTGACTAAAGGTAACATGTCATACTGGATTCGTCCACATGTTGGGCAGGCAATCAGATCCGGTACATTTTCAATCAGTCCGAAACATTTCAATAACTGTTTGCCGATAATCAGTTCTTCTTTTGGCGGGGCAGATACAGATACACGGATGGTATCGCCAATACCTTCATTCAGTAATGCACCTAAAGCAGCAGAGGATTTCACTGCACTTTCCGTAAATCCTCCAGCTTCTGTAACGCCAAGGTGAAGAGGATAAGGGTAATGTTCACTTGCAAGTTTGTAGGTATCAATGGTCAGCTGTACATTACTGCTCTTGAAGGATAAGCAGATGTCATGGAAATCGAGATCTTCCAGAATCTTTACATGCCTGTCTGCTGAAGCAATCATGGCTTCTGCAGATAAGCCATACTGTTCCAGAAATTGTTTTTCCAAAGAACCTCCGTTAATGCCGATACGAATTGGCACGTGTTTTTCTTTGCACATTTTTACGACTGCTTCCGTATGTTCTTTGGAACCGATATTTCCAGGATTGATTCTGATGGCATCAACGCCTCCTTCAAGTGCAATTAATGCAAGGCGATAGTTGAAGTGGATGTCGGCGACCAGTGGCAGATGAATTCTTTCTTTTAAGGCAGGAATAGCTCTTGCGTCTTCTTCATCCAGCACAGCAATACGAATGATTTCACATCCATTTTCTTCAAGTTCATTAATCTGTTCTACAGATCTTTCGATATCTTTTGCAGGTATGTTTGTCATGGATTGCAGGATACAACGGTTTTGACCACCTATCTGTACATTCCCGACATAAATGGGTCTAGTTTCTGTTCTCTTCATAAAACCTCCTGTAATTATTATATACAAATCTGTTGGAAAAGAAGAATGATTCTGCTATAATCAAGCCGGTAAGAAGTGAGGAGGTATCAAGATGGCTAGAGAAAATATTACATTTAAGTGCACAGAATGTGGCGAAGAAAACTATATCGGCACTAGAAACAAGCGTAAGCATACAGAAAAGATGGAAATCAAAAAGTATTGCCCACGTTGTAATAAGATGACACTTCATAAGGAGAAGAAATAAGATTACCTGTAAACAGGTAATTTTTTTCTTATAGATTCTATATGAAAGTGGATGTATTACCAATAGGTCTGTATCAGGAGAATATTTATGTTCTGCATGATCATGATCATGTACTGATTGTTGATCCAGGTGCTCATGCCAGCCAGATTGCAAAAGTTATTTCCAAAGAGGAAAGTGTGGATGGTATTTTACTGACACATGGTCATGAAGATCATACAGGTGCTGTGGATGATGTAGTGGATATATATCATTGTCCGGTGTATATGCATATGGCAGATATACCTTTGGTGGACAGTTCCTCCAGACAAAGAACAGCATACAGTGATTCGGTGTATTCTCCAATCACACTGTTACCGGAAGGGAAAACACATATTGGAACATTTGATCTGAATGTGTATTCTACTCCGGGGCACACGGCAGGAAGTGTCTGTGTGCAGTACAGAAACCTGTTATTTTCCGGAGATACTTTGTTTGCTGGAAGCTGTGGAAGAACAGATCTTTTTTCAGGAGATGAAACGCAGATGTTGCAGTCTCTTGTGTTTCTTTCCACATTGCCTAATGATCTGATAGTTCTTCCGGGACATGGCCCAAGAACAACTATCAAACAGGAAAAACAGACTAATTATTTTATGAAAGGTATGTAGTGATGAATTACATATCTTTTTTTGTTTCTTTTTTTAATTTTCATGGAAAGAATTCTTCTTTTTTGTGAATAGTGATAGTGAGGAGGTTATATGGAAAAACGATTACAGGAGATTTTAAAAGTAGCATTAAAGTATCATGTGACAGATATTCACTTCTCTTTGACAGAAAAAGATGATCCGGAAGTCATTATTGAAATGAGAGTGGATGGTGTCATACAGCAAATGAAGCCAGGGAAAGATGATGTCCGGTTATTTCATTACCTGATGTATCGCGCCAATCTGGATATTACCAGCAGTTTTGTACCACAGACAGGGTCTTTTCAGATAGAAATTGATAACACCTGGATATCTGCCAGATTTGCTCTGGTAAACAGTTTTCAAAGAACGAGCGGTGTATTACGCATTTTGAATGGAGGGGGAGGGTTACAGATTGATCAGTTATCTTATGATAAACAGGTGACAAAGTATTTTGATACCCTGCTGCAACATCGAACGGGTTTATTTGTATTTTCGGGTCCAACCTGTTCGGGTAAGACTACCACTTTATATACATTACTGAATGCCTGTACAGGTAAAAAAATTTACACTCTTGAAGATCCTATTGAAGTTATCAGCGATAAGTATATTCAGCTTCAGGTCAATGAAAAACAGCATTTATCTTATGCTGACGGCATCAAACAGCTAATGCGGCATGACCCGGACATTGTCATGATTGGAGAAATCAGGGACAGTGAAGCCGCAAGAATGGCTGTAAGATGTGCTTTGACAGGTCATCTGGTTGTGACTACCTTACACGCCTCGGATTGTACAGGGGCGATTCACCGTTTACTGGATCTTGGAGCAGACAGATATCAGCTGATGGATGTACTTCTTGGTATATCTAATCAACGCCTGTACAGCGCGCCTCATCACCTTAAGACAGGTGTATATGAGTGTATGAACAGAAAGGAGGTGGAGTACTGGTTCACTCACCATCAACTTCCTTATGAACATATTTCACTGCAGGAAAAGATCAGGAAAGCTGTGGAGCGCAATGAAATCTCTTATGCAGAAGCGTGCAGCGATCTTGTTGAATGAAGAAGATTTTCAGTCTTTGTATACATTAATGAACAGTGGTTTTTCCTTTGCACAATGTCTGTCTGTTATTGAAAGAACCTCTAATGCACAGGTACTTCGGCAATTAAAGAATCACCTTGAACTTGGGGAGCTGGCTGATCAGTTTTTTACCAGTTATGTACCTAAAAAGTACAGAGTATATATGTCTGTGTTCATGAAGTTTATTCCCCTGACTGAAAGTATGTCTTTATCTATAGAACTAGTGCATCAGGAAGAGGCGTTTTTGAAGCAATTGAAAAGAGGAATCATTTATCCTTTGTTTCTTATGATAGGAGTGGGTGCAGGTACAGCAGTCTTTAATGCAACGGTTTTACCGTCAATGCTGAACCTGATGGATGCTTTCCGTGTACAGGATACTGCTTTGTATCTTGGACAGTATTTGCTGGGAATTATCTGCAGATTAGTTGTGTTGAGTTTTATGGCGTTAATACTACTGATCTACTTTTTTACAAGAAAAAAACGTATAGCCTCTGCCTATCTGTTTATTGCTCAAAGATTTCCTTCAGGTATTTTTGTGCAATTTGCGTCAAGACAGTTTGCCTGTTTTTTTGAGCAGTGTATTAAGAAGAATATTTCCACCAGAACCAGTATTGCTATATTAAAAGAGCTGGATACACAACCGATTGTATCTTTATTGGCTGCTCAGCTGGACAAAGAGTTTGTACAGGGGACTGCTTTTGAAAAAGCCATTGCTTCAGTGAATTTAGAGGATACTCTTGCAAGATTCTTCCATATAGCATTGTATTCCTCTGATGCAGAAGAGATGCTGGAGGGGTATCTGAAGATGTGTACTGCACGCTTTCAACATCAGATAACTATATTTACCAGGATAGTGCAATCCTGCTGTTACGTATGTATTGGCATTGTTATCTTATTTGTATATCGCATTTTAATGTTACCGATGAATATTTTACAGATCATGTGATTGAAAGGAGAATTCAATATGAAGAGAAAGAATAAAGGCTTTACTTTACTGGAAATGGTTGTGGTGGTTTTGATTTTGTCTGTGTTGTTTCTGTTAATGGTTCCCAATGTGAAAAATACGCTGGAAATTGTGAATCAGAAAGGATGTAAAGGTCTTGAAAAAGTGGCAGATGCGGCAATACTGGAATATAAATTGAAATATGATGAATATCCTTCTGGCATTTCAGATCTTGTCAATGCAGGTTTACTGGAAGAAAACCAGACAACATGTGATGGAAGTAAGACACTGGTAATCTATGATGGCGTCGCACGTATTGAATAAGAGAGGATTTACCCTGGTGGAAATGTGTATGGTAATGGGGGTCATTTCCATACTGTCTTTATGTGCATTGCCTGTACATATGGTGCACATGCAGGATAAGTATCTGTGGCCTGCGGATTACCTTGTGTCTCAGACAAAGGCTATGAAGGTGAGCAGGAATGTAGTGTACAAGAGCGCCTATGCAACAGTGTATTTTAATGCAAAAGGAAATGTACGAAGTGCACAGACAATACAGATAGATAACAGAGTGGTGGTGAGTGAACTTGGTGAAGGGAAACTTGTATTTAAATAAAAAAGGTTTTTTTGTGACAGAGATTCTGGTGGCTGTGAGTATCTGTTCTTTGACATCTGTGCTGGTCGTATCGGCGAATATGCGAATCAGAAGCAGTGAAGAAACAATAGAAACCTATCGCAAAGAAAATGATACTCAGTTACAGGCAATATACAGGGGAAAAGACATATGCGATCAATAAAGGGATTTGTGCTGTCTCAGTATCTGATAACTTTAATTGCAGGTGCTGTATTGATGCATACTATGGTTATATCTATCTTTCTTTCCATCTCCGGACTGACTTTTGCGATAGAGCTGCAAGATGAAATAGGTATTCAGCAATTAAGAAGACTGTTGTTACTAAGTTATGATATGTGCTGTATGACAGACTGCGTAAGTTTTGAATACAAGAATGAAAAATATACTTTGCAATATGTGAATGAAAACCTGATCATGCAGCCTGGGACGCAGATTTTTCTTACAGATGTGGATGCTTGTACATTTGTACAGTATGGAAGAGATCTGTATATGGAATATGCAAGAGATGGAAAAGTATATGAAAGATTTCTGTATGAATCGTAAAGGTTTTATCACAGTGTTTTTCCTTTCGGGATTTCTGATTTGTTCAACCGTTGTATCTGTTTCTATGTATATACAGAAAAAGATGTTTGAAGGGTTTTTGAATCTGCGCGAAAATGCAGAGTATTTTAAACAGGAAGTACTGATTATTGAGCATATTAAATCAGAGCTGAAGAAAGATACCTTGATGTCATCAGAGTTTATATATGACAGTGTGAGCTGTTCTATGGAAGTTCAAGAGGATACAGTGAAGGTGCAGGTATATGATGAAAAAGAAGAAATTCTGGAAGTACTTATAGATACAGAGAAAAAGATTGTTCTGGACTATACAAGTTATCGAAATTGATTGACACATTTTTCCATTACTTTAAAATGGATGTGGTAAGAATTTGGAAGGAGTATAACAAAATGATCAGTGTAAATGATTTGAAACCTGGAATTTGTTTTGAACTGGAAGGTGATTTGTATACTGTTTTGATTCTGGATTTGAACAAGACAGCTATGGCAAAGATGAACGTAAAAGTAAAAGTCAGAAACTTACGTTCCGGTGTAATCAAGGAAATTAACTTCTCTAATATCGGTGTCAGTAAAGTAGAACAGATTACTGTAGATAGAAAAACAATGAACTATTTATATGATGATGGTTCTTCTTTAGTGTTCATGGATAATGAAACTTACGAGCAGATTGAGATTCCACATGAAAGACTGGAATGGGAAATGAAATTCCTGAGACCTAATGAAGATGTGACTATCTCTATGTTCAATAATGAAATCCTGGGCGTCATTCTTCCGGATAAGGTGGCTTTACAGATTACAGAATGTGAGCAGGCTGTAAAAGGGGATACTGCAACTTCTGCTTCTAAAAATGCTGTGTTGGAAACAGGTCTTGAAGTGAAGGTTCCATTATTCATCCAGTCCGGGGAAACGATTCTTGTTTCCACATCTGATGGAAAATATTGCGGAAGAGCTTAAGATTTTATAAAATGTGCCAGAAAGCACATTTTTTTATGTACAATAGATAGGGAGAGGATTGACCATGAAATTTGTAAATCACTATGTTAGAAGAACGGCAACTCCTGGTGACAGACACAAAAGGGTAGTTGCATATCGTCATACACCATACGTTTCAGCAAAAACAAAACGTGAAATATTCCTGATTGAGGAAAAAGAAACTCCTGTTGTACAAAAAGAAATTCATACTGCAGCAAAGCTTTCTGATGTGCCTGAAAACAATATTGCACATATGCAGGCTGTACAGGACACTGTGAAAGAGGAAGTAAAACTCACCAGAAAACAAAAGAAAGAATTCTGTCGTAATGCAGAAATTACCGCATTGATAAACAGAAAGAAATATAAGTTGACAGATATCTTTTTCAGACCATATTCCTGTATGGTAAATGAAGCTCAGGAGGAGATCAGTGCAAGCTTTTTATCCAGTCTTCTCAGACTTGTTATGAAATGGCTTGTTGTATCTGTTTTCCTGGGTATTTCCTTTCAGGAAGCTGTGAATGCTAAAGGACTTCGCTTTTTATCTTTAAACTTTACAGGTACGGCTTCCATAGTCTTTGGTCTTACAATTCTGTTCATTCTGTGTGAGGTACTCAGTTACGTACTGGCATGGATTGTCTGCATGATAAAACGCAAGGGTATCTCATTGACAAGAATCTTTGCAGTTGGTTCCATGGATTGTGTATTTATGGTGACTGGTTTTATAATTACTGGTTTTGTATGCAGAAAAAATCCTGTTTATGGCATGTTACTGATGGTAATGTTCCTTGTGATGGACATGTATTTAAGACATAATGCTTTCGGCAGATGCACAGAATGTTCAAAAGAGTTACAGGCATGTCTTTTTACAGTTTCTGTTGTACTGGAAGCGTATTGTTTTATTCAGTTGTTTGGACTGACTATGACAAAAATGATTGAACTGTTTGCTTTATTGATACAATAACGGTTTACAAACATATAGATGCTTATTATAATAACAGTGGTAAAACTCAGGGCAAGGTGAAATTCCTGACCGGCGGTAAACCCCGCGACTCTGCAACAGCAGATTGAATTGGTGAAATTCCAATGGCGACAGTACAGTCTGGATGAAAGAGATGTTTATCACTTTTATTATGTTTTAAAATACCCGGAGGTTTTTACTTTGAAGACCCCCGTTTTATTTTTGCGGGGAAGAGGAGGAAAAAACCATGACAACAACTTCAAACACAAAAACGACTGTATTTTCAGTCAAAACCATCGCAAAGGTAGCTATTCTTGCTGCAATTGCCGAAATCTTAATGCTGATCGAATTCCCATTACCAATTGCTCCGTCTTTCTATAAGATGGACTTCTCTGAAGTGGCAGTTCTTATAGCAGGTTTTGCTCTAGGCCCAATCGAAGCTGTAATGGTCGAAGGCGTTAAAATTGTATTGAACTTCTTATTTACAGGTTCTTCTACAATGGGTGTAGGGGAAATTGCAAACTTCATCATCGGATGTGCATTTGCGGTTCCTGCTTCTATTATTTACAGAAAGAACAAATCCAAGAAAAACGCTATTATCGGTATGGTTGTCGGTACTTTGTGCATGACAGTAGCCGGTGTATTACTTAACTGGCTCGTATTGATTCCTGCTTATGTTGCTCTTGCAGGATTCCCTATGGAAGCTATTCTTGGTATGGGACAGGCAATTCATTCTTCTATTAACAGTGTGCTCTCTCTTGTACTGTTATGCGTAACACCATTCAATCTGATTAAGGGCGGTCTTGTGTCTTTGATTACCATGCTGTTATACAAACACATTTCACCACTGTTACATCGTTAAGAAATGCTCAGCCACTCTACGTGTTCACGCAGAGTGGTTTTTTTGGTATAATGGACTAGAAAACTGGGTGGAGAATCATTTATGGAAAAATTATCACGTACAGAAAAATATAAAGAACTGAGACAAAGTCTGCAAAATGATGTAGGACAGGACCTGGAGACAAAAGATCTGTCTCGTTTTCAGGACAGATTGAATAAAATCGATCCGAATGCTTTTACTGCGCCAAAGCAGAAAGATTTTGTGGATGAGTATTCTCCAAATCATGCGCGTAAACAGATGGTGGATCCGGACGATATTTCTTTTGATAATACCATGGATATGAACTATTCTGCAGGGGAGCCTTCTTATAATACGTCTTCCAATAATTTTTCCAATGACTATCTGGATAAATATATCGATGAAGTAAAACAGTATAATATTGAGCAGGGCAATGCGGTAAGTGAGGATACAACTGTAAACATTTTAAATCGTATTAGACAGGCAGAAGATTCTTTATCCAAACGTCCTTACCCACCTAGACAAAGGCCTCAGGTAAATCCTGTGCGTGATGTGGAGGAGGATACTACGGATGTACCGTTTTTAAAGCCTTCTTCCGGTAAGCAGAATAATATCAGGGTTACAAATAACGCCAAAGCTTCCAGTATTGCTTCTCAGGTGCAGGGACTGATTAATGATTCCTCTATTGAGGATGAGCCATTACCTGAAACGACTCCGGCAACTGCACATGTATCGGGCATGAATACCAATGAATTCAACAAGCATCTGGAACTTGAAAGAACAACTCGCCAGCAGTTGTTGAATGAAACAACTCAGATGCGCTCTCAGCTGGATGATTATGAAGATAACCTGAGTGAAGTGTCTGCCAAGATGCGTCATACAAATCAGATTTTAAATATTGTTCTGGTGATTATGATTGTTGTACTTGCCATGGTGATTCTGTTTATTCTGTATATTATGGTATTTAAAAAGGGAGCTTAAACTATGAAAATAAATATTGCTATAGATGGTCCAAGTGCCGCAGGAAAAAGTACTATTGCCAAGCTTCTTGCAAAAAAACTTGGATATATACATTTAGATACTGGTGCCATGTATCGCTGTGTGGCATATAAAGCAAGATTTTTAGAATTGGATCTTTCCGATGAAGAAGCTATTGTGCATATGTTGCAGAGTACAGATATTGTTCTGACAAGTGATGGATATGTTCTGCTGGATGGAAGGGATGTTTCTGCAGAAATCAGAACGGATGAAAACTCTCTTGCTGCCAGCCAGGTTTCCAAATTAAAACTGGTACGTGCAAATCTTGTGAAAAGACAACAGGAAATGGCGAAAGACAAGGGCTTTATCATGGATGGAAGAGATATTGGTACTGTGGTACTGAAAGATGCTGAAGTGAAAATCTTCATGGTGGCAAGTGCGCAGGCACGTGCGGAAAGAAGATATGCACAGAATATAGAAAATGGTATTGCAACAAGTACCGTTGAACAGATTCAGAAAGAAATTGAAGAAAGAGATTACCAGGATACACATAGAGTAGAATCACCTTTAAGAAAGGCTGAGGATGCCCATGAAATTGATACAAGTTATATGTCTATCGAAGAAGTTGTCAATAAAGTCATGGAGTATGTTGCACCTTTTATCTCTTAGGAGGAATAAAGATGAGTGATGGAGTGATTGCAATCGTCGGAAGACCTAATGTTGGAAAATCCACGATATTTAATCGTATAGCAGGTTCGAGAGTGTCCATTGTGGAAGATATTCCCGGTGTTACAAGAGACAGAATCTATGCTACAGGAGAATGGACAAATCATACTTTCCAGTTAATTGATACCGGTGGTATCCAGCTTGCTGATCAGCCATATCAGGAGGAAATTCGTGCGCAGGTACAGATTGCTATTGAAGAAGCGGATGTTATCCTGATGGTTTGTGATGGTAAAAACGGCATGAGTGATGATGATAAGTATATTGCAGGTATCCTTCAGAGAAGCAATAAACCTGTTGTACTTGCGGTAAATCAGATTGATGATGAATCCAGAAGGGTCAATATATATGAATTTTATGCACTGGGGCTGGGAGATCCAATTCCAACTTCTGGTGTCCATGGTGTTGGTATCGGTGATGTACTTGATGCATGTATGAAATTGATGCCAGAAGAAAATAAAAGACCAGAACTTCCTGGTTTGCGTATTGCAGTTATCGGACAGCCTAATGTAGGCAAATCTTCTTTGGTCAATCGTATCCTTAACGAGGATAGAAGTATCGTCTCCAATGTGCAGGGAACTACACGAGATGCTGTGGATACACCATTTACTTTTAATGGAAAGCCGTATGTAATTGTAGATACTGCAGGTATTCGTAAAAGAGGCAAAGTCTGGGAATCTATTGAAAAATACAGTGTCTTACGTGCAATGACAGCCATTGAAAGATGTGATGTTGCATTGTTTCTGATTGATGCTGAAGCAGGTATCAGAGAGCAGGACAAACACGTAGCCGGGTATGCCAGTGAAGCAGGAAAGCCTGTAGTTATTGTGGTTAATAAATGGGATGCTATTGAAAAAGACGATAAAACCATGAATCGTTTTATTGAAAAAGTAAGAGTGGAATTTGCGTATCTTTCCTATGCTCCAATCGTTTTTGTCTCAGCAAAGAGCGGACAAAGAGTGGATACTATCCTGCCGGAAGTAGACAGAGTATATGAAAACAGCAATCGCAGAATTGCTACAAACATTCTGAATCAGGTGATTGCAGATACACAGATTACGTATCCTGCTCCTGCAAGAAATGGTAAGAGATTCAGAATTTATTATGCAACACAGGTTGCTGCGGCTCCTCCGACATTTGTACTGTCCTGTAATGAACCAAAACTGATGCATTTTACTTATCAGAGATTTATCGAAAATTCATTACGACAGGCATTTGATTTTGAAGGGACACCAGTACGTATTATTGCCAGAAAGAAGGTAACGGAATGAAAACAGCTGTATTAGGTACAGGAAGCTGGGGAACAGCACTGGCACAGGTGCTGGCAGACAATGGAAATGATGTAATCTTATGGGGTGTGAATCCTGAACAGGTAGAGGATATCAACGTTCATCATCGTAATTCAGCCTATTACGATGATCCAATCCATCCGTCTTTAAAGGCAAGTACAGATCTTGCATGTATTCAGGATGCAGATGTATTATTAGTTGCAGTACCTACAATGGCCTTGGAAGATGTATTGACTAAAGCAAGTGCCTATGTAAATCATCCGGTAATTGTTATTAATGTGGCTAAAGGGTTTCATCCTGTAACACATGATCGTTTGTCAGTAGTCATCAGAAAAATCATGCCTGAAGAAAAACTGAAGGCAGTCGTTTCTCTGATAGGTCCAAGCCATGCAGAAGAAGTAATTAAAAGATTGTTAACTGCAGTAAATGCTGTCAGCGATAATGAAGAAGTTGCCAAATCTATTCAGGAACTGTTCTCAAACTCTTATTTCCGTGTATACAGAAATACAGACGTTATCGGTGCTGAAATCGGGGTAGCCCTTAAGAATGTCATGGCTATTGCATCAGGTATTCTTGAAGGTGCTGGACAGGGAGATAATGCCCGTGCTGCTTTAATGACAAGAGGACTTGCTGAAATGGAACGCTATGGTGTTGCACAAGGCGCAAAAAAAGAAACATTCCTTGGGCTGGATGGCGTTGGAGATCTGATTGTAACCTGTACATCCAGATTATCCAGAAACTTTATGGCTGGATATGAAATTGGTCAGGAAGGTTCAGCGGAAAACTTTTTTAAGAATAACAAAAAAACGGTTGAAGGTGTTTTTGCCTGCAAAGTAGTGTATGAAGAGGCTTTAAAACAACATATTGATATGCCTATCACTACAGCTGTCTATAAGATTCTGTATGAAAATCTGTCTCCATCTGATGCTATGACTGCATTGATGACAAGAGACCTGAAATCTGAAGAGCACAATGTCTGAACATAACAAAAGGGAAGCGAGAGCTTCCCTTTATTCATCTTGAAAAGGTTTATCTGTTCCGCAGAAATTCATTGCAAAATCTGCATCGCTTCTATGCTCTACAATACGTAAAGCTTTCTGTATGGCCTGTGCATATAGCTCATCAAAAGAAGCACTGACAGTTTCATTTTCATCCCAAGGAAGTGTGTATGCAGCGTGTTCAGTGTTTAAAACACAATAGTTTTTTTCACCTTGCAACATCATGCCTGTAATTGCATGAGAGCCTTTTAAACAGGTGTTTTCGATGGCATAAAAGATCTTGTATTTTGTCTGTTGCGGTTTTAGAACTTTTGTAAAGAAGGCAACATCCTTAATGGCTCTTTCCAGATGTTTTTGCGTTAAAGAAATATCGAAAATCGCATGGAACATATTTCTGTACATCTTTGCCAGTTTTGCAACATTTTTAGGATCTTGTCTTAAATCTTCATATACATTGTAAGAAGAAGCATTTCTTCCTTTTTTCTTTAAAATATGCAAATCTATGGCACTTTCCAAAGTGACATGGATTTCTCCTTCTGAAGGACCGCCTTCAGTATGGAGGGCATGTGCCACACCATAGATTAAGGGATGTGCAATGGAATCTAAACAATAATGACATAGATAGCCAAGGAAATAACTGCGTAATAACGGATCATTCTTACTGTAATCCTCAAAGTAATGGATGACTTCTTTTACCTTGGCCACATGCATGAGATTGCCGTATTTTTTTGTACTTCCCGGCAAAATACTTGCACGATTAAAAAATAGAAGATCCGGTCCCTGAGATCCCAGGTAAAACATCTGTTTATCTGTAATATGTGACTGTAGGTAGGCACTTAAAGCATAGACTTCTTTGGCCATTTCTACATGAGTTGTTGCTGCAGGCATAATGAACTCTCCTTAAAATAACAAGGAAATTATACGTTTAAACCACAAAAAAAGGAAGACACATGCCTGTGTCTTCCCTGGATAATTTAATTATTCTGTGCCTTCTGAAGCATGACTTGTAGTTGACGCAGGTGGTTCAGGTGTTGTTGGTTCAGGATCTGGAACTGGTTCAGGTGTTGTTGGTTCAGGATCTGGAACTGGTTCAGGTGTTGTTGGTTCAGGATCTGGAACTGGTTTAGGATCTGGAACTGGTTCAGGTGTTGTTGGTTCAGGATCTTTTTTATTTACCTTTTCCTCCTCTTTATCCTTATCCTTTTCTTCCTCTTCTTCGTCATTGGCGGATACAGTATTGCTTCCTTTTACATATCCTGTCTTGGTGATTCTGTAAGAGTCAGACATACTGTCTACCTGTGGCTGATTCTGCAAACCGGTAGAAGAAACAAGAGAAGTGACAGTAGAGCCTTTGGCTTTTCCTGCATTGACATGAGGCCATGTGCCATCCACATAGGTAACACTTGTCAGATCAGATGGCTGAGAGATTGCTGCAGTTGCCTGATCTGTCAGGGCAGCCTGCAGGTCAATTAATTCAGAGTTGATATTACCGGCAATATTCATGGCAAGTTTCCATTGCGCCATATAGGTATCCTGACCGGCAAGAGCTTTATCATAGCCTGTCCATACTGCATTGGTATATTTACCGTTGGAAGAAACCATCCATTCATCTTTGGCTACTCCGCTAGGGATACCATATTGTAAACCTGTATCATCCCAGTCAGTAGTACCTGTTTTGGCATATACAGGCCAGCTTCTTCTTAAGATGTACATGTAGTTACCATATTTTGTCTGAGAAACGTCATTTTTCAACAGTTCTGTTACAAGATAGGCACTGCCTGAAGATAACACTCTTTGATTCTGTCCGTCAGGATAGTAAGTATCACCGTTTGTAAGCTGAATGTATTGAATGGTATGAGGTTTGTTATAAATACCAAGGTTCATCATGGTCGCATGGGCTGCTGCCATCTGTGTGACTGTGGCAGTGAAATCATTGGAACCGATGGCTACGGATAAATGGTAGTTATCGTTGTTGATAGTGTCATATCCTAATGATTTCATGTAGGAAACCACTTTTTCCTTGCCTATCTTTTCAGTTACTTTTTCAAGTGTCATGATGGCTGGAATATTACGTGAGTCAGCTACGGCATCTTTGATTGGAAGGATGCCAAGGTATTTTCCATCATAGTCGGAAATAGTTCTTGTTTCACCAGGGTAGGAGTATTTCATATCAATGACTTTCTCATCAATAGAGAAGCCAAGATGTTCAAAGGCAAGGGCATAAGCAATGACAGGCTTTACGGTAGAACCTGGCTGTTTGTACATATCTACTGCACGGTTAAACATCAGTGTTCCACCGTCAGAGCCATAGTATCTGCCACCACCGATACCTACGATTTCACCCGTGGAGTGATCCATGGTAACAATGCCTGACTGCATCAGATCATCGGCATAGACAACACTGGTATTTCCATTCTCAATATCAATAATCTTATTCTGGATATCCGGATCCATAGCTGTGTAGATATCCATACCTTTGGTAATAGGGTCATATCCGGTCATGGAAACAGCTTCACGTATAGCAACATCAATATATTCCTGATATTTTGAATTGGTGTCTTTGATGGTATTGCTTTGACCAACAAGCTGATCTTCAACATTAATGGAAGAAGCAAGTTCGTATTCTTCCTGAGTAATGTATCCATGATATTTCATCATGTATAATACTTCATTTCTTCTTTGAGTAGCGTAATCTAAATAGTAATAAGGATTGTAAGTATTAGGTAAATTGACAATACCTGCCAGCAGGGCAGATTCGGAAAGATTTAACTGTGTTACATCTTTTCCAAAGTAATAACGGGATGCCATCTGGGCACCACGGATATTCTGTCCGAAATTCAATCGGTTAACATACAGTTCGAATATCTGTTTCTTATCCAGTTTTGTTTCCAGCTGAATGGACAGAATAATCTGCTGTACTTTATATCCTATGCTTTGTCCTTTAGTATAGGATGTTTGTCCCTGTCCGCTTTTTTCAGTGGAAAAGTAAGTGTTTTTTACTAACTGCATGGTGAAGGTGGAACCACCCTGACCAGTTAAATTTCTTGTTTTCAGGTTGGAAATTGCTGCAGCTGTAAAACGTGGTATATCAAATCCGTTATGTTCAAAGTATCTTGAGTCTTCTATGGAAAGGAAGGCATCAATCAATGATTCAGGGAACTGATCATACGACACGTTTTCTCTGAAGTACTCACCAAGCTCCATTAACAGATTGCCATCCTGATCGTAAATACGACTGGATTCATCACTGACGAAGTCATTGATGTTGATTTTAGGCATATCCTTTGTCAATGTGATGACCGCAAAAATACCAACACCGCCAATGGCTACATAGATAGCCAGTATAACTGCAAAGACACGTGTCCATATCTTCAATCTGCGTTGTTTTTTTAAGAACTTTCTCATTTGAGGCGACATGCTCTCAAGCTGTTTTTTCTTTCTTCTGTTCATATATCTTTCCC
This sequence comes from uncultured Bulleidia sp., assembly GCA_934754415.1. Lineage (GTDB taxonomy): Bacteria > Bacillota_I > Bacilli_A > Erysipelotrichales > Erysipelotrichaceae > Bulleidia. The sequence goes on from CAKVIS010000003.1 coordinate 57,732, forward strand.
TTTTTAACACTCATCTATTGTAGCAATCTAAAGATTGTAAATAAAGAAATGGTTTCTATCTTAAGATATTCTTATAGTTTTTTAAAGTACTGCAATGCAATACAGTCTGCTCCGGTATGTGCAGCAACAGGATTTACAAGTTCAATGACCTGCATATCTACCTCAGGAAACAGTTCTTTATACTGATGATACAGATCCATGGCTGCCTGCGTGGCTTTTGCATGAGCAATATATAACACATAGGTTTTGTCCAGACCTGCATTTTGAAGAATTTCTATTGTTTTTGCGACTGCTTTTCTGTAGGTTCTGACATTGGCAACACTGTCAATTCTTCCTGAAGTAGATTTGTTGATATTCAATATAGGTACAATTTTTAATAATTTGGCAAAGCCTGCTGCAATAGGCGTCAGTCTTCCACCTTTTACAAGAGTATCCAGATTTCTTGGTAATATCAAAGTGTTACAGGAATCAATCACTTCATCCACAAGCAGTTTGATTTCCATATCTGATTTTCCTTCTTCATACAGCTGTTTGATACGACAAATCAGATAAAACTGTACTTCTGAAGTGACATAGGTATCAATACAGATAATCTTCATATCCATAGATCTTGCAACAGAAGTCATTGTAGATATCGTTCCGGATAATCCGTTGCAGATAGGTACTGCGATAATCAGGTCAACACCGGCTTCTTTCAGGTTTGTAAAGCAGTCTTCTATAATTCCAAGAGAAGGCTGTGAAGTCTTTAATACATGTCCGCTTTCCACAAGATTCAGACACTGATTCTGATTTAAAGTTTCCAGATCCTGATAGGTGATTTCACCATCCATAATCTGTAATGGGACACTGATAATGCCCATTTCGGCAAGAGTTGCAATATTTCTGCCACATCCGCTATCTGTTACATATGCTATTTTCATATATTTTTTTCTCCGAAATTATTTTAACACAAATGCGAAATCTTGTTAGAAGGATGTATACTATGTGCATATGAGTACACATTTACATATTCGCACATCGTATTCTTTACTGGAGAGTACTATTCGTATTCCTTCCTTACTACATACCTTAAAGCAGATGGGATATACACAGGTGGTAATTTCAGACCATAATGTGTTGTCCGGTCTTCCTTTATTTTTGAAAGCCTGTAAAAAAGAAGGAATAAAAGGTATAGCCGGGCTGGAAATAGATGTTGATTATCATGAAGAAAAGATTCCATTTCTTCTGATAGCCAAAAACAGAAAAGGGTATCAGGCATTAATGCATCTTTCTTCCATTGTACAAATGGAAAAAAGACCCTGCACCGTAGAGGAACTGCAACAGGCAAGTAGCAGTTGTTTTGTCATTGCCTATGGAGAAGGCGGATATCTTGATGGAGCTTTGACAAGTGATAACAGAAAAGAAATTCAGGAAAAACTGGATGTGTTAAAACAGGATTTTCCACATTTGGATATAGCCTTGAGTTATCAGCAGTCACCGTTATGGTACAAAGCCAATGCTGTTTTGAAACAGATCTGTCAGAGTAAAGGAATCTCTTGCGTGGCATTAAATAAAACGTATTACTTAAAACCTGAAGACAGTTATGCTCATAAAGCCCTCAGGTGTATTGCTGAAGGATGCAGTATGGATGATCCATATTCTAAAATTGTAGAGCAAAAAGACAGATATGTTTTATCTGTTGCGGAAATGGAAAAGTACTATGGACAGGAAGAACTGATGAGAACGGATGTCATTGCGGATGAATGCGTGACAGATTATGATGCAATAGAGACTTCCTTACCTGCTTTTAAGATACAGGATGGTATTGAGCCAGGTGCGTATTTAAAGAAACTGTGTGCAGTTGGATTAAAGAAAAGATTACATGGAAATGTGTCTGCAGCCTATGTAACACGACTTGATAAAGAACTGAAAGTTATTTTGGATATGCACTTTGAAAACTATTTTCTCATTGTGTTTGACTATATTCGTTATGCGAAAAAACAAGGCATACTTGTAGGTCCTGGAAGAGGCAGTGCTGCAGGATCTTTAGTGGCATATTGTCTTGGTATTACAGAAGTGGACCCATTGAAATATGATCTTTTATTTGAAAGATTTCTTACAAAAGACAGAATTACTCTTCCGGATATAGATACCGATTTTCCGGATGATAAACGTCAGGAAGTAATTCAATACGTTGCAGATACGTATGGAGAGGCACATGTAGCGAATATTATTGCTTTTTCTACTCTTTCTGCTAAAGCAGTTGTAAGAGATGTAGCACGTATTCTGAAAATGAATGAATACAGTTTAAAACTGTTTTTGAAACATATTCCCAACGGGAAGGTGAAGCTTTCTTCTCTAAAAGAAACCTCTGCTTCTTTCAGTAAACTTATAAGCAGTGAACCGCAATATACAAAGTTATACACTCTTGCCTGTGCACTGGAGGGTTTGCCGAGAAACGTGACACAGCATGCGGCGGGTATAGTGATTTCGGATAAAGCTCTTGAAGAAGTGGTACCTTTGATACGTCTGCATCAGGATATTCCGACGGTACAGTATGAAGCACAGTATCTTGAGGATATCGGACTGATCAAAATGGACTTTTTATCTGTCAGAAATCTTTCGATGATTGCCTCTACTGTGGAAATGATTTGCAAAACAGAACCGAAGTTTTCTCTTCCTTTGAAAAAATTGGATGACCCGGCTGTATATACAGTGTTTTCACATGGAGATACCAATGGTATTTTCCAGTTTGAATCCGAAGAAATGAAACGCCTTTTGAGAAAACTGAAGCCGGAGAGATTTGAAGATGTTGTGGCTGCCAATGCTTTAAACAGACCAGGTGCGATTTCCAATGTGGATACGTATATTGCCAACAGAGCCCATCCATCCTCTGTACAGTATCCATGTAAAGATCTTGAACCGTATCTTAAAGATACCTATGGGATTCTTTTATATCAGGAACAGATTATGCGTATTGCACAGTTCTGCGCTTCTTTTACTCCTTCCAGAGCAGATACTTTAAGAAAAGCTATCTCCAAAAAAGATGAACAGCAGATGAACACACTGAAAAAAGAATTTCTTAAAGGTTGTTTGCGTCATGGATACAGTGAAGAAGTAAGTATTTCTTTATGGAATGATATTGAGAAGTTTGGCTCTTACGGATTTAATAAATCACATTCAGTTGCTTATTCCATTGTGTCGTATCAGATGGCGTATTTAAAAGCACATTATCCGATGTATTTTTATTGTACTTTGTTAAATGCTGTCATTGGAGATGATATCAAGACAATGAAATATCTTGAGGAAGCACAGAATAAAGGTGTGGAACTGACTTCTGTCTCAGTCATGACTGGATATGAAAAATATGTGGTTACACAGCAAAATCTGGTGTTGCCTTTATCTATTGTCAAAGGAACAGGAAATGCTACGGCGTTGCAGATAGTCAAAGAAAGACAGCTTCATGGGGACTTCAAAGACTACATAGATTTTGTTGTCAGAATGAGACTGTATAAGTTTAAAAAAGAAATCTTCCTGCAGTATATCTATGCAGGTGCTATGGATTGTTTTGGTGAAACGAGAATGACTATGATTGAAAACCTGGATGAGGTCATCAATTACGGAGATTTGATACAGGTAAAGAAAGACGGTGTGCTGGTTGCGGATGAGAGTCTTATGAGCAGAACACGTTTAAAGAAATATCAGGAAAACAAAATTGAGAAAATTAAACACGAAAAAGAGGTTCTTGGATTCTACAGAAATAATGAAGAATTCATAGAATTGAAAAAGAAATGGAATATCCACGAACCTGCTTTAGCTGCCATTAAAGACAATTATGGTATGGAGGTACATAGCTTTGCACGTGTATTGTCCATAAAGGAAAAGACCTCAAAAAATAACAGGGAATACTGTAATCTATTTATTACAGATGGATTAAGTGAAATGAGTGTCTCTGTCTGGCCAAGTGAATATGCAAGGATAAAAGGCAGGTTGCAGGAAGGGGAGTATATTCGATTTCATGGTAAAATGAATGACGAAGGATACGTACAGATTGATCGTATTCAGATTGTAAAGCAGGAGGATGAGGAATATGGCAAAAATCTTAATAGTAGATGATGAAGACTCCATTCGTGAAGTCGTTCGTGAATATGCTGAAATCAACGGCTATGAAGCTGATGAGGCAACAGATGGTATTGATGCGCTGGATAAGATCAGATCCACTACTTATGACTGTGTGATTCTGGATGTCATGATGCCTCGACTGGATGGCTTTTCAGCATGCAGAGAAATCAAAAAAATCCAGGATATTCCGGTGATTATCCTTTCTGCAAGACAGGAGGAATATGACAAACTGTTTGGATTTGAGCTTGGTGTCGATGACTATGTGGTGAAACCATTTTCTCCTAAAGAATTGATGGCGAGAGTGAAAGTGGTACTGGAAAGACAAAGACCACATAAGAACAGAATGCTTGTGGTAGAAGGCCTGCATGTGGATATGGATGGTCGAACAGTAGAAGTAGACGGAGAAAAAGCTCAGCTTACTCCAAAAGAAATTGATCTTCTGATGTATTTACTGTCTCATCCAAATGTTGCTTTATCCAGAGAACGTTTATTATCTGATGTATGGGGATTTGACTTCTATGGAGATGATCGTACAGTGGATTCTCATATCAAAATGCTTAGATCGCATATTGGACAATACAGAGACCGTATTGTGACAGTACGTGGAATGGGGTACAAGTTTGAAACTGCAGAATAAAGGTATCCGATTCTATCTGCTGGTTTCTTTCGTGGTATTAGCTGTAAGTATAGTGCTTTTATTAGGCCTGCTGCAGATAGGATTTATCAAACCTTACTATAGACAGTCAAAAATGAATACCACCAGAGCAATGGTGGAAACTCTGCAAAAAGAGCTTTTATCTTCTTCAGGAGGAAAGAAAGAAGATATCGAGAATGCTTTTCAGCAGACAGTGGAAAACGGTGCCTGTGTGGTTATCTATAACTCTGACGGAAATAAAGTGTATACTGCCGATCTTCTGGGATCAGGGTGTATATTAACCCAGTCAAAGCAGTATACAGATCTTGGCACTCTGCAATCCCTGACGGAAGAAAACGGGGAATATTCTGAAAATGTCATCAATCCCAAGACACAGCAGGAAATGCTCGTATATGGGAAAAAGGTACAGGAAAACCTTGGTACATATTATGTTTTTATGAATACACCTCTGGAACCTGTAGATTCGATTATTACTTTTTTTTCAAGGCAGTATTCTATCTATGTACTATTTGTAATTGTTGCCTCTTTGATTTTTTCTTTCTGGATTTCTGGTAAGATTGCACGACCAATACAGAATATGGAAAAAGAAGCCGTGAAATTATCCAATGCCAAATATGAAGCTCACTTTGAGGGGGGAGCTTTTATGGAAACACAGGAACTGGCAGCTACCTTAAATAAGGCCAGTAAAGATCTTGGTAAGATAGAAGAACTCAGAAGAGACATTATTGCCAATGTATCGCATGATATTCGTACACCTATTACGAATATCCGTGCCTATGCGGAAATGATCAGAGACATTTCTGGTGATTCTGTGGAAAAAAGGAATAAACATCTTTCAATTATCATCAAGGAAACAGAATTTATGAATACATTGGTTGATCAGATGAGTGAACTGTCTCAGATGCAGTCTGGAAACTATCAGCTGCATAAAAAGAATGTGGATATCGTACAGGTGATACATCAGGTGGTGGATATGGATACTCCAAGTATTATGGAAGCACATCTTCAGATACATATGGATATGCCTGAGTCTTTGACTATGTATGCGGATGAAGGCAAGATTCTGGAAGTTGTGCATAACTATCTTACCAATGCCATCAAACATTCTCATGACGGTGGACTGATTACTATCAGGGCGTATATACTGGATGATGAAGAAACTATACGTGTAGAAGTGAAAGATGAAGGGGAGGGAATTCCAAGTGAAGAGATACCTTTTATCTGGAATCGTTATCAGAAGGCAAGCCGTTCTTTCTACAGAAGTCTGAACAGTACAGGTCTTGGACTTTCCATCGTGAAAGCTATTCTGGATGCTCATGGTGCCACGTATGGCGTGGAATCCAAAGTTAATGAAGGATCGACTTTCTGGTTTGAAATACAGGAAACACATGAGGGCTGAGAGATATGCGATATGATTACCTTTACGGAACAAATTACACCATAGAACAACCGGCGCATATGTATCATTTTAACAGTGATACGGAATATCTTGGCAGAATGATGGAAGTGCATCCTGAAGAGACTGTGCTGGACATAGGCACAAATACTGGTGCCTTATTATGTTACATTGCCCATCATAAAGCGATTCCTTACGGAATAGATGTCCTTGAGGAAGTGGTTGAAACCGCAAGGAAAAATATGGAACATAATCATATCTGTGCACAAATTTATGCGGTGAGATTACAGGAATTTCAAGGGTGTCTTTTTGATCATGCTATATGCAATCCTCCATATTTTCCAACAAAGAAAACAGATTTGAAAAATGACAGTCCATATCTTCGTATGGCACGACATGAAGACTCTCTGAAACTGGAGGAATTGTTTCGTTACAGTTATCCTCTTGTTAAGGAAGCAGGCAGTCTTCAGATTGTCCATAGATATGACCGTCTTCAGGAAATTCAAAATACAGCTGCTAAGAATGGATGGTATCTGCGAAAATTCCGTATTCACTATTCTTCAAAACAGGGAATACCAAAATCTGTATGGTGTTATTTTTTGAAAGAGGATGGCGAATGTATACAATATGCCCCATCTTATCTAGATGACAGAGACAGTGTGGAAAGGAAGGAGGAGATATGAAATACTGCATTTTTGCATTGATTATTGTATGTATTTGTATCTTTGGATTCTGTCTGGACATGCTGCTGCATACACCCTCAGGAAAACCTGTGAAATTTCCTGTGGGAAAGGAAGAAGAAACGCAGAATAACCAGTGTACCTTCGGCTCAAGTATTCCTTACTGGCAACAGAAACTTGACATTATACGTCAGGCTCATCCGGATCTTTCCGGAATCTTAGAGGGAGTTCCTTTTTCCAATGGCGTACTGTTGTATGATAAACAGAACAGCGGGAAAAGACCCACACTGGTATTTTACTTTCATAAACAGAAATCACTGTTTGAATTCTTACTTGCCTATACAAAATGTTATAAGGAAGTATTACCGGTGGAATATGATATCTATTGTTTTATGTGTATGCACTTTGAAAAGGGAGAGCCTGAAGTAATTGAGTATTTCAAAGAACACAATATTTCCATGGATACCTGCATAGAAGATACAATAGGCCCGGATACCTTATTTATGGACACCAGATACATGTGTGTCGGGGTACAAAGACCTGCCTTGTATGTTCTGAAAACAGACAAAAAGGATTTTCTGGAAGAACAGGTAAATACTTCTGAACTTTTCAAACAGAATATGCCTGTTTTGAAATCTCATCTTTCCTTATCCGGAAGAATGCGCTGCAGGATGTTTAACAGCGGAATGGCATATGTTACGCAGCTGGAACCAAAACTCGAAAAATATATGTCTGATTGTATAGTGAAAGAGAACAATACCTGTGTATTGCGTTATCAGCACAGCCTGGATATTGAAGAAGTACTGGAACAATCGCTTGATGGGAATGTCAAATTGAAAATGTTGTCGCAACAGCTGGAAAGTAAAGATTGTTCTTCAGCAGATATAGTGAAGAAAATTACACGCATTGTAAAGGAAGTCAGTGATCTTAATACACTGAAGGTGTTCAGAAAAGAACAGCTGCTTGCTGAAAATATGTTTAAAGTCTGCATTGGTTTTACTCCATGCACAAAAGATATGACATATCCTCATTATCAGCAGGTAGAGGTTTATGTACGATTATGTACGAAGGAGAAAGAAAATGTACATTAAAGAATATATGCCTGAATACAGGGAAGCTATGGAAAAAGTTTGTCTTGCTACAGCAAGTGAAAAAGCAAGAACCGATAAGAAACATGGACAGTTTTCATTATTGATGTATTGTGATGAATATCTGGACAGAGAATTTGCATATATGTTAATGAATGATGATACACCTGTAGGGTATATTCTCTGCGCTAAAGATGCAGAACAGTGGGCAGTACATATGGAACCGTATCTTGAAAAAATCAAAGATCTGTCTGAAGAATACTATGAAGGTGCAGTTGCTCAGATTGAGTTTTATAAATCTTTTCAAGAGGAATATCCGGCCCATATGCATATTGATATCATGGAAGAGTATACGCATGGCGGTAATGGTACAAAATTGTTTGAAACTTTACTGGAAAGATTAAAAAAAGACCAGGTAAAAGGTCTTATTCTTGGTGTTGCAAAGTCTAATGAAAGAGCTGTCAGCTTCTATAAAAAGATGGGATTCCAGATTCTTAAAGATCAGGAATACGGCTATAACATGGCTATGCCTCTGTGAAAGCCTGACTTACCAGAGCATTCAGGTATTTCCTTAATGTATCCAGATCAACATTACTTGGATAATGATCGAAATAAAAGGAATAACATACGGAAATAATCATACTTAATAAAGCATACAGTCTGAACAGGATCTCTTCAAAAGAGATACCTGTTTTTTTTGCATAGTTTTCAATTTCATTGTGAAGATCCACAAACAAAGGATCACTTGATTTCTGGAAATCTTCAATGGTAAACGGAAGAATGAAATCCTTGGACATCAATAATAAAGTATCTGTATCATTGGAACAGTAATCCAGAAGAAAGTTACTCATGGTCAGAAGATTCTCTTTAAAGGCAGGTTTTCTGTCTTCTACTACACAGGCATAAGCTCTTTGCAGTACTGTGTGCGATAAATCTTTATTTAAAGCGCGTGCAATTTCTTCTTTGGAACTGAAATATAAATAGAACGTACCTTTGGCAATGCCTGCCTCTTTACAGATGTCTGCAATAGAAACTTTGGATATACCTCTGGTAGTAAACAGCCTGTAACTGGCCTGAAGGAGATTTTTTCTTTTTTCTTCTTTTTTCTTTTCAATGAGATTTTCCATACATTTAGTATACACATTTTCGAAAATGACTAAAAGTCATTTTTAATAATTGACACTCAAATGGAATGCACTATACTTGTACACGTCAATAAATGACCAATGGTCATTTTGAGAGGAGGGTTATATGAAAAAGTTTGCACACTTTGTGGTAAAGTTCCGCAAACTCATACTGGTTGTTGCAATAGCTTTACTGATACCAAGTGGTATTGGCGCTGTGGCGACTAAAGTAAATTATGATATTTTAACGTATTTACCAGCTGAGCTTGATTCTATGGTAGGTGAAACGTATTTGGAAAATGACTTCCATCTGGCATCTACTGCAATGATTACTGTGGAAGATATGCCTACAGCACAATTGCTGGATATGAAGGAACGTATCTCTAATGTAAAGGGTGTCAGAAAAGCGTTGTGGATATCTGATGTTCTTGGAGATACTATAGATCCATCTATTCTTCCAGACGAACTTCATGATGCCATGTTCAATGATGAAAAAGATGCAACGATGATGATAGTTACATTTGATGATGTTGCTTCAAGTAAATCTACAATGAATGCTCTTGCAAAGATCAAGACCATCTGTCAGGGTGAGGCTTACATAGGTGGTATGTCCATTATTCTTCAAGATACAAAATCCATTGTTGATCAGGAAATGCCATTCTATGTAGTGATAGCCGTAGGTGCATGTATTGTGGTATTGTGGCTTGCTTTAAAGAACAACATTGTGCCATTCCTGTTCATGACAGGCCTTGCCTTCCCAATTATCTATAACTTTGGAACTAATATTTTCCTGGGGCAGATTTCCTACATTACAGAAGCTCTTGCGACTGTGTTACAGCTTGGTGTTACGATGGACTACTCCATCTTCCTGCTGTCTCGGTATCAGGAGGAACAGAACTGGTGTAAAGATGATTTTGAGGCTATGGAACATGCTATCAGAAATACGGCTACTTCTATTTCTGCTTCAAGTCTGACAACTATTGCTGGTTTTGTCGCCTTATGTATCATGAGACTGACTCTTGGAAGAGATATTGGTATTGTAATGGCAAAGGGAGTTGTACTGGGATTAATCAGTACAGTGACTATTCTTCCATCTTTACTTCTCTGTTTCAGAAGACAGATCAATAAGCATACACATAAGACATTGATTCCTAAACTGGAAAAAACCTCTTACTTTATTCCAAAACACTATAAAGCCATTCTGGCAGTATTTCTGTGTGTGTTTGCAGTCTTTGGTCTTGCTTATCCAAAGGTAGAACAGTACTACACATTAACGGATTCCTTACCGGATGATATGACTGGTAAGGTGGGAACAGAAAAACTTAAGGAAGATTTCCATATGGCAAGCAGTATCTTTGTCATCGTAGATGAGAATCTGAGTGCTGAAAAGATTCAGAAAATGGATGCTGAAATCAAAAACATGGATGGTATTACCAGTGTTCTTGGTATTGAAGAATTTATCGGTGCCGGTGTTCCTCAGAATATGCTGCCACAGGATTTGATGGATGTCTTTGTTGTAAACGGTCATAAGATGATTCTTGTGAACTCTGACTATAAAGCAGGTACGGATGAAGCTAATGCTCAGATGAATGCTTTAAGTGAAGTTGTTAAGAAATATGATTCTACAGGAGTCATTACAGGTGAAGCACCTATGACAAAAGATTTGATTGAGGTAGCTAATGTTGACTTCCAGAATGTTAACTGGTTATCAGTAGTTCTGGTATTCCTGATCATTGCCATCTCCTTTAAATCTCTGTCTATTCCTGTATTACTTGTGGCAAGTATCGAATCTGCCATCATCATGAATATGGCAATTCCGTATTTCTCAGGCACAGTGATTCCGTTTATCGCTTCCATTGTTATCGGTACGATTCAGTTAGGGGCAACGGTTGACTATGCTATCCTGATGACTACAAGATTTAAAGAAGAGCTGAACAGAGGACATTCCAGAAAAGAAGCTGCACAGATTGCCATTGAAAACTGTTCAAGATCCATCATGACTTCAGGTCTGACATTCTTTGCAGCAACAATTGGTGTATCCTTCATTTCCAAGATGGAATTGTTGACAAGTATCTGTATCATGATTGCACGTGGTGCTCTTATCTCCATGGTGGTTATCATCTTCGTATTACCTTGTCTGTTAATCTTATGTGAACCAGTCATTCGTAAAACAACCATAGGCTGGATGAAAAATAAAAAAGCTAAGGAGGCTTAAAGTATGAACAAGATTTCTAAAATCACATCATTAACCGGAGCTACATTCATGGTACTTGGTACTTTCTCTCCGGTACTTGCTGAAAGCACTACAACAAAAGATGAATCCGTATACGTTATTTTGAATGCTGATGGCAGTGTCAGTGATGTTACGGTATCTGATACATTGCATAATGAAGATGGCTTCAAGAACTATCAGGATACATCAGATCTTACAGATGTACAGAATCTGAAATCCGATGAAGCCGTACAGAAAACAGATAATGGCTATACATGGACCACAGATGATACTAACGTGTATTATCAGGGTAAATCCAATGCTGCATTACCTCTTGAAACAAGTATTTCCTATGAATTAGACGGTAAGCAGATAGATCCAGATGATCTGGCAGGTAAGTCTGGTCATTTAAAGATGACAGTCAATGTCACAAACACACAGAAAAAAGAATATACTGTCAATGGTGTTACTTATGAAGTAGCCAAGCCATTCTATACTGTTGTAGGTGGTATGTTTGATAATGAAACATTCAAAAATATTACTATTGATCATGGCATGACACAGGATGACTCTTCCAGTAATATTGCTGCAGCAGTCATGATGCCAGGTTTAAAGGATTCTCTTGGTCAGTTATTAACAGGTGACTTATCTTCCTTAAATGATTACTTATTTGATTCCATTACTATCGAAGCTGATGTGACGGACTTCTCTTCTCCAACAATGATGATGGCTGCTTCCACAGACTTATCTGCTTTGAAGAAGGAAATGAAAGAAGATAAACTGGAAGGTACTGATTTATTCTCTCAGCTTGATGAACTTGATGCCGCTACACAGAAACTGATTGATGGATCTAAAACTTTATATGAAGGTGCAGATAAGTTAAAGGATGGAGCAAATCAGGTTAATGGTGGTGTAGGTACATTAGTCAATGGTACATCTACATTAACTGATGGTACAAGTCAGCTGGCTGAAGGAGCTTCCAGTGCTTTGGCAGGCGCAACTGCATTACAGTCAGGCCTTGGTCAGCTATCTTCTAATAACGCTGCCTTAAATAGTGGTATGAGTCAGGTTGCTGATGCCATTCTTGCTACAGTAAATAAAGAACTGGATGCTAATGCTACAATAAAAAATGATTCCAAATATCAATCATTAACCTGGGAAAACTATGGTACTCAGTTAGGCTATTATGCCGGTATTACTGATGGTATGAGAAATGCAGCATTCAATCAGATTAAAGAGCAGTTAAACAATAACAAAGTGAATGTTACTGATGATCAATTAAATATGCTTCTCTATATGGCTGCTGTTAATCATCAAACAGATCTTACATCATATCTTGTTTCACAACAGGGTAATCTTGCGATTGCTCAGCAAGTGCAAGCAGTACAAAATGATCAGGCGGTCAAAGTTGATACAGGAAAAGATTATTCTTCTGCAGACAGATTTCTGAATCTTGCTACGTATGAAGGTGCTGTAGGATCAGTACAGAAAAAGGTTGCAGAATTTACAAAAGATTCTGAACATCCGATTACTTTGACTACCAGACAGGCAGAAGAAGTAATTTCCATAGCGGTAACAAATGGTGTTACGAATTTATCCAATGTAGATTATGCTACAGTTGCTCCAATTGTAACTTCTGTCTTAAACAATGTTGATAGAAATGCACCTGCCCTGGGTGTTGATGGTGTCACATGGGTTATAGCATTAAGAAAGGCTCAGACAGATTCTGCAGTTTATACTGCAGCAAAAGCAATGCTTACTGCAGATCCTTATAAAAAATCTGAAGCAGAGGTTGCAATGCTTGCAAGCTATGGTTCAATGTACTATGCAAATTCTGCTTCTATTTCAGCAATGGCAGAAAAAGTATCTAATGATGCTGCAATTGCCCAGTCTATTCAATCCTATCTTGAAAATTCACAGTCAGAGACAGGTAAACAGGCAATTATCAGTTATCTGAATGGGGTGGTGAGCAGTGATCCTACTGCTTCTGCAGCCATTGAAGAAATTAACAATGCTAAACAAAGTCTGGATAGTGTTGCTTTCTTAAAAGAAAGTCTGAAACAATATACAGATGGTGTAAGCACTGCTTATGCCGGTTCTCAGTCCTTAACAGATGGATTGCAGAAATTGTCTTCAGGTGCTTCTCAGGTATCTGATGGTGCAGCTCAGTTGTCTCAAGGCGCTAAGACATTAAAAGATGGTACTCAGACACTCTCTGATGGTGCTACACAGTTATCTGATGGTGCTAAGACATTGTATGATGGTTTAGTACAGTACAATGAAGAAGGAATCTCCAAGCTGACTCAGAACAGTGCTCTGGATAACCTGCAGACAGCAAGTAAGTTGATTCAGGAAATGCAGGATGATGAACCATACAATTCTTATTCCGGAATCAGTGATGGTACTGAAGGAACTGTGAAATTTATCTATAAAATTTCTTCTGTAAAGGAAGCTGAAACGACAACTTCTTCAACTTCTGAAGAAACAACTTCAACAGATAAGAAATCTTTCATTGACAGAGTAGTAGATCTGTTCAAGTTTGGTGAATAAGTCTCTTTCCTTTCAGTCATGTATACGTGATGTATACATGACTGTTTTCATTTTGGCAAATTGTTACACGCTTTAAGGTTGAAACAATTTAAAATGAAGAGTAGTCTCATTGCAAGAGGGAGATACGTTTATGATAAAAGCAATATTTTTTGATATAGATGGTACGCTGATTGATTTTGAAACACATAGTATTCCTGAAAGTACCGTGCAGACTTTACATAAATTACAGGCAAAAGGGGTAAAACTTTGTATTGCTTCAGGAAGACCGCCTGTACAATTACCTTTACTTGGCGATGTATTTAATTCTTATCCGTGGGACGGATATATCTTATTAAATGGTCAGTACTGTATGGATGAACACAGAGAAAGATTCTATGATTGTCCTATTTCTCCGGATACATTTAAAACACTTGTCCCATATCTGAAGACAGTGGATTATGCCTGCAATGTCTTTGAACTTGAAAAAGGATATATGACCAAAATGGATGAAGGTACCTATATGTATTATAAGTCTATAGGTAAGCTTGACAGACTGCTAGAGGTACTGGATCCTGAAAGAATGTATACACATCCTACCTATCAGATTTGTCCGCGTATACCTCCGGAAAGAGATGCGGAATTCCTTCAACACGCTCCACATATGAAATCTGCAAGATGGACAGATGATTTTGCGGATATGATTCCTGAAAATGGTGGTAAACCGGAAGGTGTGAAAATCATGCTTGAAAAATGGGGTATTAAAAAAGAAGAGTGTATGGCATTTGGAGATGGTGGTAACGATGTCAGTATGCTGGAATTTGCAGGTATCGGAGTAGCTATGGGTAATGCAAAAGAGGAAGTGAAAAGCCATGCGGACTATGTTACAACCGATTGTAATGATCATGGTATCTATAATGCCATCAGACACTTTAAAGTACTGGAAGAAGAGTAATCTTCTTCTTTTTTATGAAAAAGCACCTGCAGGTTTATTCTGCGGGTGCTTGTGATGGTTCTGATGTTTGTTCGGGTTCAGATGTTGCTTGTTCAGGTGCAGAAGAAGGTTCTTCAGAAGGTGTCTGTTGAGGAGAAGCAGTTTCTGCAGGATTAACAGTTGGTTCAGGAGTAGGAGTAGGTTGAGGCTTTTCAGACTGTAAAGTATAGATGACAATTTCACTTGGAGAAAACAGTCTGACATTACTTGTAAGAGTGCCAACACCGGAAGTAATATCCAGAGTGAAGCTGTTACTGATTTTTTCTTTGCCCCTTAAATGAGAAGTAGCACCGGATGGTGTGTAATAAGAGGAGAATATGTAATAAATCTGTCCTCCAAGGCTATGTCCTGCAAGGAAATACTCTGTAAGATCTGTAGGTACTCTGTCACAGGTATCCGGTGTATTGCAGATTGTAATCACGTAGTTGTCTCTTGGAACATTACTGTAAGCTGCATCTATATCCACAGTGCCGTTTACCATATTGTCAATACCTACCAGAGAGATGGCATCTGAGGATTTGTTTCTTAAGCTGATGGAGGAATTTTCTAATATTTCAAAGCCTGAAGAATTTAAAATAGTTGTAATAGCGGACAATGTTTCAGGAGTGCTGTGATCCTGTTCTCCATAGACTGCAAATTTTCCAAGCGGAGCTTCAATTTTAGAAAGCTCTGTGATTAACAGAGATTGTGTATCTTCATCTAAAGTGATTGAAGAATTGATGAGATTACCTCCAAATAAGACAATATCCGGAGCACATGCATTCAGCTTGTTTACAAGCTTATCCAGTTGGTCACTGCTAAAATATGGTCCGTAATCAATATCTGACAGGAATGCAATCTGAATGTTGTCCATGGATAAAGGTATTTTTTCTGCACTCAATGTTTCTTTTCGTACTCGTATTTTTACCGGTTCAATATAATAAGCATCATATAATAAGAAAGCTATACATAATAACACTATAAGAATAGTGGATAATACTTTTGTTATTTTTTTCATGCCTAAATTCTACCATAAGATATGGTACAATTGAAAAGGTGAAACTATGATTCGTAAATGTCACATTATTCAATATGAAACGTTAGTAAAAAACAATGAAAAGCCTAAAGACGGAGCTATTCTATTGATAGAAAGTCTGTTAAAAAGACATATTCCTTTTCTGATTGTTACTGACAGAAGTAATCAGACAAAAAAAGAGCTCTGTATTCATATGCGTGCTATGGGATTTCCTACCTTTTCAGAAGGGGTAATCTACACTTCTACTATGGCCGCAAGAGACTGGATTGCAAGAAAATATCCAACACGTATTAAAGCAAATTATATTGGTGGAAGAGGATTGAAAGAAGTACTTGTGGAAGCAGGGTTTGTACTGAACTGTGAAGATCCTCACTGGATTTTTATCGGCAGTGAATCCCACCTGGATGCCATTGATCTGAATCGTGATATTCAGAAAATAAAAAAAGGAGCAGTATTGATTTCTACTGACTCTTCCAGAGAACACATTGATCGAGATAAACAATGCATTGCGGCCGGTGCAATTACAAGATTGCTGGAATATGCTGCCAATACCAAGGCACTGGAATTTGGCAGACCAAGTTTAGTGACTTTATCCTATGCATTACGGTATACAGGATATAAAGAAGACGAAGTGCTGATTGTCTCAGATGATTATGGAGCAGATATTCTTCCTGCTTTACAATGCCACTATGAGACTGCCTTTGTGGCATCAGATACAAGTTTTATGGAAATACAGAAAGATAAGGATTTACATCCAAAATGGATTGTGGACAGCTTATCTGGGCTTGCACATTAAAGTGTAAAGTGGTATCTTATCCTTGTTGTTAGGAAACAAAAGTAGTAGTAATGAGTATACGGCAAAGAGAGACAGGAACAGTGGTGAAACCTGGAGCGTAGAAAGATATGAACTCGTTTGTGGAGCGACCGTTTTGCTTGCGTTACAAAGCTCAATGAAGTGCATAAGCGTTTTTACTTATGAACTAAGGTGGTAACACGTTATCAGGCGTCCTTAGAATTTGAGGATGCTTTTATTTTTAATCGGAGGAAAAAACATGAGTTACGATCACAAACAAATTGAAAAGAAGTGGCAGAAGTACTGGGCAGATCACAAAACTTTCAAAACAGATGCGTATGACTTTGACAAACCAAAGTACTATGTTTTGGATATGTTCCCATACCCAAGCGGACAGGGTCTGCATGTAGGACATCCTGAAGGATATACTGCAACGGATATTATTGCCCGTATGAAGAGAATGCAGGGATACAATGTCTTACATCCAATGGGATTTGATGCCTTTGGTTTACCTGCAGAACAGTTTGCTATTAAGACTGGTCAGCATCCTGAAACATTCACATATAAGAACATTGATCATTTTAAAGATCAGATCAAAGCTCTTGGTTTCTCTTATGACTGGGACAGAGAAATCCGTACATGTGATCCTGACTACTATAAATGGACACAATGGATCTTTTTGAAGATGTATGAAGCTGGTCTTGCCTATGAATCTTATATGCCTGTAAACTGGTGTCCTGAATTACGAGCAGTTCTGGCAAATGAAGAAGTTATCGATGGTAAGAGTGAAAGAGGTGGTTATCCTGTCATTCGTAAACCAATGAGACAGTGGGTATTAAAGATCACTGCTTATGCTGAAAAGTTGTTAAAGGATCTGGATACAGTAGACTGGCCAGAATCAACAAAAGAAATGCAGAAGAACTGGATTGGTAAATCTACCGGTGCTAATGTAGTCTTTAAAGTAGATGGTACAAATAAGGAATTTACTGTATTTACTACACGTTGTGACACATTATTTGGAGCAACATACTGCGTACTTGCTCCGGAACATCCTTTTGTGGATGAAATTACAACATCAGAACAAAGAAAAGCAGTAGATGATTATAAAGCTGAAGCAGCTAAAAAGTCTGATCTGATGCGTACAGAGCTATCCAAAGAAAAAACGGGTGTATTTACAGGTGCGTATGCGGTAAATCCGGTGAATGGGAAGAAGATTCCAATCTGGATTTCCGACTATGTACTGGCTACTCATGGTACAGGTGCTATTATGGCTGTTCCTGCACACGATGAAAGAGACTACGCATTTGCCAAGAAGTTTGGCTTGCCGATTATTCCTGTACTGGAAGGCGGTAATGTGGAAGAAGAAGCCTATACACTGGATGGGGTTCATATCAATTCTGATTTCCTGAATGGTATGGATAAGCAGACAGCGATTGACACCATGATTTCCTGGCTGGAAGAACATCATTGCGGTAATGCACAGGTTGCCTATAAATTGAGAGACTGGTTATTCTCCAGACAGAGATACTGGGGTGAACCTATTCCTATTATCCACATGGAAGATGGTACTATCCGTACAGTGATGATGAATGATCTGCCTTTGGAATTGCCTGTAGTTGAAAACTATCTGCCTAGTGAAGATGGAGAATCTCCTTTAGCACATGCAGGAAGCTGGCTGGATGTGGAAATCGATGGGGTAAAGGGACACAGAGAAACCAATACAATGCCTCAGTGGGCAGGTTCCTGCTGGTATTACATCCGTTATATTGATCCACATAACAATGAAGCTATTGCTGACAGAAAACTGATGGAACACTGGTTACCTGTTGACCTGTATGTAGGTGGTGCAGAACATGCTGTATTGCACTTACTGTACGCACGTTTCTGGCATAAGTTCTTGTATGATATCGGTGTGGTTCCAAGTAAAGAACCATTCCAGAAGTTATATCATCAGGGAATGATTCTTGGTGAAAATGGTGTAAAGATGTCCAAATCCATGGGTAATGTCATCAATCCTGACGATCTTGTAGAAAGCCATGGTGCAGATGCTTTACGTGTGTATGAAATGTTTATGGGTCCTCTGGATGCATCTTTACCTTGGAGCACAAAAGGTATGGATGGCGCAAGAAAGTGGCTGGACAGAGTACATCGTTTAGTGACTGATTCTTCCATGATTGTGGAGGAAGCAACTCCTGAACTGGATTACAGTTACAATTTCATGGTCAAGAAGGTAACAAATGATATTGAAACATTGAATTTCAATACAGGTATCTCCCAGATGATGATTTTCGTCAATGACTGTTATAAGAATGGCAAAGTGAACAGAGATATGATTATGAACTTTGTACAGATTTTCTCCTGTTTTGCTCCGCATTTAGGTGAGGAACTGTTCGCTGTTCTTTCTGGCAAGGAAGAATCTATTGCCTACAGACCATGGCCTGTGTATGATGAATCCAAACTCGTTAAGTCCTCTGCCACGATTGCCGTACAGGTAAATGGTAAGATGAGAGGCAAATTTGAAGCTTCTACAGATGCTACAAAAGAAGAACTGGAAAAGATGGCTTTAAATCTGGATAGTGTCAAAGCACAGACAGAAGGTAAGACAATTGCAAAAGTGATTGTCGTTCCTGGTAAAATTGTGAATATTGTGGCTAAGTAATCATTGAGCAAAGGTATTTCGGTATCTTTGCTTTTTTTATAAAAGAATAACTAAACATCAACTAATACTATTTGTTATTGTCAAAATGACTATTAATGGTATACTTGTAATTGTCAAAATGACTATGAGAAGTCTTTTGCATAAAAGGGGAATCGATATGAGTTCAATTCAAGAGTTTCTTAAGAAAAAGAATGTCATACTATCTGCGCATAGATATGGCATTGATGCCATGAGTGCCATGGCACAGGGGTTATTCGCCAGCTTATTGATTGGTACTATTATTAAAACTTTAGGACAGCAGACAGGTATTGAATTTTTAGTTAATGCAGGTACGTATGCGTCCAGTGTTGCAGGACCTACTATGGCAGCTTCCATTGGCTATGCTTTACAGGCTCCGCCTCTGGTTCTGTTTTCACTTGTTGCAGTAGGTGCCAGTGCTAATGAACTTGGTGGAGCAGGAGGTCCACTTGCAGTCTATCTGATTGCGATTGTTGCTACAGAAATAGGGAAAATTGTTTCTAAGGAAACCAAAGTGGATATTCTGGTTACTCCAGCAGTAACGGTACTTGTCGGTGTAGGATTAAGTGTGCTATGTGCTCCGGCTATTGGTGCACTTGCAAGTTCTGTAGGCAGTATTATTATGTGGGCTACAGAATTACAGCCTTTCCTGATGGGAATTCTGGTTTCAGTTCTTGTAGGTATTGCTTTGACGCTTCCTATTTCTTCTGCTGCTATCTGTGCTGCATTAGGGCTGACCGGGCTTGCAGGAGGTGCAGCTGTTGCGGGATGCTGTGCACAGATGATTGGTTTTGCAGTTATGAGCTATAAGGAAAATGGTGTTGGTGGTCTTATATCTCAGGGACTTGGTACAAGTATGCTGCAGATGCCAAATATTTTAAAGAACCCAAAGACCTGGATTCCACCAATTCTTGCTTCTGCTATTACCGGCCCTGTTGCTACATGTATTTTCCATCTTGAGATGAATGGGCCTGCAGTCAGCAGTGGTATGGGTACCTGTGGTCTTGTAGGACAAATTGGTGTATATACAGGATGGATTGCTTCAGGAAAAACAGTAACCGCTTTTGACTGGATTGGTCTGTTATTCATCTGTTTCATTTTGCCTGCTGTACTCAGTACAGTTTTCTGCAATATCTTAAGAAAGAAAAACTGGATCAGAGAGAATGATTTAAAACTGTGATAAAGGGATGAAAATCCCTTTATTTTTTGCTTGTTTTATAAGGTTTTTGGTATAATCCATGAGGTATGGATGAATTTAAAGTAATGATTGATCAGTTTGAAGGACCTTTGGATCTGATGCTGCATCTGATAAAAGAAAAACAACTGGATCTTGAAAATCTGGATATGAATGTATTAACGGATCAGTATATTGCCTATTTGAACAGTATGACCCGTATGCATCTGGAGATTGCAGGAGAGTATCTTTCAGAGCTGGCTCAGCTGATTGAATATAAATCTAAAAAAATGCTGGGTATCAAAGAAGAAATAGAAACAGAAGAACCTGACACAAAAGAAAAACTTGTACAGCGCTTATTGGAGTATCAAAAGTACAAGGAAGTGTCAGAACAGTTAAACGAGTATTATGAATCAAGATCTTTACTTATCGGCAAACCGATGAGTAAGGAGGCGGATGCCTGGATGGAATCGGATGATGAACAGGCGGTTAACGGATCTGCGTATGATCTGTATAAAGCAATGCAGAAAATATTGCGTCGTATGCAGATTCAGACTCCAAAAATGAGATCTTATGAGGTGAAGGAAATATCAATTGAAGACAGAGAACTGGAAGTAAGAACTATGATTGAAAAACTTCCTGAGACCTTTCGCTTTGAATCCTTATTACAGGATTGTAAAGATTCTGTACAGAAGGCAATTGCCACATTTATTTCTGTACTGGATCTTGCAAGACTGCATATTCTTGTTTTTACAGTAGATGAGCAGGAAAATATCTGGTTTTCCAAAGGAGGCAGTAAAGATGAGTGATACAGTACAATTACAATCTATATTGGAAGGCCTTTTGTTTATTACAGGAGATGAAGGACTGACAGTGGAACAGGCATGTTCTTCTCTGGAAGCTGATAAAGAAGAAGTGAGGAATGCATTAAAGTCTTTACAGCAGGAGTATGCACAGGATACACATGGTATTGAACTTGTACAGTTTGGAAATGTGTATAAATTTCTTTCCAAAAGCATAGTACATACCTATGCAGCGAAGCTGTTTGCACTGGATAAAGTAAATAAACTGTCACCTGCGGCTTTGGAAACACTGGCTATCATTGCCTATAAACAGCCTGTTACACGCGTGGAAATAGAAGAAATACGTGGTGTGGGTGCCGATGTGATGTTAAGAAAACTGCAGGCAAGGGGACTGATAGAAGAAAATGGAAGAAGTGATGCTCCAGGCAAACCTATTTTATATTGTGTGACGGATGCTTTTATGGATGCTTTCCAGCTTCTGGATCTTAAAGAACTTCCTGAACTTCCTGAGTTTAACCCTGAAGAAGATGGTCAGGATGATCTGTTTAATAACTGATGAGGGCTGAGGTATGCAGAAGATACTGACTTTTGTTTTATGTTTTCTCTTATCTGGGTGTCAGGCAATTCCTAATTTTTCTACTGCTACACCTTCCAGTACTGCGGAGTACTCTGTGGCTTTACAGGAAGCACAGACAATTGCCAGTCAGCTTGGAGTGCTGGATGATCTGTCGCAACTGAAGGAAAGAAATGTTCGTGGAATGTTCTTTGATGGGGAAGCTTTGAGTACAGATGATGCGGTGTTGCTAAGAGACGATGGTATTGCAAGTCTTATAGGAGTATTTTATGTTACAGATTTAGAGGCAGCAAAAGCAGAAATACAAAAGTATGTTAATACTTTGAAAAACCAGACGAATATCTACAATGCTTCAGAGATATTTAAGATAGATAATGCAGTACTTATGGACAATGGAAAAGATAAAATTGTTCTCATTATAGATAAAGATGTAGAAAGTAGTAAAAAGTTAGCTGAAAAAGCTGTAAAATAGAACAGACAGTTCACAAGAAAGGGAAAGGACTAAAGTAAGATGATTGATCGTTATTCTAGAGAAGCAATGCGCAATGTATGGAGCGAGGAAAGTAAGTTTCAGGCTTGGCTGGATGTTGAAATCCTGATTGACGAAGCCTGGAGCAAGCTTGGAAAGATTCCTGCTGAAGACGTTGAGAAAATTCGTGCAAATGCAAAATTCTCCGTTGATCGTATTCTTGAAATTGAAAAAGAAACAAGACACGATGTAGTTGCTTTTACAAGATGTGTTTCCGAAAGCTTAGGAGAAGAAAAAAAGTGGGTACATTATGGTGTTACCAGTACTGACGTTGTAGATACTGCCAATGGTATTCGTTTCAAAAAAGCCAATGATATCTTATATCAGGATATTCTGGACTTTATGGAAATCTTAAAAGAAAACGCTTTGAAGTATAAAGACACTGTTATGATGGGAAGAACACATGGTGTTCATGCGGAAATTACTTCCTTTGGCCTTGTATTTGCTTTATGGTATGAAGAAATGAAGCGTAATCTTGATCGTTTCCAGAGCGCTCGCCGAGATGTAGAAGCCGGCAAGATTTCCGGTGCAGTAGGTACTTTTGCCAATATTCCACCATTTGTACAGGATTATGTATGTGAAAAACTTGGTATTGAATCTGCTGCTATTTCCACACAGGTATTACAGCGTGACCGTCATGCCAACTACTTTGCTACTCTTGCTCTGATTGGTTCCAGTCTTGAACAGATGGCTACGGAAGTAAGACATTTACAAAGAACAGAAGTTCGAGAAGCTGAAGAACATTTTAACAAAGGACAGAAGGGTTCCAGTGCAATGCCACATAAGAGAAACCCTATTGGATCTGAAAATATCTGCGGCTGTTCCAGAGTATTACGCGGATATATGGTCACATCTTACGAAGATATTCCACTATGGCATGAAAGAGATATCTCTCATTCCTCTGCAGAAAGAATTATTGCACCGGATGCTACAGCCTTACTGGATTACATGTTAGTAAGATTTGGTTCTATTTTGAAGAATCTGACAGTATTCCCTGAAAGAATGAAGAAGAATATCTGGTTAACAAACGGTGTGATTTTCTCTCAGAGATTTATGCTGAAACTTGTAGAAAAAGGCTGGTCACGTGAAAAGGCATATGATACTGTACAGCCACAGGCTATTAAGGCATGGGAGGAAGATCTGAACTTCAAAGAACTGATGGAATCAGTGCCTGAAGTAACGGCTACATTATCTCAGGATGAAATTGATGATTGCTTTGATCCTTATTATCATATCCGTAATGTAGATACTATTTTCAAACGCGTAGGTATTCTTTAATACTCATGTAAGAAACTATGAAGACATATAGTGTTTCCATAGTTTCTTTTTTTGTGGTTTCAAAGAAAAAAGTCATAGCAAGTGAACCCTGCTA
The DNA here is from genome assembly GCA_934754415.1 of uncultured Bulleidia sp. Classification (GTDB taxonomy): domain Bacteria; phylum Bacillota_I; class Bacilli_A; order Erysipelotrichales; family Erysipelotrichaceae; genus Bulleidia. The sequence continues at coordinate 81,445 of CAKVIS010000003.1, forward strand.
TGACTTGGATTTATTAATTTGCTACAAGATCATTGACCCAGATACGTTTATGCAACAGGAATAATCCTAAAATTACTTTATAGAGATCTACAAACTGTAAGATAAAGAACATATGGACTATAGAAAGATTGGTATAGTGAGCCAGTATATAGGCAACAGGGAAAGAAACAAATATCGTACCTACCGAGTCAAACAGGAAAGTAATAATGGTTTTCCCACCACATCGTAAGGTGAAGTAACAGGCATTGTAGATGGAGCCAATCCATAAGGCGATTCCTGCAATATGCAACATATTGGTACTTGTTTCACGGATATATTCTGAAGTGTTATATAAAGCAGGGAATAATGGTGCGGCTATACATAATGCAGCACCAATCATAATGGAAACAATAAAGGTGAACACAATCATCTTTCTGTCAGTATCTACTGCTTCTTCCAGTTTTCCTGCTCCTAACTTCTGTCCTACGATAATGGAAATAGAGTTACCCATACCAATATTGAAGACAAAGAAGAGGTTCTGGATAGTTGTGGTTATGTTATAGGCTGCTACTGCGTCAATTCCTCTAACAGAATAACATTGTGTAATACATGCAATACCTGTAGACCATAATACTTCGTTCATCACAAGCGGTAAGCCCTTGATGATAATCTGCTTCATGAGGTTTTTTGGAATGTGGAACCCTTTAAAGAGGTTGTGGAAGAATGGGAAATCCTGCTTAAAGGTAATAACAAAGTAACTTACAACACCCAGTTCTACAAATCTAGAGATGACTGTAGCAATTGCAGCCCCGTCAGAACCAAGAGCTGGTAAACCAAAATGGCCAAAAATTAAAATCCAGTTAAAAACAAAGTTTGTACTGACTGCAATAATAGAGGAAATCATAGGGAGTTTGGTTCTTCCTGTTTCTGAAAAGGTTGTTGTTAAACACTGTGTTAATGCAAAAGGCAGAAAGCCAATCGTCATAATCAGCAGATAGGAATGTGCATATTGCATCGTCAGGGCAATATCTTCTGCTGAGTTTGCGGAACTGCTTAAGAACAACTGAATGAGAGGCTTTGAAAAAGTGAGGAACAGGCATGTGACTGCAAGGGTGATAACCAGTTCAATCACCAGTTTGAATCGTAAACAATACTGCATTCCCTGCATATCTTTTTTGCCAAAGAACTGAGCGCCAAAGATGGAGCATGCAGCAACGGATCCAAATACAGCAAGGTTAAAGATGGTGGTGAGCTGATTGGCAATCGATACTCCACTCATTGCCAGTGTACCCACCTGACCAACCATGATATTATCCAGCATGTTTACAAAGCTTGTAATCATCTGCTGAACGATTAAAGGTACAGCTACATGCAGTACCATTCTGTAAAAGGCGGCATCGCCAAACCATTTATTTGCTTTCATAGGCATCCTTTCTCATCATATCGATGTCTTCTCTTGTTTTTGTGTGTCTGTTTTCGAATAATGCACTTTGTATAGTATTGCATACTTTTCGAATCTGATTTTCACTGACGGCATACTAGGTGCCATTGTCCTGATGCATTTCTTTGGCACTCATATGGAATTGAAGACAACCTGATTCTTTTAAAAGAGGAAGGATTGTCTTCTCGTTAATATCTCCTCCTGGAAGAATTTCTATGCTGTTACCGTAAGTTTTCTGTAAGTGCTGAATACATGACAGGCCTTCAGCTACATCGGGTTTCTGACCGGAAGTAAGTATTCTGTCTACTCCTAGATCTATTAAAGTCTTCACAGCTTTATCTGCATCCGGTGTCATGTCAAAGGCTTTATGAAAAACTGCTTCTTTACCATAGCCGTGAATTAAAGATACCATCTTGCCTGTAGTATCTTCATCCACGGTAAGGTCATAATTTAAAAATCCAAAGACGATACCATCTGCACCATATTCCAGAAATGTCTGGGCATCGGCAAACATAATTTCTTTTTCCTGTTTATTGTACCTGAAACCGGCGGTTCTTGGACGTATCCTGCAGAGTATTTCTTTATCCGTCAGTTTTCTGGACTGTAAAAATGTTTGCAGGGAAGGAGTGAGACCGCCAAGTTCCAGAGCACTGTTTAATTCTATTCTGTCCGTTTCATTAAATTTACAGGCAGTCAGAACATCACTGAGGCTGCCTGCACAAATTTCAACAGTTATATCTTTCATTTTATCCCTCCTCTTTTTGGTGTAAAAAAAGTACTGAAAATCAGTACTTTCCATTGGATTATAGAATGTCGTGAAGAATGATGTTGCCTTCTCTTTCCGGAGAAACGGAAACTAATGCAATCTTGACACCTGTAAATTCTTCAATGAATTTTACATATTTCTGACAATTTTCAGGAAGTTTGTCGAATTCATGAATGTTGGAAATATCTTCAGTCCATCCTTCAAATGTCTTATATACAGGTTTTGCTCTGTTATAATCTTTCAGACTTGCAGGAAGGGAAGTAGTAACCTTTCCGTCCAGTTCATAACCTACACATACAGGAAGCTGAGGATAACCAGACAGGATGTCTAATTTTGTGATGGCAATTTCTGTAAGGCCGTTAATACGTACTGCCTGTTTTACAACACACAGATCCAGCCAGCCGACTCTGCGTGGTCTTCCTGTAGTTGCGCCAAATTCAAATCCTTTATTTCTTAAGAAGTCTGCTTCTTCACCTTGCAGTTCTGTTAAGAAAGGACCTTCACCTACACGAGTGGAATATGCTTTGACAATACCGATGATGTGATCCAGAGATTTAGGACCGACACCCACACCTGTTAACACACCTGCACTTGTTGGAGAGGAAGAGGTAACAAATGGATAGGTACCATAGTTGATATCCAGCATATTTGCCTGTGCGCCTTCAAATAAGACAATCTTATTCTGCTCCAGAGCATCATTGACAAGTTCTGTTGCATCTACCATCATAGGCACGATTCTGTCTCTGATTGGTTCAAATTCTTTAATCAGCTCATCATAATCAAATGGTTCACCGCCATAGATTTTAGTGATTTCTGCATTTTTAAGTTCCAGTGTGTCCTTGAGTTTATCCTGGAATGTATCCCAGTCTCTCAAGTCACACATTCTTAAACCGATACGTGTATATTTATCGGCATAGCAAGGACCGATACCGTTCTTTGTTGTGCCAATCTTATATTTGGATGCACGTGCTTCCTTTAATTCATCCAAACGTACATGGTATGGCATAAGGATATGCGCTCTATCACTTATACGAATATTATCACAGTTCTGACCCTGTGCTTCCAAAGTGTCAATTTCCTGGAATAAAACAAATGGATTGACAACAACACCTGGACCGATGACACATAAAGCATCATGATTTAAAATGCCGCTAGGTAATAAATGTAAAACAGTTTTCTTACCATTTACTACAACGGTGTGGCCTGCATTATTACCACCCTGATAACGAACAACTACATTGACTTTTGTGCCTAACAGATCGACGACTTTACCTTTACCCTCGTCTCCCCATTGGGAACCAACAACTACATAACCTGCCATATTCAACGACTCTCCTTTGACAAACAGCTATATTTTACCATGTGCCAAGACGTATGTGAACAGATTTCTTGACTTATCTGCTATGATAGACGTGATGAATGTAGGAGGATATATGAGCGAGAATAAAAATCCATCCAGTTGTGATCACAACTGTGAAAACTGCAGTTCCAACTGCAGTTCTAAAACAATTTCTAAGTTTACACCTAAGGATAAAACACTTATCCGTCATATGATCGGTGTTGTCAGCGGAAAAGGTGGGGTAGGTAAATCCTTTGTCACCTCTTTAATGGCATCTGAAATGGCAAGAAGAGGTTTCAGAACAGCTGTATTGGACGGAGATATTACAGGACCTTCTCAGGCAAAAGCATTTGGTATCAAAGATAAATTGATGGGAGATGGTACCTATGCTTATCCTGCTGTTACAAAGAATGGTATCCAGGTGGTTTCTACAAACATGTTGCTGGATACAGACGATACGCCTGTAATCTGGAGAGCTTCTATTGTGACAAATCTTTTGAAACAGTTCTATACAGAAGTTCTTTGGGATAATGTAGATTACATGTTTGTGGACATGCCTCCGGGAACAGGCGATGTGCCATTAACAGCGTTCCAGTCTTATCCTTTAGATGGAATTATTATTGTGACAACACCACAGGAACTTGTGGGAATGGTTGTAGAAAAAGCTATTAACATGGCAAGTCAGATGAATATTCCTGTCATTGGTCTTGTGGAAAATATGAGCTATGTGGAATGTCCAAACTGTCATGAAAAAATGTATGTGTTCGGTCAGTCTCATACAAAGGAAATTGCACTTAAGCATGGCCTTTCCGTGATTGGAGAAGTGCCTCTGGATCCACGTATTGCAGAATGTGCGGACAAAGGTACAATTGAAGATCTAAAGGTGGAAGCTATTGATACAGTAGCGGATGCTATTGAAGAATTCACAAAATAATGCAGAAAACTTCACATATCCTACACATGGATATGGTTTAATGCTGAAAAGAAAAGAGGTGGATATACATGACAAGATTACTTATTGTTGACGATGAACAGATGATACGTAATATGATTCGAAAATATGCTGAATTTGAAGGCTTTACTATAGATGAAGCATGTGATGGTATGGAAGCAGTGGAAAAGTGTGAAAAGAATACGTATGATCTTTGCGTTATGGATATCATGATGCCTCGACTGGATGGTTTTTCCGCCGTGAAGGAAATTAAGAAAATCCATCCGGATATGCCGTTTATTCTTCTGTCCGCATTGGGTGAAGAATATGATCGTATTCATGGATTTGATATAGGGGTGGATGATTATGTGGTCAAACCATTTTCTTCCAAAGAACTCATGATGAGAATTCATGCAATTTTAAAACGCGTACATCCTCAGGCAACTGTAAAAGATGTGATGAAAGTGGGAAATATGGAAATAGACTTCTCTGCACGTACAGTCACTATTGACAAAGAACGTATTGCCTTATCTCCAAAAGAATATGAACTGCTTGCATATCTTGCAAAAAATGCAGGTATAGCTCTGACGCGAGAACAGTTGCTGTCTAATGTCTGGGGATATACTTTCTTTGGAGATGATCGTACTCTGGATACACACATCAAACTGCTGAGAAAAAATCTTGGACCATATGCAAAATACATCGTTACACTGAGAGGGATAGGGTACCGTTTTGAAAAAGAAAATTAGTTTGAAATGGAAAATAGGAAGATATCTGATTTTATTTGCAGTAGTGCTTATAGCACTACTTTTCCTGTTTCAGATTGTATTGCTGGAACCTATGTATGAGTCCAGCAAACTCAGCAGTGTGAAATATGCAGGAGAAGAGATTGCAAGTGCCATTGATGAGGATACTCTGGAAGATATCGTTTTTAATTCGTCAGTTCAGAATGATACATGTATTGTGCTGAACTATAAGGACGCAACTATGACGATGAAGAATCAGCAATGTACAGCATTTTCACAGATGTCTCAGGAAAGAATCAATGATCTGATTCAAAAAGCAGCAGGAAGTAAAAATAACACCTACGTTTCCATCAGTCATAACGTTTCCATGATTTCCAGAAACTGGTGGACCTTAGCTTCCAATGATTTCAAGAATATTATCTATACTCGTATTGTAGAAGGTAAGAGCGGAAAAGGGGTATTAATGATTTACAGCGGAATATCTCCTGTATCTGCCACAACTAAGACTTTGAAAAAACAGCTTTCTTATTTATCGATTGGTATTCTGATAGCAGTCATTGGTCTTACTTTTGTTATCTACCGAGGAATTGAAAAACCATTATCTAAAATCAATGAAGCTGCCAAAGGACTGGGCAGCGGAAAATACGAGGTAGATCCTTCGACTAATAAATATAAAGAAGCGGAGGAACTGAATACAACGCTATCTAATGCCGCAAAAGATATTCAGAAGGCGGATAAGGCCAAAAGAGATCTTCTTGCCAATGTATCCCATGATTTAAGAACGCCTTTAACAATGATTTCCGGGTATGGAGAAATGATGAAAGAGCTGCCGGGAGAAAAAACAGATGAGAATCTACAGGTGATTATTGATGAATCTAAAAGATTGAATCAGCTTGTGAATGATCTGCTGGATTTGTCCAGATTTCAGGATAATCGTATTACTCTTGAGAAAACATCTTTTGATATCACACAGATGATACAGGAGGAATTACGTAAGTATGATGTCTATATGTATCAGGATGGATATAAGATAGAAGTACAGCTGGATAGATCTGCTATAGTCTATGCAGATAAAAAACGTATGCAGCAGGTCTTTAACAACTTCATGACCAATGCTATCAATTACTCCGGTAATAATAAACATATTATTGTTAAAGAAGAGATTCATGAGGATACTGTAACAATTTCCGTACAGGACTTTGGAGAAGGAATTGCCGAAGATAAACTGCACGATATATGGGATCGTTATTACAAAATAGATAAGGAACATGTACGTGTTTCCTCCGGCAGTGGTATTGGGCTTGCTATTGTTAAGCAGATTCTTGATCTGCATAATCTTAAATATGGAGTAAAGTCCAAAGTGAAGGAAGGCAGTACTTTCTATTTCGAAATGCCAATACAGAACAATATTTAAAAGCATACCAATTAGGTATGCTTTTTACTTGCAATAAATGCAAAACTATTCTATAGTGTAAGTACAAACAAAGGAGATGTTAAAATATATGAAGGACTTAAAAGGAACAAAGACTGAAGCTAATTTACAGGCAGCATTCGCAGGAGAAAGCCAGGCACGTAATAAATACGATTTCTTCGCTTCTAAAGCAAAGAAAGAGGGTTATGAACAGCTCGCTGCTATTTTCCAGGAAACTGCATTAAATGAAAAAGAACACGCTAAAATGTGGTTCAAACTGTTACAGGGTGGAGAACTTCATAATACAGCAGACAACTTAAGACAGGCTGCTGAAGGTGAAAACTATGAATGGACATCTATGTACAAAGAATTTGCAGAAGTAGCTGATGAAGAAGGTTTCCCTGAAATCGCCGCTAAATTCAGAGGTGTTGGTGCCATTGAAAAAGAACATGATGAACGTTACCAGAAACTTCTGAGCAACCTGAAGAACGGTGAAGTTTTCGTTAAGAAAGACAAAGTTACATGGCAGTGCAGAAACTGTGGTTATACAGTTGTTGCTGAAAAAGCACCTGCTGTTTGTCCAGTATGCAATCACCCTCAGGCTTTCTTCGAAGTTAAAAAAGAAAACTATTAAGATGCTAAAACATCCGGAGCACAACGTCCGGATGTTTTTTTTCATAGCCTTTGTAATTTTATAGGTTGTCTGACTATTGTTTCTATATCCTGCAATCTGGTCAGTTCTCTGTTACTTAAAAACGTGATACATGTACCAGTGTGATTCGCTCTTGCTGTTCTTCCGATTCTATGAGTGAACAGGACATCTGTTTCAGGGTAGGCATAGTTGATAACCAGTTCCACTTCACAGATATCTATTCCTCTGCCTAATAAATCTGTACAGATGAGTGTAGAAAAGGTATGATTTTTAAAATCCTGCAGAATCTGTTTTCTGACTTTTGGATCCATACCACTGTAAATACGATTACAGCTATATTGATCTTTTAATGTCTGATACAGTTCCTCTGCCTGCTTTTTTGTATTGCAGAATACCAGAGCAGGCTGGTCAGATAACTGAGACTGTAATACTTTCAGTTTCCTTTTTTCAGATATCGCAAACCACTTAAAGTGAATATGCTGAGGAAGCACATTACTTTCTGTATATTTCAGAAATAACGGACGTATCTGAATAGAGGCACTGAGTTTTTGTACATGATCATTGGTTGTGGCAGAAAACAGCAATGTCTGATGTACATCGAGAGAAGAAAGTACCTTTAAGACATCTTCTTCAAATCCCATACTCAGCATTTCATCTGCTTCATCAAGAACCACCATCTGTACATTTTTAGGCTTCAGGGTGTGTCTTCTTAAATGATCGCATATTCTTGCGGGTGTCCCTACTACAATATCTGCTCCATGTGAAAAAGAACGAATTTGTTTCTGGATATCCACACCTCCTGTTAATACTGCTGTACGGATACCTTCGGTATGTTCCAGAAGAGAACGTATTACAGAAGCTACCTGTAAAGCAAGCTCTCTTGTTGGAACAAGAATCAGAGCAAAAGGAAGATGTTTCTTAGTGGTCTGTATTTCCAGTTTCTGTAAAACAGGTAATACGTAAGAAAGTGTTTTTCCGCTCCCTGTAGGAGAAATAACACATACATCTTCATTTTTTAAAATATCTTCCATGCACTGTTGTACTTCTGAAAGGGTATTGATGCCTTTACTATGTAAGGCATCTTGTAAATAAGGTTTTAAATCTGTAATTTCCATGCCAATACTTTACCACATAAAGCATGAGAATTGATTATGAAGTATGTCTTTGATAGAATACGTGTGTAATTGAAGGAGAAATATATGGCACATTTTGAATATACACCAAAAGGGGTTTGTTCCAGAAAAATCATTCTGGATATCAATGAGGACAACACTATTGAAAAGCTGGAAGTTATCGGTGGATGTAACGGTAATCTGAAAGGCATTTCCGCTCTTGTAAAAGGAGAAAGTGTAGATCACGTTATCGACAGACTGGATGGTACACTTTGCGGAATGAAACCAACCTCCTGTCCTGATCAGATTGCACAGGCTTTAAAGGCATATAAGAATCAGTAAGACTTACCGGTTTAACACCGGTTTTTTTTATGGTACAATGCCTAAGATGAAAATATATAACGTAAATGATACTGTAAAAGATGCCATGGATGGTATCTATCTGGATTACGCAGATAACACTTTCTTATTTATGGTCAGAAGTGATATCTGGATGGATGAAGAAATCAAGAGTGCTCGAAGAAATGAAGTGATTTTTCACTTTATACAGAAAGGGTGTGTAGACGCATTCTTGTTGGAAATTGAAGATTGTCTTGAATGCAGTGATCTTCCTTTTGATATTCATGAAGCAGAAGATTCTATGAAACAGGCTTTGCTGAAAGAAAAGGGATTTTCCTGGCAGATAGTATTGATGGATCAGACTGGGAAAGTTGTATTTGAAAGAAGTGAAGAGTTTGAAAGAGAACACAGTGAACTTCTGAAACAAAAGCTTCTTGCAAGATTACAGGAAGAATATACTTCTGAGGATTTTGACAAATCTTATGAGAAACTACAGGCAGTTTATGAACCTTTTGAACTGGAGCCGTTTGCCGTGTTTACAGAAAGGAACAAAAAGAAATGAAGAGAATTCTTTGGATAACTATCGTTCTAATTTTAGATCAGGTAACCAAATTCTGTGTGCAAAGCAGTGCTTCCTTACCAGTTACCGTGATACCTGGATTTTTCCAAATTGAATATTTAAAGAATACAGGTGCTGCATGGAGTATGTTATCTTCCAAGACGGCATTGCTGACACTGGTGTCAGCTGTAGCTATTGGAGTGATGCTGTGGTACCTGCTTACAAAAAAAACCACACCTGTACAGGAAACTGCTCTTTGCCTGATGATTGCAGGTGCAGCAGGTAACTTTATAGACAGACTGTGTCTGTCTTATGTAAGAGACTTTTTATCCTTTAATATCTTTGGGTATCCGTTTCCTGTATTTAATATTGCCGACTGTGCTTTATGCATTGGCGTATTTCTGTTATTTATTTGCACAATGAAGGAGGAAAAATAATGCCAATGGAAGTGTTTACGGTAGAATGTGCATCTCCGTTACGTATAGATAAATATCTTTCTGAAGTGTCAGAGCTGTCAAGAACACGTATTCAGGAATTATGTGAAAATCAGGCGATTGAAGTGAATGGAAAAACTGTACGCAGCAGTTTCAAAGTGAAAACTGGTGATGAAATCAAAGCGGATATTCCGGTAAATGAAGAAATCAATGTACTTCCTGAAGATATCCCTCTGGATATTCTCTATGAAGACTCTGATATTATTGTCATCAATAAACCAAAAGGGATGATTGTTCATCCCGCTCCGGGTATTTATTCCGGTACTCTTGTGAATGCACTGCTGTACCACTGCAAAGACTTATCCGGTATTAATGGAAAGATCCGTCCGGGTATTGTGCACAGAATTGATAAGGATACCACAGGATGTTTAGTGGTCTGTAAAAATGATGAAGCACATAGAAGCATCGCAAAACAGCTGGAAGATAAAACCTGTCATAGAGAATACCGTGCTATTGTGACAGGTGTTTTGAAATCAGAAGCGGCTGTTATTGATGCTCCAATTGGCAGAGACAGACGAGACAGACAGAAAATGGCTGTAACAGATACCAACAGTAAACCTGCAAGAACACACTATAAGATTTTAAAAAGATTTGCCCGCAGTACCTATATAGAATGCTCTCTTGAAACAGGAAGAACTCATCAGATTCGTGTACATATGAAGTATTGTGGCTATCCTGTGATGGGAGATGAAAAATACGGGAAGAAATGTCCATACATGGATACACAGGGACAAGTATTACATGCCTGCAGATTGACACTTGTTCATCCGACTACTCATGAGACTATGGTATTTGAAGCACCATTACCTGAATACTTTAAAGAATTACTGAATACTTTACAGGAAAAAGAACCGTACGAGGAATGATATGAAAAGAGAAAATGTATTAAGCTGGGATGAATACTTTATGGGCCTGGCACATCTGTCTGCTTTACGTTCCAAAGATCCAAATACCCAGGTGGGTGCTGCTATTGTGGATGAGAATCACAGAGTAGTTTCTGTTGGATATAATGGAATGCCAAAAGGATGCAGTGACGATGATTTTCCATGGGCAAGGGTTGGCAGTGTACTGTCTACGAAATATGCCTTTGTGGTTCATGCAGAACTGAATGCTATTTTAAACAGTAAATGGCCTGTAAACGGTTGTACTATCTATGTTTCTTTATTTCCATGCAATGAATGTGCCAAGGCAATCATTCAGTCAGGTATCAAGAAAATCGTATATGAATCAGATAAATACTCTGATACCGAAGCTACACAGGCTTCTAAGAAAATGTTGATGGCTGCAGGAGTAGAACTGCAGCAGATGGATACTGCTATTCATCTGACAGTAGAGAAGAGCCCGAATACAGAAAAACAATGATCGTGACGGATCATTGTTTTTTTAGAACGATTTCGGTGTTTTTAAAGTGCAGTTTTGCAATGTTGCCAAGTTCTTTCTCACCATACTTTTCAATAAATTCTCTGGCACATGCATTGACTTTATCTCCGGCTCCTTTATAAAAAGTCATAGCATAATGTTCTTCCATCTTCTTCCAGTATTCCAGGAAAGTATATCTTGCAATGATACTGGCTGTGCCAACAGACAGATATTTATTTTCTGCTTTGGTTTCAAAATGCAGAGTTCTGATAACCTGAGATTCATTTTTCAGATAGTGATAATACAATCCTTTTTCTGCAAACTGATCTACGACACATAAAGCAGGCAATGTGACTTTTTTTGACAGGTTGACATAGGCCTGATTATGCAGCTTTGCCTTGATAGCATTCAGATTGGTTGTAGAATGAACAGCATTATATTTTCTGTTGGACACAATCAATACGGAATGTGGTATGACTTCAATAATTTGTTTTCCTATGTTTTCAATATCTTTATCTGTGACTGCTTTGGAATCTTTGACACCAAGAGATTCCAGAAAATGCACATGTGATTCATCTACATAGGCACTTGCAACAACCACTGGTCCTAAATAGTCTCCTGTACCTACTTCATCGCTTCCTGCCTGAGGATATTGAGCAGAACTTTGATGTACGGAAACTGTTTTGTGTTGAGCCTGGTGCGTGGAAGATATATAGTTTTTGGCATATTTTTCTGCATTTTCTCCCTGAAACAGCGTTTTTCCGCTTTGGTAACAGGTGATGACACAACCATTCAGTTTCAGTCTCCATTTGCTGTAGGGAACAGGAGGTTGTTGATATGCACTGTATACTGTGTACAGTTGATTTTCCTGTGAGGAAGTTAATTTTAAAGTAATAGAATTTGCCATAGCTGTATTTTATACTATACTTTGCAGGTGAGCATAGCAGTTTTTTGCTTTTCAGGAGGTTTTATGACAATTTCAACTGATCATTTTATATATATCAATATTGGTATTGCAGTATTTTTTATCGGAATGTTTATTACGGGATACAGAAAGGGGATCGTTCGTTCTCTGATTAATATATTCGGTACAGCTGTGGGACTATGGATTGCCTGTGTAGTTGGACCAATCTTTGCCGAGTATGCGCATATCTGGAATGATGCCTGGACTCCGCTGAAGGATACACCAATGCAGGAAACTTTGAGTGTATTTCTGAATGAAATCATCTGGTTTTTACTGATGTTTATTATTGTGAAGATATTCTTTGCATTTATGGAACATTTTGTGAAAGGATTAAAAAATATACCTGTATTAGGTACACTTTCTTCAGTATTTGGAGGTATTTTACACATGCTTACCGGTATTATCTGGCTGATGATTCTTTGTGTGATTTTAGGTCTTCCTTGTTTTACAAATGGTGAAGAAGTCATTCAGGGAACTTGGCTGAATCCTGTGCGTTCTACAGTCAATGTCATTACAAGAGATACAGTACAGCCATGGATGGAATCTCAGGCATTTGATTCTCTTATTCATGATGCCGGACAGTTACAGCAGGAACAAAGAGATACGATTAAACAATGGCTAAAAACCCATGGGTATTCCCAGGAAGCTGTTGAGGAGGTAGGACAGTAATGTCATTAGAAACAAGTCTTGAATTTGATGTGATTCGTGATGAAATAGAAAAATTATGTTGTTTTTCACTGGGGAAACAGCGGATTCACAATCTGCATCCTTCTTTTGATACATTAACGATTCGTCAGGATACTACACGTGCAAGGCAGGCACTCTCCAGTGTAGTTTCTTTTGGACCTTTGCCATTACCAGGTATACGTGATATTTCCATGAGCCTTGAAAATGCTTTAAGAGACAGAGCTTTAAAAGAACAGGATTTTGTTCAGATTATACATTTCCTTGAAGGTATGAGTACAACTTTGGCTTATGCGCAACAATTAGACAAAGAAAAATACGCAGACATTCTGGAATTGTTTTCTACATTGGAATTACAGCCTGTACTGTTAAGAAAGCTGCAGAATACTTTTAATGAATATGGAGAAGTGAAGGATAATGCCAGTGCAGAACTCAGATCTTTACGTAATCAGCTAAGACATATCGATCATGAAATATCTTCCTGTGCCAATCAATTTTTATCCAGACATTCAGAAAGTGTAGTGGATAATATTGTCACAACAAGAAATGGCAGAGCCGTAGTACTTGTAAAAGCTTCTTTAAAGAATACTCTGGGAGGAATCGTTTACGGTGACAGTGCCTCCGGACAGGCAAGTTATGTAGAACCTGCAGCTTTTGTTGTAGTGAATAATAAGAAAGAGTCTTTGATAAACGCAGAACGTGAAGAAATTGCAAAGATTTTAAGAGAGTGTACAAAGGAAGTTGGAAAACATGCATACGTTCTGTTATCCAATGTGGAAACTCTTGCTGTGCTTGATGCAATTTATGCAAGAGCAGAATGGGGAAAACAGCATGATGCTACAGTGGCGGATCTTACCAATGAAAAACAATTGGATATCCTTGAAGCAAGACATCCTTTAATTGATCCTGAGAAGGTTGTGGCAAATGATTATCATATAGATCCTCCTCACAGAGTATTACTGATTACAGGTCCTAATACCGGTGGTAAGACAGTTTCTATGAAAGTTATCGGTCTTTTCACTTTAATGACATATGCGGGAATTCCGCTTCCTTGTAAAAGTGCATTGATTCCTTTCTTTGATAAGATCTTTGTGGATATCGGTGATGATCAGAGTGTGGCTTCCTCTTTGTCAAATTTCTCTGCCCATATGATGAAGCAGGCAACATTATGTAAAGAAGCTACAGCAGATTCGCTGATTTTGCTGGATGAAGTAGGTTCCGGTACAGATCCAAGTGAAGGGGAGGCTCTTGCAATTGCTATTTTGAATGATTTAAGAGAAAAACAATGTCTGACTGTAGCAACAACACACTACAACCGCTTGAAAACGTATGGAAAAAGACATAAGGATATTTTGCTTGCCAGTGTTCAGTTTGATATGGAAAAACTGACACCGACGTATGTTTATCTTGAAGGTCTGACAGGGCAGTCCAATGCTTTTGAAGTGGCTTTGAAATATGGTCTTCCAAAATCTATTGTCTCATATGCAAGATTTTTAAAGAATCAGGCAAAAACACAGGAAGAGGAACTGATGGAAAAACTGGAACAGCAGTTACAGATCAATGTGTTAAAACAGCAGGAACTGGATACTATGTTACAGAAGAATGCTTCCCTGGAAAAAGAGCTTGAAAAGAAAACAAAACAGCTGGAAAATACTCGTCAGCAATATCTGGATAAAGCCAAACAGGAAGCACAGGAATATCTGGAACAGGTAAAGGAACAGGCAGATTCTGTTCTTCAGGAAGTGCGCAAAAAAGGTACTAATGCAAAGTATCATGAAATGATAGAAGAAAGGAAGAAACTGGAACCTATTGAAGAGGAACATTCTAAAAAGATAGATGTTCATCATACTTTTGAGGTGGGGGATGCTGTAGAACTTGTCAGCAGTAATCAGCTGTGTGAAGTTGTCAAACTGGAAAAGAAAGATGTGGTTATTTTGCTGAATGGCAGAGAGCTGAGAGTCAAAAGAAACCAGATACGTCCAAGCAACAGGCATCTTGCACATGTCAAACAGGAACCGGTTGTCTCTTATACTTCCAATGAATCCATTTTTACTTCTATGCCTCTGGAGTGCAATCTTATTGGTATGCATGTGGATGAAGCACTGGATACCATGGATGCCTATATTGATAATGCCAAAGTACACAATCTGAAGTTTTTCCGTATTATTCATGGAGATGGATCAGGGGCTTTGCGTAAAGCTGTACATAAACAGCTTGCAAAAGATTCTATGGTTAAAAGCTTCAGACTTGGTGCTCCTAATGAAGGAGGGACTGGTGCAACTGTTGTTACCATGAAATAAGTATGGATAAAGAATATATCAAGGCTAAACTGCAGAATATTCCGCATTCTCCCGGCAGTTATCAGATGAAAGATAAACATGGAGAAATCATTTATGTAGGTAAAGCAAAAGATCTGCATAACAGAGTGAATCAGTATTTTGTAGGAGCACATGATTTTAAAACTACCAAAATGGTGTCTCATATAGAAGACTTTGATTTCATTGTTACCAAAACTGAAAAAGAGTCTCTTGTACTGGAAATCAATCTGATTAAAAAAT